>CAYFRH010000128.1:0-7698 GCA_964345345.1 uncultured Puniceicoccaceae bacterium | reverse complement strand
TGCTGGTTTCGGGGTTGATAATGGAAGGTTGAGCTCGCGTCTTCGGAAGCTCAATCAATAGACCAAACCAGAGTCGTGCCCGGCGATGAATGGTTGTATCCGTCCACGGAATATACTAAAACGATGTCCGCTTGTTTTCGGGGAGGGATGCCATTTCAAGCATCCAAATTAAATCGTCTAATAAAGCCTCCCCATCGAAGTCTCCACCGGCATACCGCGTACAATAATCCGATAAGTCGTCAGGATGCATAGTGCCGGAACGGCTACCGGCCATATCAACTTTCTCCCCCCGAAAATGGCTTCCAACCCCTTCCTCCCATGAACGAACCGATCGCTCCGGAACCCCACCTCGCCGAATACATCGTCATCGTCGTCTATATGTGCTTCCTTGCCAGCGTCGGACCGCTGATGCGCAAGTTCAATTCGAACTCGGATGATTACTTCCGCGGCGGGGCCCGCACTTCATGGTGGCTCATGGGGCCGAGCCTGACCCTCAGCTTAGTGAGCGCCTACGTTTTCACCGGTGTGGCGGGGGCCGTCTACGAGGCGGGCATCGCGCCGCTGGCCAGCAACGCTGCCCAATGGGTCGCGGCAATCATCCTCATTGCTTTCCTTGCCGCATGGTTCCGCCAAATGCGTATGATCACCGGGGCCGAGGTCATCCGGGAGCGCTTCGGGCCGGGAACCGAGCAATTTTTCGCTTACCTGAACATGATGCTGCAGCCGATGTTCGGAGCCTTCCAGTTGCTGGGACTTTCGATCTTTGTCAGCGCCGTCTTCCAGATCCCCCTGGAAGGGGTCATTTTTGGACTTGGAGTAGTGGTCGGCGTCTATTCCGTTTCCGGGGGCAAATGGGCGGTCATGGCGACGGATTTTCTGCAGAGCCTCGTTCTCTTTCCGGTCATCATCGCTGTGAGCGTGCTCGGGGTCATCGAAGTGGGCGGGGTGGCCAATCTGTACCGCGAAGTGGTCGATCTCGGCACCTACGAGGCCGCGTACCCGCGGGGAGCTTTCCCGGACGGAAAGTACACGGTGGCATGGATCCTCGCCATTTTCAGCATGCAGTTCGTGGCCCAGCTGCAACTTGGCTGGTCGGCACGCTTTTTTGTCGCAAAGGACGGGAACGAGGCCCGCAAGGCCGCCGCTCTAATGCTGGTCATTATGCTCCTCGGGCTCATTTTCTTCACCACGCCCTCCTTTATTTCCCGGGTGCTGTATCCGGAGCAGGTCGCCAGCTACGCAGGCGTTCTCAACAAGGCGGAGGAATCCGCCTACGTGGTGGCCTGCCTAAACCTTCTCCCGAACGGCCTGCTCGGGATGGTTCTCGTGGCCATGTTTTCGGCCACGGCCAGTTCCATGGACACGGGTCTGAATTCCAACGCCGCGACCATTGTCCGCAACATTATGCCGCCCCTGCGCCGCCGCTTCAAGATGGCGCCCTTGGATCCCCAGACCGAAATGGTCTGGGGGAAGCGGATTTCGGCGGTGCTTGTGGTCGTCATCGTCTCCATCACGCTTTTCCTTGCCACCTTCGGCCGCTCCGGAATCTTCGAGCTGATCGTCGGCTTTGCCGCGGCGGTGAATTTTCCCATGACGCTGCCTTTCTTCCTCGCGCTCTTCGCCCGCAACGCGCCCCGGGCCTGCGCGGTCTACTCGATTGTTTTCGGTCTCGGCGGCCAGTGGGTCGCTAAGCCGATCCTCGCCGCCATGGACATCAGCCTCGATTATCCCGAACGCGTTCTCATGGTGGCGGTCTTTTCCGTTTCCGGCTTCATGCTCAGCTATGTTTTCGCCAAAAGGGAAACGCCGGAACAAAAGGCCGAAACCGACCGCTTTTATGCGAAAATGCACAAACCGGTGAATTTCCGGGAAGAGGTCGGCGATGACAATGACAAGGAACAACTGAAAACCATCGGCGGAATGAGCATCATTATCGGCCTTCTAATGACCTCCCTTCTCATTGTGCCGAACGACTGGCAGTCGCGCCTTACCATTCTGGCCATGGGCGGATCCGTCCTGCTGCTCGGCAGCCTTCTCGTCTGGTTGTCGCTGAGGGTCCTCAAGAAAGACAAAGCCTGAAAAGAACATGGCAGCCTTCCTCCGGAATCCTGTCATCGCCGCTGCGCTTCTTGCCTGCATAAGCCTTCCTTACACGGGACGGGAGAATCCTCCCCAGTCAGACAGCCTCGTTCTGTGGTTCGACGCATCCGATACAGAGGATCTCGTAACCGGATCGGGTGACACCGTCCTGCGCTGGGACAACCGGACAGGTTCCCCGCATCCGCTGGCTTTCTTCTCTGGTACGGGAACGACGCCTCCCGTACGCCTGCCGGCCGCGGAGGCCTTCGGGTCCAGCACGGTCGAAAATCCCGGCACAGCGGTCGTTTCCTTTCCGGATCCGCTCTGGAACGGCAACCCGGGATTATGGAGGTTCCTGTACAGCCCGCGCCCTGAAAAGGAATTTCAACTTCAACCAAAACCCAACGACAAAACCAATTGAAGCCATCATGAAAACCGTTCAACGACGCCGTCCGCTACTTGGGAAAGCCGGTCTCCTCGGGGTGGGTCACCACACCTACTGGGACCAGTTCGAGGGCCTTCTCGGGGAAATGCACCGCAAGCTGGGTCATCTGGAAAAGCTCCTCGGGAACCACGGTCTCGAGGTCGTCAACCTCGGCCTTGTCGACGATGCGGCGACGACCTACGCCGCAGTGCCGCGGATCCTTGCCGCTGATGTCGATGTGCTCTTTATCGACATGGTCACCTATGCCACCTCCTCGACCTTCGGGGTCATCTGCCGCGAAATCGGCGTTCCCATCGTCCTTGTCGCGCTGCAGCCATTGAAGGCGATGGATTACGGGAAAGGCAGCACCTACATGCAGCTTTGCAACGACGACTTCTGCTCCATCTCCGAGTTCACCGGAGTCGCCGTGCGAATGGGCCGCAAGGTTCCCGCCGTCATCCTCGGCCACGAGGGCGACGACCCGGTCGTGGAAACGGAATTACGGCGATGGGCTGGAATCACCCATGCCCTCCATGACTTGCGCAAAGGCCGCATGGGCCTCATGGGGCACACCCTCGACGCCATGCTCGACATGCATTGCGACCCAACGGCCGTCACCGCCTCCTTTGGCTGCCATGTGCCGCTCATCGAACCCCACGACCTCATGCGCCACTTCGAGAAGGCCGACGACAAGGCGTCGGCCCGTTGGCGGCAGGATATCATCGACTTTTTCGACACACCGGATCCAGGCTCGGATCCGATAGCCGGCAAACTCACGCAAGAGGACCTCGACATGGCCGCGAAAACCGCGGTCGCCCTCGAGGCGCTTATCGAGGAAAAAAACCTGACCGGCCTCGCCTACTACTACGAGGGAACGGAAGGAACAGAGATGCGAAGCCTTGTCACCAACCTGATCGTCGGAAATTCCCTCCTGACCGGCGGCGGATTTCCCATGTGCAGCGAATACGACATCAAGACCTGCATAGCTATGCTCATCATGGACCGCCTCGGGATCGGCGGCAGTTTCGCCGAGTTCCACCCCGTCGATTTCATCCAGGATACGGTCCTCGTCGGCCACGACGGCCCGCATCACATCAACATCGCCGACGGCAAACCGGTTCTCCGCAGTCTCAAAAAGTATCACGGCAAGCCTGGATCCGGAGCCTCCGTCGAGTTCCGGCTCAAGGAAGGCCCGATCACTATGTTGAGCATCAGCCAGAAAAACGGCGGTGAATTCAAATTCGTGGTGGCTGAGGGACAATCCGAGCGGCGCCCCATCCCGCCGACAGGCAACACCAACACCCACGGTCGGTTCGGGAAGGACGTGCGGCAGTTCCTCCTCGATTGGGTGGCGGCCGGGCCGACGCATCACTTCGCCCTCGGGATCGGGCACCATGCACGATCGCTGGAGCTGATTGCTGGATGTCTCGGGATCCAATGTGACGTGGTCCGCCGGGAAACCTCTTCATGAAACGGCTTCCCGGGCTTGTTTACAGATCCGGCAGCGATTCGCGGAACTCCGGGGACCTTTTCCTGCCGGACGCTGGAGAATCCGGGCGCATTCTGATGCTGATCCATGGAGGCGGTTGGCAGGCCCTCGACCGGCATAGTATCCGCGGTGCCGCCCATGAAATCGCCCGGCTCTGCCGTGTGGCCGTCTGGGCGCCTGATTACCGGTTGATCGGAATGGCGCCCTGGCCGGCCTGCCTCGAGGATGTGGAAGCGGCGGCGCGCTGGATCATGGCCACCCGGGAAGTCCCGCTTGCCCCGCCACAAACTCGAAAGCTGGCCGTCGGCGGCTTCTCGGCCGGGGGGCATCTCGCCCTGATGGTGGGGTTGACGCGGATGCGCCGTGAAGCCGACTGCATCCTTGCCATTGGGGCGCCCTCCGTCATCGCCAAAGGCCTCTACAGTCATGCGCGCGATATCTTTTCCAGAGAATTTTTCAGGAAGTTCTTCGGTCGCAGCCCGGGATCCGATGATTACAGGAAAGCCTCCCCGGTTGCCCGGATCGGTAAGGCGCCCCTCCCGCCGCTCCTTATCGTTCACAACACGGCGGATCACCTTGTTCCCCCGTTCCATGCCCGGGCGTTGGTCGCACGATACCGCCGCAGGGGAGGCGACTGCCGGACCTGCCTGTTTGCGGGAAAGCCCCCCAGCCACGACATCATGATAGCGGGCAGGACCTCCAAACTTTCGGAGAGGCATTTGCGCCATGGCGTGCGTGATTCGATTCAAGCTTTCCTTTCGGGCAAATTCCGTTAATATACGAATCCGATGAAATTACCCCGGAACGTCTCCCCACACCTCATCCACGCCGGGCGACGCGTATGGCCCGGCGGTGTTGAGCGGGTCAGCCCGTGGACGGGAAAACGCTCCCTTTCCAACCATGAGATCTGGGTCATTTCCCGGGGCCGCGTGAACATCCTCATCAACAACGAACCCAACCTCATCACCGGCGGCCACATCATCTGGTTCAAGCCCGATCGCGAGTACGAGGTTATCCAGGACCCGCAGCATCCGATCGCCATCAACTTCATGGTCCTGAATTTCCTCGATGCCGCGGGGAAGCGAATCCGCATCCCCGAAATCCCCGCCGGTGTCATCGACTCCGTGGATGTTTCCCTTGCGGAATCCATGACCCGCCGCATCCCCGAGCTGATGTGGGAGGCTTACCACGACGCCCTCGAACATGGCGTCGATATCGAAAAGGAAACAACGGTCCCGAAGCCCTTCTTCACGGATGAGCCCGAGATGACCCGCTCGGGTCCTTTCATGCCGCTGCTGATCAACATCTTCGCCCCGGAGAAAATCGATGCAACGCAGGCCATGATCACCGTGAACCAGCTTTTCCATGGTCTGTTGAACGAGATTGTATACCAGCTTGGAAGGAAGCGATCGGGCATTGTCTCCGGGCTGGAAAAACATCACCGCGATCTCGTCGCTTCCATCGCCCTCCAGATGCAAGAGAATCCAAAAGAGATCACGAGCGTTTCCGGGATCGCCCTGAAAGCGGGTTACAGCACGGACCACTTCACCCGGACTTTCAAGAAGATCATGGGCTGCAGCCCACAGCAGTTTCTTGTCAATGCCCGCATCACCAAGGCCAAATCCATGCTTCTCGATTCGGGGCTGACGATCAAGGAAATCGCCGACCAACTCGGATACTGCAACGCCTACTTCTTTTCACGGCAGTTCAAAACCATGACCGACCACACGCCCTCGGAATTCCGCAGCGCCTTCAGAAGCGAGCCCCTGTAGGTCGGCCATTTCCTGCCCGGCAGCCACCGTCCGCCTTTTCCAGGCGGATGTCGTCATACACGCAATCGGTGGTGGCATCCCGCGAACTCTGCTGGTTGATGTTGATCTGCTGATCGGATCCATCGCCTTCCCTGAAGGCACGGATGAGTTCCTTCAAGGCGACGCTCTCCTTTTTCTCGGCCTCGAAGAGGTTTAGACGGATGATCTGGGAAAAGTTGGTCGTAACGAAACGGGCCTCCTTGTCACCGTTTACATCCACATCGACAAGCTGCCCCATCGTTATGGCGACGACGCCGGGGGCGGCCTTTCCACCGAAATCCTCGAGTACATAGTCATCGGTGGCCCCAGAAGCAAGGAGGCCGACGGCGGCGGCAAGGAGAGCGATGCCAATAACAAAAAGAAGGAGTATTTGCTTTTTTATGGAGGCACTCCCGGATCTGCTCCCAAAACCGGAGCCGGGGATCGAGTGGAGACAACCCCTTTCATCCGCGTTTTACTACAGCTCTCCAATAAATTCATTCATCGAAATGATGCCTTCCGGAATACAGCCAAGCGACATAGAACAGCAGGCAAAAGGAATGCATTTGTAAGGTGCGGCAAGTCGCTTCTGGGCTCGTCGGCACCATGAAACTTTCCGAGGAGGAAATCCTTGACCTCTTCGCAGGAAAGGACGCCTGGCACCTGACGGGCGTGCCCGGACTTGGTATCCCCCCGCTCAAGGTGGCCGACTGCGGTCACGGGGTGACCCTTGTCGTTCCGCCCTACGGCAGTGCGACCTGTTTTCCCACCTCCGTGGGAATGGCGGCAAGCTGGAATCCCGGCCTCCTCTACGAAGTCGGACGCGCTCTTGGCCGGGAATCGCGGGCGAAAGGATGCGGCATGCTCCTTGGCCCGATGATCAACCTTCACCGCCTTCCCTGCGGAGGGCGCAACTACGAAAGCTTCTCGGAGGATCCGCTTCTAACCGCCCGCCTTGCCGCCGCGATCGTGAACGGTCTTCAGAGCGAAGGAACCGGCGCCTGTGTAAAGGTCTTTCTCTGCAACAACCAGCAGAAAGAGCAGATGGATACCAGCGCCGAGGTCAACCGGCAAACCCTGGAGGATCTGTATCTGCGCCTCTTCAAGCTGATTTTCGAACACTGCGATCCATGGGCGGTGATGACCTCCTACAATCCGGTCAACGGGGAATACCCATCGGACAGTGCTTATTGGATAAAGACGATTCTCCGGAAGCGTCTCGGGTACCGGGGAGTTGTGATCTCGGATTGGCATGCCATCCATTCGGAAAAAGCCCTGACCTCGGGGCTGGACATCGAGATGCCCGGTCCCGCCAAATTCCTGACCCGGCGGAATTTCCGGAAGAAGCTGGAGCCGGGTGAATTAAACTGGCGGGAGTTACGGGAACGCGGCAGACGGATCATGGAACTGCATGCGAAGGCCGGACCCGCGCGCGAGGGGTCCCCAGCGGTATCCCCCGCCGAACTGAATTCCCCCCGCCACCATGCCCTCGCGAGGGAGGTCGCGGAGGAGTCCGTCGTCCTCCTTAAGAACGAGTCGGCCGTCCTTCCCCTTCGTTCCTATGAGATTCATCGGATTGCCGTCATCGGTCCCAATGCCGGGGAAGCGCGCCTTGGAGGCGGAGGAAGCGCCAGTGTCAGCGCTTTCCATACGGTTTCCCTGCTGGAGGGAATCCGCTCGTTTCTGCCGGATTCCATCGAGGTGCTGCACGAGGAAGGATGTCCCCTCGGCGACGGAATGACCGCCATCCCCGCCGAAGCCTTTGCGCCCCCGGGTAAGACGGCGTTCGGCGCCGGCCTCGAGGGCCGTTATTACACGACGGAGGCCTTTAATGGATATCATGATCCCGCCATGACAAAGCTGGACCACACGATCAATTTCTCATGGGGTTGGGCGGCCCCTGGAGACGGGTTGCC
>CAYFRH010000127.1:0-7756 GCA_964345345.1 uncultured Puniceicoccaceae bacterium | reverse complement strand
GAGGATGCTACGAAACGGCGGGAGGCCGGGGTCTTCATCCGCCTTACGGCGGGATGCTACGAGATAGGAGGATGCAAAAAGACGGGAGGCTGAGGCCCTCATTCGCCTTACGGCGGGATGCTACGAGACGGCGGGAGGCTACGAAATGACGGGAGGCCGGGATCCTCATCCGCCTTACGGCGGGATGCTACGAAACGGCGGGATGCTACGAGACGGGAGGATGCTACGAGACAGCGGGAGGCTACCTTACGGCTCCAAGGGAACCACCCGAACACGGAGCAGCTGGAAGGAACCTTTTGTCTCCGGCACCTCGTAGCGAAAGCGTTGCCGTCCGTTTTCGACGCGGACGGGATTGTCGCCAAGGGAGGAAAGGACCTGCCAGTTGACAAGGTCTTCGGTACCTTCAACGACGTAGTGAAATCCTCTCGGGACAGAGGGCCGGACAAACTCGAGGGCGAGCGCGCCGCCCTCCACCCGAAGCCGCGGGAGGCCCTTCCCTTCGCCCTCCACGCGGAGGCTGGGATTGCCGCCGAAAGCAAGCTCGAGGAGATTGCACCGTCCGTCCCCGTCGGGATCCGCCATCAAGCCGCTGATATCCGGATTCTCCAACTGAAAGGGCGGAAAATATTCTTCGATGGGTTCGCCGGGATACTGGCTGGCGGGAAGAACGGGAATCTCCATTTCCCGCCACGGGGAAACGCGCCCCTTTCCTTCGGCCCGGACCCGAAAACGCAAGGCATTGCCCGGAGCGGCTTGGGGCACGCCCAGGATAAGACCGCTCTCCGCAGAAAAGGAAAGCCCGGCAGTATCCTCAATGGGTTCCCACGCGTAGCGCTCCAAGCGCGCCCCGCTGAAAGGATAGCTGAAGAAAATGCCGTTGTACGCGACGAGGTCGGCGGGCGGGGGTAGCACCACCGGTGCCTCCGCTCCCCCGCGAATAGTGACGGCAGCCGTTTCCGTCCGCGTCGTTCCCCACGGATTGGTCATCTCATAATAGTAATACCGCGGTTCCAGGACGGCCTCCAGCTGAAGGAGATTACTACGACTGTCGCTGATTTTCCGATACGACTCATCCGGTTCGGATCCCATGCTGACATACCACGCCGCGGTTGTCTCGACAAGGGCGGGAGTCGTCATGTAAAAAGAGGCTTCCAGCCGCGTCGCTTCCCCCGGTTCCACCTCGACCGACTGTGGATGGTAGGCGATCCGCGGAGCAGCAGCCGGGTAGACCTCAATCCAGCCGCTTTGGACCGTCCCGTTCTTGTTGCTGACCTCGCAATAGTAGGTTTCCAGTCCGTCAGGGGCGTCCACTGTCAGCCGGCTCGATTTCCCGACAAGGTCGTCCATCCCGAAAGTCGACCTTCGGTACCACCGGAAGTTCATCGAATCCTTCGAGGAAGCATTGACCCAGAGCTGCTTCGAGCCGCCCGGCTTCACCGCTGAGGATTCCGCGACTCCCTCGATCCGCGGCGGCGCAAAAGCCTCCTCCCATACCTGACGCCGCGCGTACTGTTGGTTATTGGCCATCTTGTCGGCCGTATCGAAAAGCTGGCCGCCGAGAAGGCCGTCCGTTTGGGCCGACTTCCAGTCTTCGATCAGCCCGGAAAGACTGTAGACGGTATCCCACATGACGTTCTCGTCGCGCGCCTCCATCGCCATAAGATCCTCCCAGCGCCGGTCCATTTCCTCCTTGAGCAGGAGCAAACCAAACACGGGCAGCTCCTGGGCGAGCGGATGGTGGATCCAAGGCGCTTCCATCTCCGGGGGAACGGTGTCGTCGAGGGTCTCCGCGAAGCGCGCCTCCGGAAGGCTGCGCGCCTTCTCGTGCGCAAAAACCTGTCCGACAAAGCGCCACTCACGCAGCCAATCCTCCCGCAACCGTTCCATCGCACCGACGTTCAGCGAGGGCGGGGGATAATCGTAGTTCATGGCGGCCTCGTGCGTATCACGGACTTCCTTGAGAAACATGGGCGGATTGCCGGAGATGCGGTTGCGCGCGGAAATGGCCTGTCCTACGGCAAGCCGGTAGGCCCGGTCGACTTTCTCATAGGCGGGAACAAAGGCGAGGTAGTCCTGCCAGAGAGCCCGGGCCGGTTCCGGCCCAAGGTGATCGGCGAGCGCGTCCTCAAGGGCAGACGAAAGTTCTTGAATGCTGAAACGGTGGTTGTGGATGCCGTGAAAGAAAAGGTGATCGGTGCGATGACAATACGGCTTGTCCACGGCCAGCTCCTCCGCCGCACCAAGGTGAAAGGCCATCGCAAAAGTCGCGTTCTCCAAAGACTCGACTAGAGCGCGCTCGTCCGCCGTCACACTCGCGATCGCGGGTTGCAACCCCTGGTAATGGCGGCGGTATTTTAAAGCTGCCGCAGACAGGTTCTCCTTGGCCTCCCCGATTGCCTCGAACCATTCCGTAAAGTCCGTCATGCGCTCATAAAAAGGACGGAAGGAAGTCGGCTCGTCGATCCCTCTGAAGGTCCAAGCCCATCCCATCGAAGCTCCCGTCTCATCAACATAATCTCTTTTTCCATAAAATCCAAGATAGGCGCTTGCTTCAGCGATACCCTGGATACCGGCAAGGGATCGCTTGAGGTTGTTAAAGGAGGTAAACCCGTTCGCGATCGGCTCGAGGCCATCGCGAATCGTCTGCAGTTCCCTTTCGGCCGTTTGGAGACGTTGTTCCAAACGGTCCGCTCGCCGCCAATCGTGCAAGCTATGGAGGAGACCGCCGAAATCCTCCGCCAGAAGTTCGTCCTTCACTTTCCAGAGTTTCACCGTCTGTTCAAAGTCCTCCCGCCATCCCTCGAGGTCGTCATCCGCAGTCCGCTTGGCCGCATGATATTCTTTCCAGAAAGCATCAAGGGTCGGTACCACTGGATCCAAAATCCCCTTAATCGCGTCCTTTCCCGCATTGTAGCGGGCTCTGTGATACTCGCTCCAGGTTTCATCCTCGCGCTGACTGCGAAAAGTGAATGTGGCTGGCGACTGCGGCGGATCCACTTCCCCGACCATCGCATCCACGTCCTCATCAATGGCTTCCTCGCGCCGGGCTGCGAGGGCCTCCTGCAGTTGCATAGCGACGCCCCCGCGCAAGCTGGCAAGACTGGCTGCCTCTCCCCGGAGCCACTCGAGGTCATTCTCCGCCGTTCCCTCCTCCGCGTGGATGCGATTGATCATTTCCCGCAGTGCTGTAATGGCGTCGCCAATACGCTCGCGCACGACATTGTTTTTAAAGAAGATGGCACCACGCTCCCCTGGATCCTCTCCCGTCTCCTGTTGTTTTAAGGCCCTGTAGTAAGCGGTATCCTTTCCAAGAGCCCAATAAACTTTCTGAATTTCCGCCGCCTGAGTGAAGGATTCTTCCGTCAGTCTGCGAATTGATACGGTGCGCGGGCTGTAGTAATTACTGGCATCCAGGCCCATAGCCTTGCGCGCCTGTTCCCCTCCCTGCTCAAAGGCGATGCGTCCGGCGGCGTAAGAGATCCCGAAGTTCGCCGTCGACTGCACCGCCGTCTTCGCCACGCCCGTCGTCGTGTTGATCGTTGAATAGGTTTCAAAGGCGAGCTGCAGAACCACCTTGATCAGGTTCTTCTTGTTGATGTCGGCCAGTTTCGTGCGCATTTCTTCCAGTTGCGAAATCGCCGTTTCCATTTCCGCAACAGCGGTGTCGGCGCTGGCGAGGAACTCCTCCAGCGCCGTTATTTGAATGCCGATATCGTGCTCCTCCTCACGGATTTGTGCCAGTCGATCTTCCAGTAAATCGACAGGGCCGATCTCTTGAGCAGCGGAAACAATGGGGATGACAACAAGCGAAAGAAGAACAGCGAACTTCATAATATTTTTATAACTTTCTGTAGCTCAATCTACAAAACATTTCCGGGCAAGGGATGGGTTATGAGGACCATTCAACCTTACATTAAAATTGCTTATGCAGACTCCGGCCTTGCCCCTTGGAAAAAGGGGACGAACATTTCCCCATGCTCCAATTCCTGCGCATTGAGAATCTTGCCCTCCTTGATGCCGTCTCCCTTGAGTTCGGGGGTGGCTTCACGGCCGTCACCGGTGAGACCGGCGCGGGAAAATCGGTCCTGCTGGGTGCCCTCAGCCTTCTCTCCGGCAACCGGGCCGATAAATCGCTGTTGCGCAAGGGGGCCGAGCAGTGCCGGCTCGAAGCTGCCCTCGACATGACGGGCCGCGAACGGTTCCAGCAACGGCTGGCAGAAATGGGCCTTCCGCCCTGCGAGGAGGAACAGCTCCTTTTGCGTCGGGTCGTTCCCCGCGAAAAGCCCTCCCGCGTTTTTATCAACGGTTCCCTCGCCACCCTTGCCCAGCTGCAGGAGCTGGGAACGTACTGGATCGATTTTCACGGGCCGGGAGAACCCCAAAAGCTCTTTCACGAGAGTGAGCAACTCGCCCTTCTTGATCAGTTCGCCGGTCTGCGCTCCGACCTCTCCGCCTATCACGAAGCCTACCTTCAGTGGCGGCAGATCATCCGCGAAATCGCCTCTCTGCGCGAGGGCCCGCGCCTTTCCTCCGACGAAGCCGCCTTCCTCCAGTCCCAGCTTGCCGAAATCGACCGGTTGCAACTGTCCACGGAACGTATCGAGGAATTGGAGACAACCTGGAACCGCATCACCCACCGTCAGGAACGCAGCGAGGAAGCCGCCGCCCTGCAGGCCGCTTTTGAAGAGGAAGACGGCATCGCGGCCAGGTTGCAGCATCTGCTTCCTCGCGTGCGCCGCCTCGCGGAGATTGACGGCGAGGCCGCTCCCCTTGCCGACCGTCTTGAATCCCTCCTTATCGAGGCCAACGACCTCGGTGCAGAATTTTCCGTTCTCGCCGGGGAAGAGGAGCTTGATTCCGAAAGCCTTGCGCAGGTGGAGGCCGACATGGAACTGTGGTTGTCATTACAACGCAAGTACGGCTCGAGCGTGGAAGCCGTGCTTGCCAAGCGTGCGGAAATGGCCGGCCGGCTGGATGGGCAGGGGGATATTGAAGGAAAAATCTCCGAAATGGAGGAAAAAGCCGCCATCGCGGAAAAATCCCTCCGCGAGAAGGCTGCCGCGCTCCGGACAAAAAGGGGCAAGGCGGCAAAAAAGCTGGTTCGGGAAGCGGAAAAACTCCTCCATGAACTCGGGTTCAAACAACCGAGGCTCGACATGGAGATTCGTTCGACAAAAGAACTCGGCCCGAACGGGGATACCGCCTGCCGGCTGACGTTCCAGCCTAACCCCGGAGAGGACGCGCAACCGCTGAGTCGTATTGCCTCCAGCGGCGAGATGGCGCGAGTAATGCTCGCCCTTAAATCCGTCCTCGCCGGCGGCGACGCCACCCCCGTGCTCGTCTTCGACGAAGTCGACGCCAACATCGGAGGCGAGGTCGCGACGGCCGTGTCCCGCCTTCTCGACGGGCTTTCCCATTCTCATCAGGTCTTTTGCATCACCCATCTTCCACAGGTTGCCGCAAGGGCAAAGCATCACTTGCGCGTTCTCAAGGAACAGGACCGGACTTCCACCCGCGTTACCATCCAACCCCTGGGCGGAGATCGGGAGGCACTGGTGGATGAACTGGCCCGGATGCTCGGAAACCGGCAGTCCGCGTCCGCCCGTCGGCACGCGGAGGAATTGCTGCGCCCCGTCCAAGGTTGAAAGCGCGAGGGCTGAAGAAGCGGGTGGTTTTCACGTCCCGAAGAAACCGAAAGAAAACACCGGGATTGCCAAAAGCGCACCGGCAAATTCTTTTTTGTATGCCGCACATGTCCACAACTTCAGCGACCGCCACCCCACGCACCACTGACTGGGGCCGCACCGATTACCGGGAAGCCCTGCAGCGACAGCTCGCATTTGTCGAAAAGCGCAAAGCCGGAATTCTCCCCGATACCCTCGTCTTCACGGAACACGATCCGGTCTTCACCATCGGAGCCCGCCGCGGAGCGGCGACGCACCTGCTCTGGTCGCCCGAACAGTTACAAGAGGCGGGAATCACTGTTGTCGAAACCAACCGCGGCGGCGACATCACCTACCACGGCCCGGGACAGATTGTCGGCTACCCCATCCTTGATCTTCGCCGGCGAGGGCGCGATCTGCACGCCTACCTGCGCGATATAGAGGAGGTGCTGATCCGTACCGTCGGCGCCTTTGGCCTGCTCGCCGAACGGCGAAAGGGGAAAACGGGGATCTGGATCGAGGACCGCAAGATCGCCGCCATTGGCGTGGCTGTGAAGTCATGGATCAGCTACCATGGCTTCGCCCTCAATCTTGATGCCGATCTCCACCACTTTTCCGGCATTGTACCGTGCGGCATATCCGACGGCAGTGTCACCTCCCTTTGCCACGAATGCGAGGCCCCGCCGCTCCCCGGACAACTCAAATCCCGATTGGCACTTGAGTTTTGGGAGCTTTTCCAGAAACCTTCTTAATATGGACGGACGCAAACCCGACTGGCTGCGCGCCAAACTTCCCACAAGCCCGGAATACAAGAAAGTCCGCAACATTGTGGACGAAAATGATCTGCACACGGTGTGCCAGAGTGCTCGATGCCCTAATATGGGCGAGTGCTGGAGCCGCCGGACGGCCACGGTCATGATTCTCGGCAACACCTGCACCCGCGCTTGTACCTTCTGCGCGATCGACACCGGTCGACCTACGGAACTCGATCTCGCCGAACCGGCCCGCGTTGCCAAGGGCATCCAAAAAATGGGCCTGCGCCACGCCGTCATCACTTCCGTCGCCCGCGATGACCTCAAGGACGGAGGAGCTTCTGTCTGGGCGGCCACTATCCGGGCCATCCGCTACCGGAATCCAGAAACCTCCATTGAGGTCCTCATCCCCGACTTTCGCGGCCGGAACGACCAGCTGGACATCGTCCTCGATGCCGGGCCGGACATCCTCAACCACAATATGGAAACGGTGAAACGCCTACAGCGACCCGTGCGCAAAACTGCTTCCTGGGACATTACCTCGAAAGTTTTGTCCCATGCCAAATCCCGCGATTTTATCACCAAATCAGGTCTCATGCTGGGGATCGGTGAGGAGGAACACGAAATTGAGGACACCCTCCGCCACCTCCATGACATTGGAGTGGATATCATCACCATCGGCCAATACCTTCAACCCTCTCGCGAACACCGAAAGATGTTCCGCTGGGTGACGCCGGAGGAATTCCAGCACTGGAAAGATTTCGCCCTTGGGATGGGCGTTCCTGTGGTCGAGTCCGGTCCCCTCGTACGCTCCAGCTACCACGCCGACGAGCAGATCGGACAGGTCAGGGAGGCCCGACAGGTCGGACGGGTCGGACAGATCTGACCAGTCGGAAGGGTCGGACAGGTCTGACCAGTCGGACGAGTCTAACGAGTCAGACTAAAAGTCGTTCCGCCAGAAGTTGGTCACTTCGGGTAGTTCCGTCTGCAGGCGGTCGCTCAGGGACGTCATCTTCAGGAACAGGTCGTCGGGCAGCGCGGTGGTGAAAGCCTCTACGTTTTCTCGGACCTGTTCCGGTTTACGGGCCCCGACGACCACCTGTGCAAATCCCGGCTGGCGCACCACCCACTGGAGGGCCATGGCGACGAGGGAGGCGTTGTGGACGTCGGCGAGCTGTTTGAGCTCCTCCACGGCGGCATGGACCCTTGGCCAGATCTTTTCTTCGAAGAGGACCGTTTTGCCGCGATTATCCTTTTTATCGAATTGCGGGTGGCGCGGAAATTTTCCGGTAAGGATCCCCTGCCCAAGTGGGCTGTAGGCCTGCATCGGCACACCGTGTT
>CAYFRH010000126.1:2583-7836 GCA_964345345.1 uncultured Puniceicoccaceae bacterium | reverse complement strand
CGGGATTTTGATGATTTCCTCGAGCTGGAGCCGCTGGTCTCGGCCTCCTTCGACGGATCGGCGGCGGACCCGACGGTGCCCTACAACTCCGGGGGCGCGGGGGCCTACACTGTGCGGGGCGTCGGGGGTAATCGGGTGGCGATCATTCTCGACGGCATCCGGCAGCCGTTGGAAGTGGATTTTCAGGTGGGCGGGATTGCCATCAACAGTGCGGGGCGCGACTACTTTGATCCGGTTATTTTTCAATCGGCGGAGATCTTCAAAGGCACCGCATCCAGTCTTTACGGGAGCGATGCCCTCGCCGGGGTGGTCGCCTTCAAGACTCCGCAACCGGAGGATTTTTTGGAAGCTGGAGCCAACGACGCCTTTCTCGGCTACCGCTTTCAATATAGTAGTGCCTCCGAAAACTTCTCGAATATGCTGACAGGAGCGCTGCGGGACGGTCCGGTTAGTGCCTTGCTGCTGTATGCGCGACGCGACTACAGCGAACGCGAGAATAAGGCCCGGCGCGTCATGGGATTTCTGCCCGCCCCCAACCCCGTCGATGCCGCCAGCGACAGCATTCTCGCCAAGATCGGCTACCGCTTCAACGAAGCGCACCGGCTGCGGTTGACGGCCGAAGCCTTTTTGCGGGATACGGCCATCGACGTGCGCAGTGTTGAGCGCACCTCTAACGGTTCATTTTCCATCCCGTTAGGAGGGCCTTTGCCGGGGCAGTCGGTCACCAGCGTGGATGATGCGATCAGCCAGAATGATCGGGAGCGCTTCCGTTACAGTTTGGAGCATCTCTTAGAGCCCCCCACCGGCGCGTTCGAGGAAATCCGCACCTTGCTCTATCACCAGCGTTCATTGACGGAGGACGAGTTCAGGCAAACAGGCAGCACCCAGTGGGAAGCCGACGGCATTCCCGGGTTTGGCTTCACCGAGGAAGATACTTCCCGCGTCGATACCTTTTACGAAGAGATCGTGACAGGGCTCTCACTGAGTTCGCTCAGCCGGCTCGATACGGAACGGGGAGACCACCGCCTCCTCCTCGGGATCGAGGCCAGTCACGGCGATTCGGAATTGCCCTTCACCTCAAGCGGTTCGAGCCGCATCACGGCCTCCACGATTAGCGGCTTTCCCCGCTATGAACCGGACCGGGAGGATACCTTTGCCGTGAACCGGCCTCGCCTGCCGCAAACCGAGACCACCCGCGTCGGCGGCTACGCGCAGGATGAATTCACATTCGGGTCGGATCGGCGGTGGACGGCGGTGGCCGGTCTGCGGGCGGATTATTACCGACTCGAATCCGAAAAGAACGCCGCATTCCTCGCCTTCGTTGGCACCGATGCACCCGACTATGAGGATTTTGCGCTCAGCCCCAGTCTGTCCATACTGCGTCGGCTGACGGATGAAGCGAGCCTCTACGCTTCCTACCGCCAAGGCTTCCGTAATCCAACTCCGGTGGAGATCTCCGGTGGTTTCGTGCATCCTCCCGGCGCGGATTTCCGCACTGCGCCCAATCCAGAACTCGAAGCCGAGCAGAGTTACGCCTTTGAGGTTGGCGGGAAGTATCGTTCGGACCGCCTGCGTATTGATATCGGCCTCTTCTATACCCTCTACGACAACTTCATCAATTTTCCCACAGATTCTGGAGAGACTATCGACGAAGGGAGCCGCACCTTCACGCTTTACAAGCCGACCAACTTGGAAGCGGTCGAAGTCTACGGATACGAGCTTTTCGCGGAAGCATCCCTAAGCTACTTAGGACCCGACTACGCCGATTGGTTTGTCGGCACCACGCTGGGGCAAGCTTTCGGGAAGAACACGGAAAACGGTGACTACCTGAGCACCGTCGATCCCTTTCAATGGTTGCAGTATCTGGAATACCGTGGTGAGCGCTGGCGCGCGCGACTCAGCGGCCAATACGTCGCGGCGAAGGACCGGCTAAGCGACCCCAACATCATTCCGACTGCGAATTATTATGTGCTTGATCTCCGTGCCTCGTGGGCGCTCAGCGACCACATTACCTTAGGGTTTGGCATCGATAACCTTACCGATACCCGCTACACTCGCTGGCAAAGCGTGCAGAATAACATCCACGGCTCTCGGACGGATCAGCAAGAGCTCTTCCAGAGAGTCTCGCAGCCAGGCCGCAATTTCTTTTTCACAATTACGGTGAACTTTTAAACCGGCTTTCTAAACGCAAAACAACAAGCATCCACCCGGTTTCCATAATGAAAAGCACAGAATAATCTATTCATTTCCAATCCCTTTGCTGGCTCGGACCGTTGGGACCAAAGGGTTCAGTCTTTCCCCGGAACGAAACCATGCGTCCATTGATAAGCCTTTGGCAAGAGGCCGAAGCGGGCCTTAAGATTGCGGGCAAAATGGCTCGGATTGCTGTAACCTACGGCAAGGGCGGTCTCGAGAACACCCGCGTTCGATTCCCGCAGGTGCCTCGCGGCCTTTTCGAGTCGGCACTCGCGTAGGTAACCGAAGACCGTAATGCCGTGGAGAGCTTTAAAGTCCCGTTTTAGCTTGCACTCGTTGAGATGGAAGCGGCGGCTGAGACCGGCAAGGCTATGGCGGTCACCGGGATAGGTTTTGAGATATTCAGCGACGGCACGGAGTCGGGACTCATCGGCTTGCGAACAGCCTTCGGGAACCTCGCGGCAAAGAGCCCCACGCCCAAAGGCTGCCTGCTCAAACAACGTGCGCAACCACCGCATAGCCAGTATTTCAAAGTCGAGCGGGTCGCCCCCGTAAGCCCTTCCCCCAGCGCTGCGCTCATTCGATCCAGTCGGGAATCAATGGAGCCGTCGACAAGGGTGGGTTTTTCCAGACGCGGACAGATCAGGCACTCGAACGAGGGAGGAATGTTCGTTCGAGGAGGCCCCGCACGCATTTGCCCGAGTAGGGTTCGGGGCAGTGTGAGAAAAAGAATCCCGGCCTCGGCGTGTGGCAAAAAACGGACGAGGTCCCCACGGAGGAGAAACCAGCTGGCTTGGTGGTAGCGCTGTATACCGAGATCCGGCAGCGCGATATCGAAGCGACCCCGGAGCACGAGAACAACAAAGCAGTCGTTGGGTGGCAGCGGCTGCCAAGCCGGATCGCCGGGATGCACCCCAAATTGGTAGTGACGGCAGCGTATGCCACACAAAAGTTCTCTTTGCGCGACCGGATGCGTGCCCGCAATCCCGGAATCCCCAGCGCAAGGCGCAGAGGAATTTTTTCCCAAGGCTTGCGGCCCGGCGATGGCGAGGGAGTCTGAGCCTACATCAACCATAGATTTTGAGACTGGATCTCATAAATTACCTGTGTAAAGCCACAAATTCCCCCTTTTCCGCAAAAGGCGATACCTCAGGATCCTTTTCGGGCTGATTTGCCTCCGTCCCGGGGTGGCGGCGGAAAAGCAGATTCAGTAAATTGGTTGTTTCAATGAAGTGATCGAACAAAGATCGGTGCTATGAAAACAACCGTTTCCGATATTCCTCGAATGCAATTTCGTTTTGGTGCGGACGTAGGTTGTCGAAAAAAGATCGTTGCTCCGCTTGTTCCTTGGAGGGAGACGAACCCAAAGAAATTTTGAAATTCTGAAATACAACAGCTTATGCATGGAAAAATCAAAGCGCGCTCCGACCATGAAGCTCACGATCTCCGTCGTATTCTTTATTACTGTGCGGTGGATTCGGGTACGATCATCACGGTACAAACACTTGTTGTATCCGGCCTGAATATGCCCGAAATGGAGTTATCCGTTCTGCCTGAAGAACTCGTCGAATATCACAGCGTGTGGTGCTTGGCTTGCCGCTTGTCCTGCTTTTGCCCACAGGTCTCGGTCGCCGTGTTGATTCGCAGCGAGTGCCGGGAAGTATCGTAAATCCACCCTCCAAGAACTTTTTTTCCGCCTCGGAGCTTTTTTGCTCCGTTACGGAGCTGACCACCTGCGGTAGAGAGGGTCATCCCAAGGTGAAATTGTGTCTCACTCGCTATTTGACAAGCTATCCGATCTTCTGAAGAACCGTATATTTTTGCAGCCGTCATTGTCGAAACCACGAACGAATGCGCTTCCTGATATTGTTCTTTTTCCTCGTAGCGTCCGCGAGCACAGTCCACGGCTCACCCGAGGCCCTGGAAAGGGCCCGTTCGACCGTCAAGGAGTGGGCGGCAACCGAGAAAGCGATCTCCCGGGAAGCCGCCGATTGGAGCGGCCGCAAGCGTTTGCTTAAGGATTTGATCGAGGTGGCCGAACAGCGGATCGACCGGCTTGAGGCGGAATTAGAGAAAGGCGAGGAGACGCTTTCCGCAGCCGATGAGGAAAGAGCCCGATTATTGGAACGGGAGGAGGCAGTTGGTGCGGAGGAGTCGCGGATTGAAGACTTCCTCACTGACATGGAAGACCGCCTTGGAGAACTGCGCCCGCAGCTGCCAAATCCCTTGGAGAAAGAGCTTGCTCCCTTCTATCGACGAATGCCCGCGAACCCGGCGAAGAGTGGATCGGGGCTGAGCGAGCGTATGCGGACGGTCGTGACACTACTGACGAAAATCCGGCAATTTGACGAGAAGCTGACCCTGACGGAATCTTTAAAAACTCTTCCCGGCACTGAGTCAACCGCCTCTGTGCGTACCCTCTACATCGGCCTGGCCTATGCCTACTATCTCGGGCCCGGGGATGCAGGTTACGGCGTTCCCGGCCCGCAGGGTTGGGTCTGGCAATCTGAGCCGAAGCTGCGGAAGGCTGTCCGCGAGGTCATGACTCTTGCCGAAGGCGGCGCGGTGAAGCCGAAATTTGTCGAATTACCCGTTGTTCTGGATGACGCGGAGGAGAGCAAAGAATGAACTTCGCTCATTGGAAACAACCCCACCTGCCCGAAAGGGGCCGCCAGCCGTTTCGACAAGTTTATTGGCCTGGGTGTATCGTAAGTTGGAGATCAAGCTGGTCTTTATCGAATGTTTCCAGAAAGCCGTTGGCAAATTTTCTTTGCGGGCGACGACTATTTGGCTGCGCGGTTGCGATGAACACACGCGCCCTTTTTGCGGGGTTACTCCTTTTCGGCGTGCTGGTTCCGCTCGCCGCGCCCGCTCAGGATTTGGACGAAATCGCCGTTCAGCGCGAAGCAAAACTGGAGGACGCGTTGGAGCGCCTGCGTGAACTACGCGCCCAAATTCAAGCCGAAGAGATTCCGTTGGCCCGGGAGCTCAACCGCAAGGAGGCCAGAGGAGCGGAATTGGCCGGGAAGGTGGACCGCATCCGGCGCCTTCGCGACA
>CAYFRH010000126.1:0-2483 GCA_964345345.1 uncultured Puniceicoccaceae bacterium | reverse complement strand
CCCGGCGCAGGGGAGTCCGTCCGCAACTACAATCTTTTTGTTGAAGACCCCGCCGCTTCGGAAACGGAAAAGCTGAAGCGCGGATTGGCGCTGATAAAAGACTCGCTGAGCCAGATTGAGCATTTAGCGGGAGGACAACGAATCGAGGGTCGGGCCTTGTCACCCGAGGGCATCCTTCGAAACGGAACATTTCTTCAGATGGGTCCCTTCCTTTATTTTGCCACGAAAGACGGTGGGGAGGCCGGACTGATCGAGGAAACCCAGTCGCTCAATGCCCGCATCCTCCCGTTGGAAGGGAATGCGGCGAACTCCGTCGCCCGGGTCATCGCTACCGGCCGGGGTCAACTACCCATCGATCCCAGCATGGGCGACGCCCTGGCCGTCGCTGCAACTGAGGATACCCTTCTTGAGCACCTTGCCAAAGGGGGTATCTGGATCTATCCGATCCTGCTCTTCGCCCTGGCCGCGACCGTTGTGGCCGTCGGTAAGTTGATCCAGGTGTTTACCATTCGGCATCCCAAACCCATGGTCATTCACGACATCGTCCGGGCTATCCGCGAAGGACGGCAAAAGGAGGCCCATGAAATCGCCGACGAGCAACCGCGGCCAGCCCGCGAGATGCTGGTCGCGGCCGTCGACCATGCCGACGAATCCGTCGAGATGATTGAGGAGGTCATGTATGAATCCATGCTCGGAACCCAGCCGCGTCTCGAGCGTTACCTCAACGTGATCGCCGTCACAGCCGCTACCGCGCCCCTGCTCGGGCTGCTCGGAACGGTGACCGGGATCATCAAAACCTTCCGCCTGATGACCGTTTTTGGCGCGGGCGATCCCAAACCGCTCATTTCCGGTATTTCGGAGGCCCTTATCACGACCGAACTCGGGCTCGTGCTCGCCATTCCCGCACTCGTTTTGCACGCTCTCCTTTCCCGAAAAGTCGCCGGCATTATGGCCACCCTCGAAAAGTCGGCAGTGACGTTTGTCAATGGCCTCTCGCGAAATTCGAAATGATGCCTCGGAACCCTACGTGGACGTGATGGTCGCTCTAAACATGCCCGCCGAAAGCAGTCGTCTAATGGATCAAGCGGTCGCAATCTGGACAAGCGGCGGCTGGTTAATGCTGCCTTTGTTGATGCTGACGCTCTTTATTTACGTGACCGTATTCGACTTGTTCTGCCGAGTGAATTTTCACTTTCTCGTTCGTGCGCGTCTGCACCAGCGCGAGGCCGGGGAGATCATGCGCGACAAACAACCCGCCATGCAACTCTCGCGGCAGCTTGTTCACTTTAATGCCTTGAGCAGTGCCGAGGTGCGGCGCCATTTCACCGAAGTGCGCAACGAATACCTTCCGCCGATCGACCGGCGCATCCGGTTTACCGCCATCATCATCACGGCAGGCCCGTTGTTTGGTCTGCTTGGTACCGTAACGGGCATGCTGAGCACTTTCAGCGGCATGGTCGACCAAGTGGGCAACCGCTTCGACAGTGTGGTTACCGGCATCTCCGAAGCGCTGATTACTACGCAGACCGGTCTCGTAATTTCCATACCGGCCCTGGTGCTGCTTTCCCTTATCATTCAGCGCCGCAATACGCTCGTCCATTGTATCGCCCGACTTGAGCGCTTCAATATCCGCCTGACGCTACGCGCGGACGGCCCCCTACCGCAGGAAACTCCATCGCAGAAATTGAAGGAAATTTAAACCGGATACCCGGCTTCGCTTACCTCCTTCCCAACATCAGAACATGGATATGAAACAACGCCGCCTCCTTTATGCAAGCCACGCAAAGACCGAGGAAATTAACGTGTCCCCGTTGATTGATATTGTTTTCATCCTCTTGATTTTCTTCATCGTTACCACCGTCTTTGTGGAAGAGACCGGCGTCGAGGTAAGGCGACCGCAGGCGGCTTCGGTAGAGGACCTTGAAAAGAATTCCATCCTCATTGCCATTACCGCCGGGGACAAAGTTGTCTACGGCGGGCGCGAGATCGGCGTGCGGGGGGTGCGCGGCGTGGTGCGCCGGCTTATGAAAAAGGACAAGGAGATGCCGGTCATTGTGCAGGCGGACAAAACCGCTTCCATTGATCTTTATACGCAAGTACATGACGAAGCCGCCCTTGCCGGAGCGACGCGAATCAACCTGGCCACTAAGCACGCCCGGTAGGGGAATTATCCATACCGAATGCCCAAGGAATTTCCCAGCAGCCGATGGAAATGGACCCCGCTCTTTGTGATCGGTGGTGCCTTGGGTATGGCGGGATTTCTTTTTATTCTGATTCCGCTCACGCAGATGCTCGACAAAGTGGAAAAACCGGAGCTGAAAATTCGCGAGGTCAGGTTTTCCCCACCGCCCCCGGAGTCGCCTCCCCCACCCCCGGAGAAACCTCGACCACCGGAGTCCGAGCCCCCGCCGCCAGAGATACCCCAAAAACCTCCCCCTATCCGTGTCGAAAAACTCGACGTCGCCCTCAACCCCGGAGCAGGC
>CAYFRH010000125.1:0-7901 GCA_964345345.1 uncultured Puniceicoccaceae bacterium | reverse complement strand
GGATTTGCTCGAATTTTCGCCTCTTCCTCAGCCAAACGGGTGTAAAGGCCATCAAGCGCCTTTTCGGTGACATATTCGTCAAGGTCAAAGTCTTCAGGAACCCCCACTCCCGACAGGCTGGCAATATTTCCCATCAGGCTGTCCTTCTCGGGGGAAAGCTGCTCCGTTATTTGCTTGAAATAGCGCGTGCTGCCGGATTCCTCGGTCTGGGCAGCTATGATCGGCATCATTTTTTCAGCGACCAGACTCCTTGTATTTTTTTCAAGATAGCGGGTTGCTGCGTCATCGCCCGCGTTCCAAGTGGAGAGGGCATCCTGCACCGTCATTCCCGAGATTGCCTGCTCGAAAATCTCCGGGGCGGCGACAACTGACTTTCGTGCCGCTTTATTCATGGAATCAGTGAAGGAATTAAGCAGCTGTTCCTGCCCGATTTTCTGTAAAGCCGACTCGACGGGTTTAAAGGACTGCGGAAGCTGAATCCGGATCGCCTCATTTTCGGAAAAGCTGCCGGGCTCGCTCAAATTCTCCACCGCGCGGTCCGCCGCTAGTTGCAGGGTGGCCAAAAGCCCATCCGTGAGCACGGCACGGGAATTTTCCTCACTGGTAGGCTCATCGGACGCATCGGTTGAATCGGTTGCAACTGGTTCGGCAGGCGGCGCTCCCTGGCTCTCCTCCTTCTTTCCACAACCGGAAATGATAATCAGTGATATCAAAAAACTCAGGAACAATGACATTGATTTCATACCTAACCCTACCCGGCCCATATTTTGGAGTCAATTCAACTTAGGGGGCCTCTGACTTTAAAAATACAGGAATTTGTATGGATTCCGCCTGGGTCGAAACTCACCCAGTCCATTTTTCGGGGCTCAGGTCCATACCTATAATAGTACTAATAAGTGCACGTGATGGGAGATCAGCGTGCAATCCAGTATTGAAAATTCAAAGCGTCGTTTTGTTTCCCGCAATTTGGACACAGTGTTACGGTTATTGCGGACGAATTTGCGATGGAATTCGCGGTAATGACAGCGGCGGGGAATATGTCGGGTGTGACCGTGAAGATACGAAGGATTCGCTTTTGCCATGCGGAAATATCCACCGAAGCCTTTGCGTTTTCCAAGGCTTTAAAGTAGCAAAAGCTGCCTAATATCTGACCTTTAGCTTTCTTTCAACTAAGTATTCGTATCAGCTTGGCCCGAGGTCGATTGCGAGCCTCCGATTGCGAGATATATGAATGCGCCTTATGGGGCGCATGATTTGAGTTTAAAACGGGAAGGCGGGGGCATAGGGGATTGTCAGTTAGCAAAGACGAAGATAGGATAATCCCGTTCTAAAAGGCGGGATTATAAAACGGATGTCTTCGACAATTTTTGTATGGCCAACCTGTCGGCTTCATTGTCGCCACCGCAGCGGCGGCTTTAGCAGCGGGCCGCAAGCATGCATCCTTTCGGGACGGAGCAGTTTCTCCGCGGGTTCCCGCAACAACAAATTTGGCTTCCACTTGGTCCGCAATACCCCATGAAAACCGGTCCGCGATCATTGTGCTGCCTCAAAACAGCCATCCTGTGTCTGATACCCGCAGTTCCCTGCGGGTTGAGCGGAGCCATTGATTCCGGGGGCGGCTCGTCGGTTATCGGTGCCTACCGGAACCACGCCTCTATTGGCGAGCCATTCGAGACGGCTTCGGGAACGGCAGGAGATTACATGGTGTATCGCGGTCTTATTGAAGTGCTCTATCCGCCCCTGACGGTGGATCCCGAGGAGGACAGTGACGGCAACGGCCTGCCGGACTGGTGGGAAATGGACCATTTCGGGTACATCGGGGTGGACCCCGATAACGATGCGGACAGAGACGGATCGGCCAACGGGATGGAGTTCCTTGCCAAGACCGATCCCAATGATCCTCTTTCGGTGTTCCGTCCGGCTTGTCACCGCGACGGCGACGCACTGGTTGTGCCGGTGCAAACGCAGTCCGGGCGAACCTACCACATCTGGGGCAGCCCGGATCTCGATACCTGGAGCCATCTCGAGAGCCTCGACGGCGACGGAACGCTGGTGGAATGGCATTACCTTCTAAGCGACCCAGCGGACCTGCCGTATTTCCTCCGCATTGAGATTGTTCTGCCTTGAACCGTTTCCTGCTGTCGTCCCGTTCACCATCAGCCTGCCATGACCATGAAAACAATCCCTGCCAATCTTCTCCTTTCCTTTCTCTTTTTGGCCCCTTTGGCGGGCTTGGCGCTTCCCGACGGAGTCCATTACCAGGGTCGCCTCGTGGACGCTGCCGGCGATCCCGTTAGTGGCAATGTGGAGATGGAAATCCGCCTCTACGACACCCTTTCCGGTGGCGGGTTTCCTCTTTACGCGGAGGTTATCGGGCCCGTATCCGTGAACGAAGGCGTGTATGCCTTTACCTTTGGCTCGAATGGTGAAGAGGCCCGGGAACGCGGGGAAATCCTGGCCATTACCGAAAACTCGATCACGTATTATAAATCCACCCTCACCGGCAAACCGGCTGCCAATTCCCTTTTTGTCTCGGATGGCCTCTACTTCTGGACCGAGACGGCGGGTTCCAGCAATCCGAACGCTTTCCATGTTTCCGTGGACACCGCTTCCGGGGTTTCCGTGGCGGTGACCTATCTCAAGGGCCATGCCCCTGATACCGGACGGACCCTCATAGCCGAGTACAGGGAAAATGTGCCGGCGACCTTGAGTGAGGTCCTGCGGAGCGATGGTCCGCTGTACCTTGCGCTCCTCGTCGACGGGGTGGAGGCGGACACGCGCACGCGCCTCCTCGCGGTGCCCTACGCCTTGAAAAGCGCCGACGCCGCGGCGCTCCGGGCTGAACTGCGGGCCAACAACCTCATCCCCTCCGCCAGCTTTGTTTTTGTCGAAGGAGGTACCCTTCCGGCGGGAGATCTGGCCGGTACGGACGTTTCGAACTTTTACATGAGCAAGCACGAAGTGACCTGGGGCCAGTGGAAGGAGGTAAGGAGCTACGCTGACGCGAACGGGTACGACATCAGTTTCAGCGGTGGAGGCTGCGCCGACAATCATCCCGTTTGTAGGGTGAAGTGGTATGCTGTCGTCAAGTGGTGCAATGCGAAGAGCGAGCAACAGGGCCTGACACCGGTATATACGGTGAGCGGCGCAACTTACAGGACCGGCAGGCCGATTCATACGACGATCGAGCAGAACCTGGCGGCCAACGGTTACCGGCTGCCGCTGGAAGCGGAGTGGGAATTTGCCGCCCGCGGGGGCAACCAGACTAACGGCTACACCTACGCGGGCGGCACCGTCTTGGACGCGGTGGGGTGGTACTTGTATAACAGTGATGGGGCTGCTTGCGATTTGGACGCCGGTCACGGCACTTGGCCAGTGGGGTATAAGGGGGCCAATGAGCTGGGCTTGTATGACATGAGCGGCAATGTAACTGAATGGTGCTGGGATCAACACTTCACCAGCCGACGTGTTCGCGGTGGCAGTTTCGCCCTCGAGGCGAGCTTCTGTACGGTTTCCGCACGGGGCTACAGTCATCCCGCCACTGAACTATACGGACTCGGTTTCCGGCTCGCCCGCAGTGTTGCTCCGTAATGGGTGGCTTACTCTTGCCATCTGTCGCTTTGAAAAAGCCCGTTTTCCGGAAGACCGTATAAGAACTGCCGTTTCCCGGTATCGTGGAAGCAAAGCGCTGATGGGAATGCCGCCTGCGAGGCCGCATTCCTCAGGCCACCGTGATAGAATCCTCGCGGTAGACGTCCTGGATGGCATGGAGCATTTCGATGCCTTCGTTGCGGGGACGTTGGAAGACCTTCCGGCCGGAGATGAGACCGCAGCCACCCGCGCGCTTGTTGATTATGGCGGTGCGGATGGCTTGTTGGAAGTCATTGTCCCCGGAGGTGCCACCAGAGTTGATCATGCCGATGCGGCCCATGTAGCAGTTGGCGACCTGCCAGCGGCAGAGATCGATCGGGTGGTTGGAACAGAGCTTGCCATACATGTCCTCATGCGTTTTCCCGTACTTTTGAAGCCGTTTGTAGCCCCCGTTGTGGGTGGCCTGCTTCTGCTTGATGAGATCCGCCTGCATGGTTACGCCCAAATGGTTTGCCTGACCCGTCAGGTCGGCGGCGGTATGATCGTCTTCCTCGTCGTGCTTGAAGGCGTCATTGCGCAGGTAGCACCAGAGGACGGTGAACAAACCGAGATCGTGCGCCCGGGAAAAGGCCTCGGAAATTTCCTCAATCTGGCGGTTGGATTCCTCGGAGCCGAAATAGATGGTAGCGCCGACGCCTGCCGCGCCCATATCCGCCGCGCGCTCGACATCGGAGAAGAAGATCTGGTCGTAGCTGTTCGGGTGAGTCAGCAACTCGTTGTGGTTAAGCTTAACGATGAAGGGGATGTGGTGGGCGAATTCCCGCGCCACCTGGCCCAGCACGCCGGCGGTGGAGGCGACGCCGTTACAGCCTCCGTCGACGGCGAGGGAGACGATATTGCGGGGGTCGAAGTAGTCGGGGTTGGGTGAGAAGCTGGCTCCGGCGGAGTGTTCGATGCCCTGGTCCACAGGAAAGAGCGAGAGGTAACCGGTTCCGCCGAGGCGTCCGTGCGAATAGAGCCATTGCAGGTTCCCGATCACGCGATTGGACCGGTCCGTATTCAGAAAGGACCGGTCGACAAAGCGGGGCTCGGGGAGTGTCAGCCGCTCTTTCGGGATCCCTTCGCATCGATGGTCGAGGAGCTTTTCCTCATCTTGTTTCAGGAATGTTTCGATGTGCTTGTTCATAATTGCAGGTGATTGTCGTTTCATTTGTAGGCAAAGACCTACCTTAAAATCGGCGAGTCAAAATACCTACCTTGCCCGTCTCTGTGAAAAGAGGCAATGGCAATGAGGCAGTTCCGCTCCGATACCCGGCATGACGCGATGTCCGGGGATCCTCCCGTGCCCCCCTAATCCGGGATTGTTCACGATGAAAGGAACTTGGCCATGTTCCTCGTGGGTAGCGGAAGCGATGTCCTTGAACGTTTTGGATGGTATGTTTTGAAGGCGGAAGCGACTCCTTACGATCTGTGCCTTGCCCGAAACCGGGCGGCCGAATTGCTCGATGGCCAGCGGATAATAATCGGTCTCATGCAGGGTCTTCAGCTCATCCCATGTGATACCGTCGAAGGCGTGGTCGCTCAGCCACTGCCTGTCTTCGCGCACGTGGCGGCGGTTCATGCACATATCCGCGCTCATGAAGTAGTAGGCGGAAAGGTGTATTTCTGTCATTAATCAGATGAGGTTATGCAGATTTTCGGGGAGGTCCGGGTTCCTGAGGTTGCAGCCCCGAAAAGGGGCGAAGGTTACCGCATCCCCCTCATCGGCGGGACCAAAGGTGCGATTTCCGCCATTCTCGATGCGGATCTCCCCATTGCCCCAATCCGGACAGTTGGAGGACTCCGGCCAGTCTATTGCGAGGTCACGGATGCGCAGACGGCGGATCCCGTCGGCAACGACCGCGGCCCTCGCGGCGCGGGCTTCGGGATTGTGCCGACTGCACTGGGCGGAAGTCGCACCAGGAGCGACCGGGGCCGGATCGCAAAATAGGGCGTACCGCAAATGGATACCCTCAAGGTTTACGCGGTCGATGAGGCAACCGTCCGTGGCCGTCAGAAGGATGCGCCCGTCCGTGCGGGCGCTGACCCCGCTGACGCGGATGTCCCGTATGACGCTGGCGTTCGATTCAGAATTCCGCTTGCGGGCGTCAAAGTGTATCGGGTGGTTCAGGATAAAGGCGATGTTCGTATCGCAGACAAGGTTGTTGACGTGGATCTGCTCGAAAGTCCCTCCGTCGAAGCCGTACAGCGTAAAGGCCCGGTTGGAGCGAGTGACGATGCAGTTGCTGACGGTGATCTGCCGAAAGTCGTACCAGCTTTCGATTCCGCTTTTGATGGCCGCGCAGTTGCTGGAAAGGATGCAGTCGGAGATGGTGATGCGCTCACAGGAGCGACTGTTGCAGCTGGTTTTCAGAACGATGGCGTCGTCGCACGTATCGATTCGGCAATGACTGATCTGCACATCCCGGCAACCGTTGATATCAAATCCGTCGTTGTTCGGCCCGAAGCGATGGTTATCGATTTGCACACCGAAGATACGTGCCCGGTCGCATTTCGCCATGTGAAGGGTCCATCCCGGCGATTCAACGATGTGGACATTCTCGGTGACGAGGTCGCGGCAATTTTCAAATTCAAGGGAAGGGCTGATGCGGTCCTTTTTGGGGCAGATCCACGCACGCGGGCCGGCCTGTGGTTCCCAGAAGGCGGGACCTTGGCCGTCGATGGTGCCTCCGCCGGTCAAGCGGTCTTTTTCGCAGTTTCTTGCCATGATCAAGTGGCGGCCATGGTGGTCATGGATGTCAGCGTGTCGGTTGTCGCGGGGAAAATCGTCGATGTCGTGGGAGGCCCGAATGACGGCCCCCGGATCGAGTTGGAGGGTGATGCCGCTTCCCAGCACAATGGTCCCGCTGCGGTATACGCCCGCGGGGATTTGAACGGTCCCGCCCCCGGAAGGGCAGCCGCGTCGATCGCGCTTTGGATGGCGGGTGAATCAAGTGCCTGGCCGTCGCCGACGGCACCGTGGTCCTGAAGGCTGATCATAATGGCGGTTACTTAAGTTCGCTCGCGACCGGGACTATCGCAGGTCAAAAGTCCCGATAAACTCATTGCATTCCACACGATCCGGGGTCAGCGCTTTTCCCGCAATAGCGATATTCTCCATCACCACATTATCGACCCCGCACTTCGCGCTACGGCCGGTGAGAACAACGCGGGCGCGTTCGTCGCTGGAAATGTTGCGCAGGGTGACGCCGTCGATGTGGCGAGCAGATCAGGGGATCGTCGGCTCAAGGGTTTGCCGCCGACAAGGCAGGCGCCGGGCTTGACATGAAAAATGGTATTTGGAAATATTTATGGTATGAAAACCATTCCCATGGACCAAGCGGGCCGTGTGGTCCTGCCGAAGGAAGTGCGGCAGCGGTTGCACCTACGCGCGGGCGACCGGATGGAGGCCCACGTTGGCGCGGACGGATTGACTCTGAAGCCGGTGCGTACGGCCTCGGCCCGCCTGGTGCGGCAAGGGGGGCGGGTCTTTCGGGACGTGCCGGGAATTGAAGCGGATCCGGGGGACTTCGACGAAGCGCTGCGGCGCGGCCGGGATGAGCGCGATAGCCGGGCGGGAGGCCTGTGAGGATGCGGTTTTTTTTCGATACCAGCGTCCTGGTGGCGGCCTCGGTGCGGCAGCATCCGCACTTCGCCCGGGCGGACGCCCTGCTGCGACGTTGTATTGCGGGGGAGGACACGGGATTGGTGCACAGTCACAGCCTGCTGGAGTTTCATTCAGCCCTGACCCAACTACCGAAGGGGCTGGCGGTTCCGCCGGATGAAGTGACGGCGATCCTGACGGAAGGGATTCTCCCCCATGTGGAATGCAGGGCGCTGAGCCGAACCAAGGTGGCGGGGGCGCAAAGGCTCACTGCTGAAGCAGGGTTGATCGGCGGGGTGATTTATGATTTTTATCATCTCATCGCCGCGCGGGAAATGAAGGCGGAGGTGGTCTGGACCTTTAATCTCAGGCACTTTGCGGCGATCGTCCCGCCCGGCATGCCATTCGAAATCCGGGAACCCTGAGGCATTCTCCGGAAACCGGGCCTTTTCAGGGTTTTTGACGGATGGACGCTTATCGAGCTGGAAGTGTCGTCATTATATCACCTGAACCAGGGCGTTCCTGCCGCCAGTGACCTTTTGTGGATCGATACGTTTATCCAAGGTTGCGAGACGGCCTCCATGGGCCACGGCGAGGGCGAGCAGGTACAGGTCGGTCAGCATCTTCGGAGTGATTCCGGATAGGTCCGGAACGAGGTTGGCATCGG
>CAYFRH010000124.1:0-7974 GCA_964345345.1 uncultured Puniceicoccaceae bacterium | reverse complement strand
GGGCATCGCTTTCCGATTCCGCCTGCTCTTGTTCCCTCTGTTCCTCTTTCCGGGCGTGAAACTGTTCCCACTTTGCGGCAGCGGTTTCTGCCCCGGTCCGAGCCGCCGTATCCACAGCCTCAGCGAGCGCCGTCCGGGTACGATCTTCGAATTGCCGCAGCGACTTCGCGATTTCCCTGGCCGGTTCCGGACGGTCCGCCTGGTTGCGGAACTCCTCTGCCAGCCGGTCGAGGCGCTCGGTGACGGGGTTGAGGGAAACCGATTCGTTTCCGCCGCCCGCTTTGGCGCTCCGCGCCTCGTTGCGGACGGGACGAAGACAGTGCCCGATTTTGGAAAGCTCGTGGATGAAGTAGAGCTGCAAGGCAAGGAGGACGAGAAGGACGACGGGCGCAGCGATAAGGAAGACCAGTGGCCAGCCCGTAAGGGTGCGGAAACTGGCCACCGGTGCGGGATCAACGGAAGCTTGCGCCACCAGCGGAAGGCAGGTGGCCGAGAGGAAAGCGAGAGCTGCGAGCCATTCTTTCACCGCGAGGGCAAGTCGGCCACCCGAAGCCGGGGCGAATCCAACCAGAAGGTTTCCTCAGAAAGCGTATTGAGGCGCCATTCGACAACGCCCAGATCAAGATCCGGCGAGTCCGGGTGGTGCTTGATGTCGACAAGCTCGAGGCTCTCGCCTTTGTCACGGGCCGAAACCGCGCGCAGGGTGACGCGCACAGCGGCATCCTTATGGACCCCATAGGAGGGATGGACGCGGATTTCGTAGACCGGATCGGGCAGCAGCCCGGACGCGTCGCTGACTTTGCGCCCGATGCGGAAGGGAAGTTTGCAATCGAAAGTGCGTGGTTCGGAGCGCCGTTGTTCCCCCTCCGCGCCGAGGTCCGCCGGCGTAAAGAGGTGCTCGTCTTCAGACTCATGTAGCGGAACGTGTGGATTGTAGCGCACCCAGTACGACTGGGCGGGGGCCTCCAGCGCCTCGGCCTGGACAAGGTCGAGGCCTTCGAGATTACCGTTGAGAAATTCCTGGTACAAAGCCGCGCCGACAACCGTGCAGGTCTTGGCATCGGCAATCTGGTTTTTTCGGTTTTTGAAGGGATACCATTCCCCGGCTTGGAAGTTTTTCATGGAAATAACGCGCTGGGGTAGAAGCGGGAACGCCCGCAGGATTTCCTCGCGGATGCGCGGCAACTCCGATGGCTTGCCGGAGAGAATGACGAGGTCGCACCCGAAAGCGTCCGCCGTACTGCCAAGGTGCTCGAAGAAGCCGGAGAACGTCTCGTCGATACAGGCTTCCAAGTCCTCCTTGGGCGTGTCGAGAAAGATGTTTTCGACGGCAAGAACCTCCCCCTCCCATCGGTCCCCGTTGCGGGCCAGTTTATGGATGCAGTCGGCGAGAATGCCGTTCAGCTCGCGCAGGACCTCGATATTGATGAGCGACTGCTGGGCGAGTTCGTCGAGGGAAAGCTTTTCCCATGAGCGTTCGGGATCTTCTCCGAGTTCGGTCAGGTTCTGCAGCCAGCGGTTGATGATGGGGACGAAGACAAGGCGGATGACGCGGGCCAGCTTCTGCGAGGCCTTCGAATCAATGCGGTTGTAGGGATCGTCTTGGGCGTGTTCGAAAAAGCCCCGCACCTGCTCGAGGGCGCCCGGTATGGCCCGGTACTGGCCTTCGTCGGAGGCTTTCAGCCAGACGGGAAGGAGAATACGCTCGATAACCATGCGGACGAGGTTGTCCCCGGCGAGGTTGAACCCGTCGCGGAATTTCAGGACAGAGCGGATCTTGTCGGAGGCGGTCATGGCCTCCTCTTCCAGCTTTTCGTATTCAATAATCGCGACATCGGTGGTGCCGCCGCCGACGTCGACATTCATGACGGTGACCTTGTTGCCGTCCCCGTAAAGCTGCAGCCATTCGTCAATGTCGCCGCGCAGGGCGCGGAGATGCGAGTAGATAATGGGGATCTGCGAGCAGACGGCCTCGTCGACGGGGTTTTCGGCGAGGAGGGGACGCGAGCCCCCGGCGGAGGGCACCTCCCGGGAAACTTCCCCCGTGTCGGGAAAGCGGGAAAGGGTAAAGAGGTTGATGGCGCGCCGCCACTGCGCGAAGTATTTTTCCTTTTCCTCGGCGGTCCATCCGGCCGGAAAGGTGGCACGAATGGAGCGGAGGCGGCGGGGGAGGCTTTCGCGCCCGGCGATCTGCAGGTACTGGGGCGAATTCATCTGCCGGTGCGCCGTCTCAATGATCTGCAGGGCGAACCAGCAGAGGGCGTCCCGCCGCGGATAGGTGGGGGGAAGGCGTTCGACATCACTGAGAATGGCAAGATGGCGGAAGTCGTCGACGGTGGCGGGCGGGTTGTCGATGTCCCAGTCGTGCATCTCCGGCGACGGGTCCATGAACAGACGAAAGAGGCCCTTGAGGTCGTCGTAGAAATCGGGCGGGCGCTCATCGGTGGGATTGGGAATCTGCTTCCACCATGTGCCGCCGCGTTCTCCGGTCGGGTCCTCGTCCCAGACGTAGCGCTTCGGTGAGCTGAGGTAAAAGCGCGCGTCTTTGCTCAGGTCGAGCCCGGCGAAAATCTTAAATACGCCGTCGGGAGAGGATCGTCCGCCGCCGATGATGGCCGGGGATAATTCGACGAAGGTGTGCGGAAGGAACTTTTTCTCGCGGTAGCCGAGGAGCTTGCCCTCGCTGTCCTGCACGGGCTCGTAACTGGGAACAAGTTTCTCCTCATTTGTAGGCGGTTCGAGATGCGCGAAGATGGGGCGGTGGAGCAGCAACCACGAATCGATGATCGCGCAGTCGTCGCGGGCGAGGGCCTGATCGGAGTCGGAGATGGTGAACGTGTAGGGATGTCCGCGGGGGATGAAGCGGACCGGTTCGAGCCGATTGCCGAAACTGCGCGTCTCGTCCTGCCCGGGAGACTCGAGGAGGAGCGCGGCGGAGCGGGTATTGCCGAGGTCGACGATGAGGTCGACGTCGACGGGATCGAAGCCTGCGCGGGCGACGAAGTAGATCTCCAGCTGAATCTTGATACTGCGGTTGAATTTCCGGCAGGGAAGCAGCTTTCCGGTCTGAAAATCCTTAACGTAATCCGGTTTGGGAAGGGGAAACTTGCTCAGGTCGAAGATGCGCGAATCGAAGGCTGCTTCCTCCTCTTTAAAGTAGGCGTCCGGAATGTCGTCCTCGTCGGGCTTTTCCGGGAGTAATTCATCTTCCATATCGAGGAGCAGCCCGCGGTCATTGCGCCCGAGGTTGGTTTCGATGGCCATGAAGATGCAGGGCTCGCCGAGCGAATTGAAGGCGTAGCGAAAAAGGATCCATTCGTTCCCGAGCCATTTTGACCACGGGCCCTGGTAGTTGCGCACGAGATCGACCAGCTCGCTTTCCTCTTCCTCGACCGCGATTCTGCGCAGCGGAATGTGTTCATACTGGTGTCCGGAATTCGGAAAGACCCGGATGCGGTAGGGCTCGGAAATGGCGGAAAATGCGTCGTGTGCGGGCATGGTGGAAAGTGGGTTCAGGCAACCTCGGGCTTGTGGGTTTCGACGAGGTGTACCAGTTCCTCATCTCCCCTCTGGGCCTCCCGTTTCACGGGCACGATCTGGCGGTCGATGAGCTGGTCGAGGCGCTGGCCCTCACCGATAAGGGGTTCAAGGAACATGCGGTAGTACCGGCTGCCGGAATTCCTGGATGAGGCGGGACGTTGGGTCCGGGCGGCGGCGGCGGCGGGGCTGCCGAAGGCGGAGCGCCTCCCGACACCCCGGATGAGCATGTTGGAGAGCAGAACGGCGAGGTGCGGACGCAGGTCCGGGCGCTGGTCATGGTCGTAGTGGCGCCCGTTGCAGGCGAAGGATTGCAGGGAGGTGAGGGCGTTGGGAAAGTCGGGCTTCACCGATTCGACGAGGGCGGTGAGAAACCGTTTCAGGTCCTCCTTGTCACCGAGCCCGATTTCGCCCGGCGGGAAGGAGGCGAGCCGGGTCTGGATCCAGTGGCGGTATTGGGCGGCGAGAAAGGATTCGTCGAGGTCTTCGGGGTCGGAAGGCGGCTGTTCGAGGGTCTCGGCCCGGATACTGAAAAGCTCGCGGAAGTGGAAGTTGAGGTCCTTCATGCGCCGGTCGGGAACCTCAGCAAGATGGGCGCGGATCGCCTCGCGGGCGACCTGTAAGTGCTCCTTGCGGGTATCTTTGGGGCGTTTCTCGGGAAAAAGGTTCGGCTCGCGCAGTAGCTGAAACAGGGCCTCACGAAATTCTCCGATGCGGGCGTCGATGCGGGTGAGCCGGTTGTCGACGCCGGCGAGGCGGGTATCCCGCATCTGGTCCCGGGCGGTGAGAAAAAAGAATTCGGCCCCGCCGGTGATCCGGTCGGTGATCATGGCGTCAAAGGATTTGCGGGAAGTGTTGCCCCCGAACTGGTGCTTAAACTCCTTGATGCTCCAGAGAGTCTCGTACCGTTCCGAGCCCGGAGAAAAGTCATGCACGATCTTCGCTCCCTTGTCGGGGGAATTGTGGTAATGAATGGCGAAGGTATCGACAATCTCGGGGTCGCGGAGGATGCCGAGGCTCTCGACAATGCGCTTAATGCCGTCGTACATCGACCTGCTTTTTGGGTCGTCGGCGTAGTTGAGCTGCTGCGACCACCAAGTCAGGACGAGGTTGAGCGGGCTTGGGCATTTGCCGCGCGGATTTTGATGAAATTCCGGAAGATTGAATTTCCACCAGAACTCAATGCCTTGGATGAGCTGCCCGGCATTGGGGCAGGGATGGCCGCGCACGCCCTGGAAGATGGAAAAGCCGTCAATGTTGAGGCGCTTGGCGTAGGTGGCGACAATGGAGGCGGTCTTGCCGCGCTTGAGGACCTTGGCAAAAAAGTTATAGGGCGTCATCTGCGCCTCTTTCGGCGGCGGCGTTCCTTTCTTTTCCAACTCCCGTGCTTGGGCGGGGTCGACGATGAGCTTGTTCTGCTCGGCAGGACTGTCATTGCCGACGCCGGCGAAATCGAGCAGGTCGGATGTATCGAGAAATTCCTTAAAGGCGTTGGGCTTTTCCGGGGCTTCCGTGAAGGGCTGTTCGGCAAGATGGTCGAGGTTGATGGGAACGGTCAGCTCCCAGACAAGGCTCTGCAGGTTACTGAAAAACATGGCGTCGTCGCCGATGGATTCACCGCCCATGGCCGGGTCACAGCCAACGAGGATGGCGCCGTCCTCCTCCGTCCACTGCAGGTTGCGGATGAGATGGTGGATGTGTCCTTCCGTGCTTTCCGGATCGGAATGGCTCTTCTCGAGGGCAATTTCCGGCGCGCTCATGTTGAGAAAGAGGGCGGTCGCCTCCAACGAACAATAGACCGTTTTCCCCTTCCAGCTTCCCTTTGGCCCGGTGAAGGTATCGAGGACGTCCGCCAGTTCGGTGTAATAATTCCCGATGCTTTCGACCCCGTCCCAGAGGATGCGGGCGATAAACAATTCCGTTAGTTCTGGGGAGCGGCTGAGGACCGGTTCCTGCAGAAGCTGGCGCAGGGTGGCTTCCCATTCCTCGCGGTTGCTGGCGAGTTCGTAGAAGTTGCTCGCCTTTTCCTGCACGGAGGCGAGGTCCTGGAGGATTTCCACAAAATCGAGCAGGCGTTCGAAGGCGGCGCGGTCGCGCGGCGGGTCCTCCGGTCCGAGACGGGGCAGGGTGGCGTTGTACTCCTTCTTGAATCGCTCCAGCTCGGTGCGAAAGCGGGGTAGGTCCCAGCGGGTCTGCTTGCCGCCGGGGCCGGAGCATTCCGAGCCGTATCCCCGGGCGAGGGCGTGCCAGAGGTCCTTCCGTTCGACCAGCTGCAGGGCAACGGGGAATGCGGGAAAGCGGACATGTGTACGATTGGCGGTGGGTTCGAGCGAACCGGCGGTAAAGCGGGTCAGGCAGGAGGAACCGTCCGCGCCTTTGTTAAAGGGATTGAGGACGCGGCGGGCCATGTGCGAAGGCAGTTGGTCGACATTTTCGACAAGCGGGGCCATGAAGCGAAAGGGCGTGCCGCCTTCCCAGTGAAGACCCGTACCGGTTCCCTCCGTGGATAGGTCGTTGGTCAAAGGCGATTTGCCGTCAATGTAGGCGGAAATGGAAGTGGACTTCCCGGTCTGGGAAGGCCCCCAGATCGCCATGGCGGGCCGTTCCTGCTCGCGGGCCGGCAGGGCCGCTTCCATCCAGTTGGTTGCCTCGTAGAGCGGGCGGAGCCAGTCCACCGGGCTGAGCGTGAAATCGCCGGAGCGGAAAACCCCGTGTTGCCAGTACCAATTGACCAGATCTTCGGCAAAACGGAGCGTCGTCCTCGAGTCCATATTTTTATTTTTGTAAATCCACCCCTTGGGGAGGCAATAAGAAACTGGGGGGATTTTCAGAGCGAAGGGGGATCTCCAATCCGGATTGCATCATGGAGTTAGCCTTGGGATTGCCCTGAGTTGGGCAGCAATCTTACCCAAGGACTAAAAAGGTTCGCCTCGTCAGAAAAATTCATGGGTAAAATTTGGTTTGGGAAGGTCGCCGAGGGCGTGATAGGGGGCGGTTTCAAGGGCGTTGAAAGTACGGAAACCATAGGCTTTGAGAGGCTGTCCTCGCTCGCGCTCGTCGGTAACGGGATTGAGATTCACTTTGCGGTTGATCCTGGAAGTATAACGAGAAACCCGATTTCTAATGACAAGCGGCCCAGAGGGCTGAAGCCAAATTAGCCTTGGCTGACCGAGGGAGGCCGGGGTCAATCGTGCAACAACAACCATGCGTTCCGAAGGGGCGCGGGAGGGAACCGTTACCGGGGCGAATCGTGGCGACGCACGAAAATTCGTACCATCCCTGCGCCCCTTCGGGACGCTTTTTCTATGGCTATCCGGCAACCCCGACCGGCGCCCCGACTTGCCCCGACTTGTCGGGGCTCGGTCGGGGCTAATGTCCCACGGCCCTCCGGGTCGATATTGTATCCATTACGTAAACACATCCGCACGTACTCCTTCGCCTTCCCCCCTGCGCGGGATTACTCGGTCAACCGGGGTAATTCGTTAGCCCTCCGGGCCGAGCTTCGGAATTGTTCTCCGGGCCGGGCTTCGGATTCATCCCCCCACAATTCAGTTTGGCCCTGAGACCACTCACATGAAATATCGAGGATCCATTTTTATTAACCGCAGAAACACGCGGTTCGGCTTGTCCTCAAAAGCGACCGGTTTAGGCTGGCTGCATGGAAACAGCCCTTGTCTGGTTTCGGCAGGATTTACGCCTCGACGATAACCCCGCACTCAATCGCGCTCTCGCGAACGGGTATGCGGTCGTACCGGTGTATTTGTGGTCGCCGGGGGAAGCGGAGGACTGGGCTCCCGGCGGCGCGGGGAAATGGTGGCTGCACCACGCCCTTGCTGATTTGGAAAGCCAGCTGAAGAAAGAGGGCCTTGCCCTCGTTTTGCGGGAAGGGAACGCGCTTGAGGAAATCCCGAAGCTGGCGCGGGAATGTGGAGCGGTCGCGGTTTATTGGAACCGTTGTTACGAGCCATGGCGGATGCGCACCGACGGTCGTTTGAAGAGCGAATTGAAGGAGTCCGGGCTGGAAGCGTGGAGCGGCAATGCCTCCCTGCTGCGCGAGCCATGGGAAGTGGCGACGCAGGCGGGGAAGCCGTACAAAGTGTTTTCCCCTTTCGCGCGCCGGTGCGGGCCGATGCCGGATGCTCCGCCGGAGGATTTGACCGGAAAAATTAAGGGACCAGAAACAATGCCGGAGGGGCTGGAGCTGGAGGAGCTGGCATTATTGCCGAAGGTCCGCTGGGATAAAGGTCTCGCCGAATCGTGGGAACCCACCCGCAAAGGCGGCCAGCAGCGGTTGCGGCAATTTCTCCGTCACCACGCGAACGACTACGACCGGCAGCGCAACCTGCCGGCGGTGGACGGAACCTCGCGCCTTTCCCCTTATCTGCACTGGGGGCAGCTGGGACCGCGCGAAGTGGCGGCGGCGGTGCGCGCAAGCGG
>CAYFRH010000123.1:1906-8050 GCA_964345345.1 uncultured Puniceicoccaceae bacterium | reverse complement strand
TTTCTTTGGTTTTTGGGGAGCGCAAACGGATTCCTTGCTCCTGTGTATTCCCTTTTGTTTACTGGTGTTTAGATGTATTGCCGAATCTGCCTTAAGAATCGGTCTACGCCGGGTAGGAATCGAACCTTACGAGAACAGTTCCTTCATCCTCTTGGATGCGAGCCACCCCTTGAAAAACCAAATCGTCCCTGCGTCCAGCACGCTGTCATTGAGTTGGGAACGTTTCTCCCGATTGCAATAAAACTGCTTTCCGCGTCCCCGCGTGAGCCCATCTATATCCCGACCAGAGATTCGACGGCAAACACTCAATGGTAGGAGCCGTATGCGGTCGTCCCGCATGTACGGATATGCGCTGGGGGGAGGGTGTTTTCGGAGCAGGCTCAGGGATTCTTTGCGGGAGGCTCCGGGAAATCTCCCGTGGCAAAGCAATCGCCGGTCGCCTTCATCCAAGTTTCCAGCTTGTCGGCGAGATCGGCTTTGATCGAGGCGCACGCAGGATCGTGGATACGGTTGCAGGCCTCCATCGGGTCAAGGTACAGATCGTAAAGTTCTTCTGTGCCGCCGTCGCGGTCATAAAAGCCAAAGGCTTCCATGGCGGGGGAGGAGGGCCCGTCGTGGCGCATTTGCGGGCCGGTGGGGAAATGACGGCGGATGTACTTCCAGCGTTCGGTGCGGACGGAGCGCAGGGGTTCGAGGGGCCCATGGTAATTCTGCTCGGCGAAAGTGGCCTCATGCAGGGTTTCCGTTTCCCCGCGGACGAGAGGCAAAAGGCTTTTCCCTTCCAGTTGATGGGCGGGGGTTTCTGCCAGCAGTTCGCAAAGGGTGGGAAAAATATCCAGTTGCGTGACCATCGGTTCGATAACCTGCCCGCCATTGAACGGGGAACCTTGAGGGCCGCGGATCATCAGAAAGACCTGCGTTCCCTGGTCACGTAGCGTTTTCTTGCCGCCGGGAAATTCGATCCCGTGATCGGAGGTTACCATAACCAAAGTATCGTTGTCGTAACCATTGTGATGAAGGGCATAGAGGACCCGGCCCATGTATTCATCCATTATGCGCACCCCTTCCCGGTAGGACTCCATATCCTTGCGGATTTCGGGGAGGTCGGGCAGCCATGGCGGTGGAGCGGTGTAGCGCCAGTCGAGTTTTTCCGGGTCGTAATAGCGCGTTTTCGTAAAGCGGTCGCTTTGTCCGTGCAGGTTGAGTTCGGGTCGCGCGAGGTTGTCGCGATGGGGTTCGTCAATTCCGACCGAGAGGAAAAACGGGCGGTCTTCCTTTCGGGTTGCAAGGAAGGATTCCACCTTATCAATCGTTTCGGGATACCATTCGCCGTCCTGGGGCCGTGCGGGGGCTTCCCGTTCGAGAACGCGCTCGTAGCGGATGCCGGGGAAATGCCTCTTGTGAATGTCCTCATGCTGAACACCGGCGAGGACCGTTTCGTAGCCCCATTGATTGAGCTGGTTGACGAGGTGTTTGTCGTAGTCATCGAAGCGCCATCCGTCCCGTCCGGGAAGGCCGAACATGCCGACCTGGTGGGGATACTGGCCGCTGAGCATGGCGGCGCGGCTGGGTCCACAGGTGGGCGCGACACAGAAAGCCTTGCGAAAGAGGGTGCTTTCGCGGGCGAACTTCATCAAAGCCGGGGTTTCGACGGGAAAGCCGTACGGCTCGATGAAACGTCCGGCGTCATGGGAATGTAAATACAGGATATTCATAAGACTAATATTTGGTGGGCGGTGAAGAAGAAGAATGACGGAATTTCGCGTTTCCCGCTACATCCGGACCTCGACCCGATGATAACCCCCATCGGGAGCGGGAAGGATCGTTCCATCGATCGGATCTCCGTCGAGGGAGATGGACGCCGGTCCCTTGCCGCCTTTGGGCCCGTTTCGGATCCCGATCTCGTAGGTGGTGCCGCGGAAGCGACGGGTCAGGCGGGCATGGGGAAGGCTGGCGGGCAGGCAAGGATCGATCCGGAGGCCGTCGTAGTCGCGCCGCGCCCCGAGGATGTGCTCGACAAGGAGCTGGCAGAACCAACCGGCGGTGCCGGTGCGCCATGCGTAGCCTTTCCGCCCGTAGACCTGCGGGACGCTGCTGAAGCTGTTCACGTAGCTGAAAGGCTCGGCTCCGGACTGGCTCACGGGGTTTTCGGGATTGTCCGGCGTTACCTTTTGGAAGGTGCGCCATGCCTGTTCGGAGCGACCGAGGAGGCAATCGGCGACACCCTTGAATCCGGCGGCGTGGTTGTAGCATCCGCCGTTTTCATTTGCCCCGGGCATGGAGTTCGACATGCGGCCGACGCGCGGATCGTACTCGGCGTAGGGAGGGGTGCAGATGCGGAATCCGATGTCGGCCTCGAGCAGCTCGTCCACTTTTGTCATGATGGCGCGTGCCCTTTCTCCTTCCGCGACCCCGGAAAGAACCGCCCACGACTGGGGATTCAAAAAGATCTGCCCGTATTTGGCTTCCTGCGAGCCGATCCTGTAGCCGTCCTCGCAGAACGTCCGCACATACCACTCTCCATCCCATGCCGTAGTGTTGAGGCGTTGTTTGAAATCCTCGTACACTTGGTGGCATTCCCCGGCGAGGTCGGTCTCGCGCGCGCGCTTGCACAGCTCTCCCATTTCCCTTGCCCCGAGACAGAGCTGCATGGTGACGAAGACGCTTTCGCGCTGTCCCGTTTCGGCGGTGGCTTCGAGGCCATCGTTCCAGTCCGCGTGGTGCTGGCGGCAGAGACCGTGGCGGCCAGTATCGCCGGCAAGGTAGCGCAGCGCGCGGACCGCGTGGTCGAGGACGCTCCCGCGATCCGCGGATTCGAAGTAGGGGACTTCCACCCCAAGGAGATCGAAGTTTCCGGACTCCTTTATCAGCGCGGGCAGGGTTTGCAGGATCCACGCCGGTTTGTCGGAATACTGTAAGCGGTTAAGGGGCCGGAATCCGTGCGGGACGGCGCCGTTGGCATACTGGCTGGCAAGGGCCCGGACGAGGTTTGCCTCCGCGGCGGGGGGATCGGCAAGGCTCAGGGCGATGTCCGTCTGCAGGTTGTCGCGGAAGCCGCTTTTGTTGATCAAGTAGTGGTCAAGCTGCTTCTTGAGGAAGATGTTGAAAAGTCCATTGTACAGCTCATGCCCGACATCGACGCGGAAGGCCGCCGCCCGCTCCGCCAATGCCTTGCGCGCTTCCTCGCACCACTCGTCAAGTTGCGCGGGGGAGAGGGCCTCGCGCAGGCGGAGAATTTCCTCCTTGTCCGCGCACTGGCCGAGAACGAAATCGGCGCGCCGCGTCTCGCCCGGCTCGAGGGTGAATTTCACCTGGACGATACCGGCGCAATCCGGCCCGAATCCGTCGCCACCGTCGCAGTCCCAGCCCCAGAGGATTTTCGGTGCGCTGAGCGAGTAATCGGCGCGCGTAAAATGATCGCGGTATCCGTTGGCGTTGAAAAAATCATTCAGAGTAAGAAGGAAGCCGCGGAAGCGGTTCGTCGGCACGCCAGTGTCGCGGTTGGTGACGAGGACGCCCCCGATTTCCGGCAATACTTCGGAGAAATTGGTTTTTCCGATCCGGCGTCCTTCCTTGTCGGTACCGGTGAGCTGGAATAGCGCGTAGCTGAAAACGGATACGCTGCGCCGACGTTGCGATTCGTTGGTAACCTCGATGGTGGTGCACTCGATGGGTTGTTCGCGCGGGACAAAAACGCGTTGCCGGGCGAAAAGTCCGCCGCAGCGGGAGGTCATGACCGTCTTTTCACGGAAAAACGTGATCTCGCGGTCCTCGACATCCGCGGGCGCGGGCATTCCGCTCGGGCAAAAGACGGTATTGTTTTCGTCGTCGCGAATGTAGTGATATTTCTGGTCATAGCTGACGAGGGTCACTGTCACGCCGTCGGCGTCGCGGACCCATGTGGGGCCGTCGTTGCAGTGGGCCACTTCCGCGTACATTTCCGTGCCGCGGGGATGAATGGCGGTGCAATGCAGGTTCCACCATTTCGTGGGCGGCTCCGCTTCGAGCCGGAAACAGGCGGCCTCTTCATCGAAATGACCGTACTGCGAAAAACTTGAAGTTTTGCTCATGAAGAACCGGTCAACGGATTTTCCGCGGAGAATCGAATATTCCAAAGGAAAAACGGTTGAACCGCGCTCTCTTTTGCCTCCCTGCTTGTTTTCGGTAATGAAAATTTTCCTGTGTCTTGTTTTATTCATCAGTATAGCATCAGCGCTTATGGCTTCGCGGAACCCTAATGTGATACTCGTTCTTACGGATGACCAAGGCATGGGCGACCTCTCCCTGTATGGGAATCCAGTCGTGCAAACGCCTCATCTCGACCGGCTTGCCGGCGAGGGGGTCCGTTTCGATCAGTTCCATGTCACGGCCATGTGCTCGCCTACGCGGGCGTCTCTTCTGACGGGGAAAGACACGCTGAAAAACGGGACCATCTCCACCTGTCAGGGACTGCATTCCCTGCGCCCGGAGCATCCGGTCCTTCCCGAAGTCCTCTCCAGCTCGGGATATACGACGGGCCTTTTTGGAAAGTGGCATCTTGGCCGCAACTGGCCAAGTCGGCCGGAAGATCGGGGATTCGAAGAGACCCTCACTGTCTACGGATATGGACCGACCGGGATCAGCAGTCGCTGGAACAACGATTATGTCGATACGTGGGTTGTCCATAATGGCAAAGAACGGCAAACCGAAGGATTTTGCACCGATGCGTTCTTTAACGAAGCCATGGCATGGATGAAGGAGCAGCTTGCCGGTGAAAAACCTTTCTTTACGTACCTCTCCCTTAACGCGCCTCACTTTCCATTCTGGGCACCGGAGGCCTGGACGAAGCCCTTCAAGGATACGAAAAACCCCGAGTTCTTTGCCATGGTGAAGAATCTCGACGAGAACATGGGCCGGTTGGATGAATTCCTCCGGGCCGAAGGAATCTACGAAAATACCATTGTCGTCTTTCTGTCGGACAACGGACCGGTAGGGGGAAAGTCGACGTACAATGCCGGGATGACCGGAGGCAAGGCGACGCCATGGGAGGGCGGGCATCGGGTCCCTTTATTCATTCGGTATCCCGAAGGGGGTATTCTCGGAGGCCGGGTGGTCGAAGGGCTGACCGATGTCGTTGATTTATTTCCAACCCTTCTCGACCTGACCGGAGTGCAGGCGCCTGCAGAGGCGAATTTCGACGGAATGGCGTTAACCTCCGCAATGAAAGGGGAAATGGCCATTCCGGACGACCGCTTGCGGATCATGCATATTCAACAGAATGAACTGACGCCGAAAAACGCGGCCGTGATGGAAGGAAAGTGGCGGCTGCTATGGAGTGATTCTCTTTATGATGTTGAGACGGATCTTGCCCAGAGGACGGATATTGCCGGGAGGGAATCCGGGACGTTTGTTCGTCTTTGGAAGGAGTTTCAGCAATACTTTCACGGACTTAAAGAATATGCGACAACGGCTCCGGCTGAAGTGATCGGGAGTCCGTATCAGGAGCGCGTCATTCTTGACTCGAGTTACTGGCTGGAAGCGCGGGCGGATGGTCAGCCAACGGTCCGCGAAGGCGGCGGCCGTGGGCATGGACCGGAAGGAGCCCCGTGGAAAATCAAGGCGTACGAAAGAGGTACCTACTCCATTGTCCTCCGGCGTTGGCCGGTGGAGTCCGGCCTCGCTTTGAATGCCGGAACGCCTCCTTTTGAGACGGTCTGCTCCGGGCCGCCCCATCCGGCAGGCAAAGCCTTCCCCATTACCGGGGCGACCTTGGACGTAGACGGCAGACGCTACCACGGGCAACCGGACACGGACCCGACCGCCGTGGGATTTACCGTCGAAATGGAAGCGGGCGAGCGCCTTCTCCGAGGCACCTTCCGGGATGAGGAAGGAAACCCGCTTTGCGGAGCCTTCTACGCTTACATACGGAAGCTGTAGATCCGGGAAGCAAAGCCCTGAACGGATTGAAAACCGAATCGGTCGTGGGCAGGTAGGGTTTCGTCATTATCCAAGCCGTGAATATCCCCAGCCAATCCCGGGAATCCTCCGCCAGCCCCCTCATAATTCAGCTCCGCGCTCTCGAAGGTACTCCACCGGCAACCATGGCCAGCATGGCGAAGGCCTTCCGGTTTGGGAACTGCCGCGGGCTTGCGGCCTACCGCGAGC
>CAYFRH010000123.1:0-1806 GCA_964345345.1 uncultured Puniceicoccaceae bacterium | reverse complement strand
CGTCTTTTCCTCCATGAGATCGCCGACCTGAAAGTGAAGGTCTCTGCCGGAGAAAAGGCTTCCTGACCGGGTTGTCTCCTTGAACGCTGAGAAACGAACGATGCCGCGAAACCTCCTCATGACCGAAGCCGAATGGTCCCGCCTGCCGGAATTGCTGCAGGACGACCTGTTCGCCCGTGTGCACGAGAATAACGAGAAAGCCGTCGCGGTGATCGTGGAAGCCAGCCGAGAGAACTTCTGGGCGATGCCGGGGGACCTTCGGGATGCCGCAAGCGTCCGCCGCAATCCGTGGGCCTGGCGCGTCTTTAAGCATAGGCTCTACCGTCTGGCGGTCTCATGGCGCCTGACCGGTTTAGAGAGCTCCTGTCTGGAAGCGCTCCGCACCGTCGACGAACTGATCAATCCCAAGCAATGGTGTGCGATCCCGGAATTAGGACTCGATTATGCCGATCTGCGGACGGCGGATCTCTGGGTCGTTGCCTCGTTCGCCCTCGAGGCGCTCGCCCCCATGCTGTCCCCGCACCAGAAGGCGGAATTGCTGCGCCTGCTCACGGAATGGGGCTTGCCGGCCTACCTGAGGGGTATCGAGGCGGGCGAATGGTGGCGGCGGGCCAATTTCAACTGGGGGGCCGCGCTGCATGGTGGCGCCGGAATTGCCGCCCTCACCGTGCAGGAGGAAGTCCCTGAGCTGTCCGCGCAGGTTCTCAAGGAAGTGCGCGAAGGCCTTCGCCCGGTCATCGCCAACTTTCCCGAAGGAGGGGGTTGGACGGAAGGACTGATGTACATGGCAACCACGCTGGGACATCTGACCGACTTCGTGGCGGCCCTTCATCGCTTGACCGGTGATGACCTTGGGCTTGGAGGTAACCGACGTCTTCTCGATATGCTGGATTCACGGCCTTGGCTCTTGGGCAACGATGGGGAACCGATCAATTTTTCGAACTTGGCGCAGCAAACCGAGGAATGGCGCTTGCCGCATGCATGGTGGTGGTCCGATCACTGTGGCCGACCGGACTGGGCCGGATTTGAGGCGGAATTCCCCCGTCCGTGGTATGAAACCAACGGGGTTTTCCTCGAAGTGGAATTGTTCTGGCTCCGCAAGCCCGGCCAGCCGTCGGAACCGTTCCGGGAGCCCCGCGGTCTCTGGCATGGCCGGGACCTGGATTGGTTGAGCTGGAAGAAAGGCGAAACCTGGCTGGCTTTCCGCTCCGGCTTCAATGGCGGGAACCACAACAATCTGGACCTCGGTCAAATCGTAATGGGATACGGGCGGGAACGTGTACTCCGCGATCCCGGATATGGCGCCGGGAAAACGGGGCAGCATTCCTGCCTCACATTTCAGAAACATGACCAGGCGGCCTGTTCCGAGGCAAAGATTTTCCGGGCTGAAACCTATCGGGAAAGTGGACACGATTGGCTGTATCTCTGCTGTGATCTCACCGCCACTTTTCCCGGGATTCTCCTTTATCATCATCGCCATCTTGTCGTGAACAGCCTCGGTCAGCTTTTCCTCTTTGATGACGCTCTGGGCAAACATGGCCTACGCCTCGGGGCCAGCGGGCATTTGCAATTCGGCCGCCAGCTTGCGGGTTCCGATGCGGATTGGGAGGTCAGGGATTCACCGCACAATTATCAGGTCCGCTTTCTCAGTCCGGTAAACTCTGTCCGGACCGAGGAGTGGGTGTGGCGCGAACGACCGGTGACGACGTTGGCTTACAAAAGCCTTTACGACGATCCCGCTGCCCGACTGGCGGTCTCGATCAGCCCATCCAGACACGAACATCCGAAATTCCGGGATGCTGCCCG
>CAYFRH010000122.1:4680-8087 GCA_964345345.1 uncultured Puniceicoccaceae bacterium | reverse complement strand
CCACAACCCCGCCGAAAAACAACCGGAACGCCTCCTGCGCTGCTGGTCGTGGCGGTCCTTCAGGCTGCGGTGAACCGGGGTGGGTTGGCTTCCCCGGCCACCAGCCACGCCCCCACGTTTGCGGGGCCGGATCTCATGCTTGGGCCGGCTTATTACGGGGCGTTGGCCCTTTCCTATGCTTAGATCGCTCGTGGCGGCTTGACCCAGACATAATTGCTCACGATTTGCGTTACCGTCTTAGACTACAATAAAACGAGGCTGTCGCGATGGACGACCTCGGCTCGGCGGCGCCCGGGAAATTCCCGGCGGATGGCGGCGGAATCGAGGCCGGAAATCCGGTGCAGCTGCGCGGCCGGGAATCCGCTGATGCCGCGGGCGAACTCATGTCCGCGGGCATCCGCGAGTTGGACGACGGCCTGGGCGGGAAAATCTCCTTCTACACCGGTGATTCCTTTGGCGAGGAGGCTGGCGCTGCGGTCGCGGAGCGCTTCCACCGCCCCGTCATCAAGGAAGAGGCGTCCCTGCGGACGCTCAAAAAAGGCAATCCAGCGCTTCCGTGCGGCGAGGGAGGTTTTCGCGGGAACAAAAAACGTTCCTTTGGCGGAGCCGGCGCAGATGGAGGGAAGAATGTCCGCTGCGCGGGAGGAACCGATGAAGACCCCGCTGCCGGAGCGAATGGCGAGGTCGGCCGCTTCCAGCTTGGTGATCATGCCACCGGTGGCGTTGGCGTCGCCGGTATCTCCCGCCATTTGGCGGATTTCCCCGGTGATTTCGGTGACGACAGGGACCCGATCACCTTGGCCCTTGTCGCGGAGGAGACCGGGAATTGTGGAGAGAATGACGAGGAGGTCCGCCTTGAGGAGGCTCGCGACAAGGGCGCTGAGGATGTCATTGTCCCCGAATTTGATTTCATCCGCGCTCACGGTGTCGTTTTCATTCACGATCGGGACGGTTCCCAGCTCGAGCAACCGCTCAAGGGTGTTGCGGATGGCAAGGTGACGGCGTCTCCCGCGGATGTCCTCCCTTGTGAGGAGGATCTGCGCGGCGGTGAGTCCGTGGGCCTCAAGACCACTGCGCCAGACTTCGACAAGGCGGGACTGTCCCACAGCGGCACAGGCCTGGAGACCGGCAAGGTCATCGGGGCGGTGGCGCTTGCCGAGAAGAGCCAGCCCCATACCGACGGCGCCGGAGGAAACGAGGACCACCTGCATCCCGGAGGCTCGGACGAGGGCGACTTGCCGACAGAGATCGGCGAGCCGTGACTCCTCGACATGGCCGTCGGGGCCGGTCAAGGAATGGGTCCCGATTTTGACGACCATGCGCCGGGCGTTCGCCTTCAGAAATTCCATGGTCGGAAAAGCGCGGGAAGCAGAAAGAGCCCGGGACTCAGACGGTCATGAGTTCTTCTTCCTTGGCCGCGAGGGCCTCGTTGATCCGGGTCACGTGCTGGTCCGTCTCCTCCTGAATTTCCTTTTCGTGGCGCTTGATGTCGTCTTCGGAGACATGTCCGTCGTTTTTTAGCTTTTTCAGCTCCTCCATGGCGTAATGCCGGGCTTGGCGAACGGAAACCCGGCTGTCTTCGGCGTGGGAGGAAGCCATTTTGACGAGTTCTTTGCGGCGATCGCCGGATAGCTCGGGAATGGGAATGATGAGGGTACCGCCGCCGCGCGAGATGGGATTGAGGCCAAGCCCGGCTTTGCGGATGGCTTTTTCCACGGCCCCGGTGGTATTTTTGTCCCAGGGCTGTACCTGAAGAGTACGATTGTCGGGAACCGTGATGGCACCGAGTTCGCGCAACGGCATGCTGGTTCCGTAAGCCTCCACATCGACGGAGATATTTTCGATCATGCTGGGGGATGCCTTGCCCGTGTGGAGACTGGCGAACTCGTGCTCGGCGTGTTTGACGGCGGCGTCCATCGCTTCCTGTGCTTCGAGAAGAATCGTTTCAAAATCCATGGAATTTCCTTTCGCTGAGGGTTTATGAGGTAAAGTAGAGAGGTCGGGCCCGAAGGTTCAAGCCTGCGTGCGGATTGCGGGGCGATGTTTGAGGGGAGAGCGACCTTGCCTTGCAGCTTTTCCGGGGCATTCTTGGTGGTGCGATGAAGGACGAACCAATGGAACTGCCCGTGGACGGGGTTCTGGACCTGCACGCCTTCCAGCCCGCGGAGGTGAAAGAAGTCGTGCTCGCCTATCTCGAGGCCTGCAAGGAAAAGGGCATCCGGGACGTCCGCATCATTCACGGCAAGGGAATGGGGGTTCTCCGTCGACAAGTCTACGCACTGCTGGAGCGTCATCCCGATGTGGAGCAGTATGCGCCGGCACCTGGCAACGCCGGTGGCTGGGGCGCGGTCATTGTTCGCCTGCGCGGGCAGTGATTTCGCGGACGGCCCAGGCCGCGTGTTCGGCAATGAGCGGGTCGGGTTCCTTTGCGGCCGCGCGCAGGGCGGGCAGGTCGGCCTCCGTGCCGATGTTGCCGAGGACCACACAGACATTGCGGAGCCAGCGCGGTCGCTTCAGGCGGCGGACCGGCGAGCCGGCGAAGGCGGCGTGGAAGGCCTCATCGTCCATGGTCAGCATGTCGCGAAGGTCCGGATAGGCCCGCGGCGCAAAGGCGTCCTCGGAGGTCCGCCGCGCCCACTTGTTCCAAGGGCAGATATCGAGGCAGTCGTCGCATCCATAGAGATGGTCGCCGATGAGGCGGCGGTACTCTTCCGGTATTGGGCCCCTGTGCTCAATGGTCAGGTAGGAAATGCATTTGCGGGCATCGAGGCGGTAGGGGGCGGTAATGGCTCCGGTCGGGCAGACGTCGATGCAGCGCGTGCAGCTTCCGCAGCGGTCGGCGACCGGCTCGTCCGCTGGCAGGGGCAGGGAAGTGAGGATGAACCCGAGGAAAAGCCACTGTCCTTCCCGTTCGTTCAGCAGCATGGTATTCTTTCCCTGCCATCCGAGGCCGGCGAGGGCGGCAACCGGCTTTTCCAGCAGCGGACCGGTGTCGACATAAGGACGGTTGACGCCGCCTTCCGCGCGCAGCAGCTCGCAGATTCTTTTCAGTTTTTTCACGAGGACCTTGTGGTAGTCCTTTCCGAGGGCGTACTTGGCGATCCGGCCGCGGCGGGGGGGCTCCGGCTGGTAATAATTAAGTCCGAAGGCGAGGACGCGCCGCGCCTCCGGCAGAACCTGAGTCGGTGTCGCCCGGCGTTCCGGATTCCGTGCCATCCATTCCATGTCGCCGTGGCGCCCTTCATTCAGCCATCGCCGAAATTCCTCCGCACGGAGATCGCCGTCGACGGGAGCGACGCCTACGGGGGCGAGTCCCAACTCCGTGGCCATCCTTTCCACCGATTCCCTGCACTGGCTTGGGCTGTTCTCCATGGCGAAGACTTGTGCAAGCGAAAAAAGCGGTTTAG
>CAYFRH010000122.1:0-4580 GCA_964345345.1 uncultured Puniceicoccaceae bacterium | reverse complement strand
TGGCTTGGGCTGTTCTCCATGGCGAAGACTTGTGCAAGCGAAAAAAGCGGTTTAGATAGGGGCTCGACAATGACAAAGCACAGGCCAGTTTTTTTCCTCCTCACCGCTCTGTTGGCAAGTGGACTCTTCCTCGATGCCCAACAAGAGGAAGATCCCGTCAATGCCCTCAAAGGAGGGAAAGCCGCGGAGGAAGCACCCGAAACCCCTGCGCCGCCGGCTGAAGAAGAGGCGCCCGCAGCGGCGCCCAACGAACCGGCGGACGAAATTTCCTCCGAACCGACGCCGTCCCAGCAGGCGACGGCGGCTTCGGAAGTGCTGCGGGAATCGGCTGCCGGAGAAACCGTCGATATTTACCGCGTCCCCATCACCGATACGATTTCGCAGCCGAACCTCTTTATCCTCCGCCGCGCTATCAAGCAGGCGATCCGGGAGGATGTGGAGGTGATTCTTATCGACATGGATACCCCCGGTGGACGGCTCGATATCACTCTTGAAATGATGGAGTTGCTGGACCGCTTCGAGGGAGAAACGATTACGTATGTTAACAAGGATGCCATCTCCGCGGGCTCCTACATTTCCATGGCCACGGATGCCATTTATTTTGCCCCCAACGGCGTCATGGGTGCCGCCGCAGTGGTATCCGGCGGCGGCCAGGAAATCGACGAAAGCATGAAGGCCAAAATCAACAGTTACCTCATGGCCCGCATGCGCAGCTATACCGACCGCTATCCTTACCGAGCGCGCGTCATTCAGGCGATGGCAGACCTCGACTACGAGCTGGAGATTGACGGGGAAGTCCTCAAAAAACCGGGAGAGCTGCTTTCCCTTACCGCCACCGAGGCCCGGCAGCGGTATGGCGATCCTCCCCGGCCGCTCCTCGCGGAAGGGATCAGCGAGGATGTGGAGTCGCTGATTCAGGAACGCTACGGCGAGAGCCGGGCCAACCTTGTCGATTTCGAAATTTCCTGGTCGGAAGAGGCGGCCAAGTACCTGAATTCCATTGCTCCCCTGCTCCTTGGCCTTGGTCTGCTCGGCTTGTTCATCGAATTCAAGACTCCCGGCTTCGGGGTGATGGGAATCGCCGGTATTACCCTCGTCGCCATCGTTTTTGCGAGCAACTATCTTGCCGGGCTTGCCGGACTGGAAGGGCTTCTCTTTTTTCTTATTGGACTGATCCTCATCGTCGTGGACATCTTCCTGCTGCCGGGAACCTTTGTCTTTCTTATCGTAGGGATGCTCTTTATCTTCGGAGCCCTAATCTGGTCTTTGGCCGATGTCTGGCCGACACCGGAGGACGGAGGGGGTATCTCCTTCACGGTGGACGCGGATTCACTTTGGATGGCGCTCTACGAGCTTCTCGGGGCCTTTGCGATCGCCGCCATCGGCCTGATTCTTGTCTGGCGCTTTCTTCCCGTGATGCCGTTGTACGGCCGTCTTGTCCACCAAACGGCGGGGGCCATGCCGGATCCAACGGTCACCGGGGGCAGCCAGGTACCCGGTGGGAATAGTCTGCCCGATGTCGGTTCGCGCGGTAAAGTGACGCGCCCGCTTCACCCGCTCGGGGAAGTGGAAATTGAAGGCAAGCGCTACCAGGCTACCGTCGACGTCGGTTCCCTCGACCGCGACACGCGCATTATTGTGACCGGTTACGGCCATTTTTGCCTGCTCGTCGACAAGGAGGAATCCTCATGACCCTGATCATCGGCCTGCTCATCACCGCCTTTATTCTCTTTTTCTTTGAGATTTTTCTTCCGGGCGGGGTCCTCGCCGTGATCGGCGGCATACTGCTTCTGGTTAGTGCTGGGTTGGCGTACACCGAGTTCGGTCTGTTCGCTGGCCTGCTTATTCTAGCGGGTGGAATCCTCGGAGCTGTCGCCATGTTTTTCGCGGAAATCCGCTTCATTTCCAATTCCCGCTTCGGAAACCAGCTGTCGCTCAAACAGAGCATCGATGCCAAGGTCAATCAGCAACCTCGTGAGAAGCTGGTCGGTTGCGAGGGGGTCACCTTGACAATCCTTGCTCCCAGCGGCAGAGTCAGCATTGATGGTAAACCGCACACTGCTTACGCTGAGGACGGTTACCTTGAAAAGAACGTTCCCGTTAAGGTCCTTCGTTCCAGTCCCTTTCACCTAATTGTTATAAAAAAATGAATACATTCCTCGCTCTGACCCTTCCGCAAGTTGGGGCCATCATCGGCCTCATTATTCTCCTGATCCTGCTCTTCATCGTGGGATCCTTCCTCAGTGTCTGGCTGAAGGCCTTTTCTTCGGGTGCGCCGGTCAGCATGTGGAATCTGATTGCTATGCGCTATCTGCGGAAACTTCCGTATTCGCTCATTGTAGATGCGCGTATCATGGCGGTGAAAGCGGGCCTGCAAATTTCGGTTAATGAATTTGAAACCCACTACATGGCCGGCGGTGACATCATCAAAACCGTGGCCGGTCTTATTAATGCGCAGAAAGCGGGCATTCCCTTGGTTTTTGATCAGGGCTGTGCGATCGACCTCGCCACAAAAGGAACGGAAAAATCCATTACGCAGGCGGTACGGACTTCCATCAATCCGGTGGTCATCGACTGCCCAAATCCTGAATCAGGGAAGTCCACTATCGATGGGGTTGCCAAGGACGGCATTCAGGTAAAAGCGCGAGCGCGGGTAACGGTGCGCTCAAATCTCGAACATTATGTCGGTAGCGCACAGGAGGAAACGATCATCGCCCGTGTTGGCGAGGGCATTGTGACGACAATCGGCTCCGCTGAATCGTACAAGTGGGTCCTCGAGAATCCCGATTCAATTTCTCACAATGTTCTCAATCGCGGTCTCGATACGGGAACCGCCTTCGAAATCCTCTCCATCGACATCGCGGATGTGGACGTTGGCGATAATGTCGGCGCCAAGCTGCAGGAAGCCCAGGCCGAGGCGAATAAGAATATGGCGCAAGCGCAGGCGGAAATCCGTCGGGCTGCCGCCGTTGCCCAGGAACAGGAAATGAAGGCCAAGGTGCAGGAGATGCAAGCCAAGGTCGTCGAGGCCCAAGCCGAAGTACCTCTCGCCATGGCCGAAGCTTTCCGCAACGGCAATCTTGGCGTCATGGATTATATGCGCCTCAAAAATGTCGAATCCGACACCGATATGCGCCGGTCCATCGCAGATCCGGAAGGCGGGGACGATTCCTCCGGGCCTAAAATCCAGTAAGCGGAACGCTTCCGGGTACTCCATCTGATCTTGATGCATCCATTTCCGGAAAACTTCATGCGTGCCGCCTCCTTTGACTGGGAGGCGCTGCTGCCCATCCTCTTCTTTGTCCTTTACGGGCTTGCCCAGTTTTTCGGCGGTCGTAAAGGGCCGGAAGAAGAGGGGGGCGAAGTTCCGGAACAGTCCGATGCTCAGGAGCGGGCGCGCCAAATTCGGGAAGAAATAAGGCGCAAAATCGAGGCGCGCCGGAAAGGAAGCAGCGGACGGCAAGACGAAGCGGCACGCGGGCATGGGCAAGCGCGCCCTTACGACCCGACCGTCCCGGATAGCCGGCAAAGTCAACCGAAGCAGACCGCACAGGCAAATGACCGCAAAGAACTTTCGCACCAGCGAAAAGAGTTATCGCAGCCCGCTCGCAAAGAGGCACGAGATCCCCGGCAATCAAAAATGAAGCCCGAACAAAAAAATGCGGATTGGCGTTCGCCCGTTCCCGGACCACGTCCCGGGGAAATTGGCATGGAAGGACCGTCCATGCTGGAACGTAAGCTTGCGGAGCAGCGAAAACGCCTCGAGGACTCCCGCCGGGAACAGGAGGCAGCCAAAGAAAAATCGCGCAAAATCCGTGAGAAGGCCGGTATTGAACGGGGCAGCGTTGGATCACAAGGCGAGGCCACCGGGGTACAGAAAGGTGTTCCCGCCTACGGTTTTGATAAGGGAACGGTCGCGGGCCTGCGCAGCGCTGTTATCGAGGGCCTACGGGATCCGAAAAAGATTCGGCAGGCGGTCCTTTATCGGGAGATCTTAGACCCGCCGGTCGGAATGCGCTGACAGGAATGTGCAGGATAGAAAGAGGTTGAGACCCTAAGATACCTCTGGATTAAGCTAACATAAGATCCGCACATCTAATGCATGGGTGCGGAGTTGTTCATAGATGGGAACACTTCTTCCGGGCTCTTTCCTATAAAATTCTTGTACAAGGCATTAGGGAAGAAATCAATCAATCGTAGCCATTTAGGGTGGCCCGTCTCGGTAACCTTACCTGTCGGAATACCTCAGGAGTGGATCAAGCGGAGAATACACTCCGGCCTCCCTCGCTCTCCCGCTACGCGAGATCGCTCGGTCAACCGGAGCTAACTCCCTTCGGCCCTTCGGGCCGCCGAAATTGCGTGCGGATGTTGTGGCGGAATGGATAAAAATTGCGGCCCGGAGGGCCGTGCGTCAGTATGTGTTAGCGAAATGGATACGAAATGCGGCCCGGAGGGCTAAAGGACATTAGCCAACGGTGCCCCAAAGACGACGGAATCCCTCTGTAGGGCCGGGGCTTGTCCCCGCGCCCACAGTGCCCCTCAGCGGCGACGGGGCCCCCGCGCAAGGCGGGGCCCTACAG
>CAYFRH010000121.1:0-8218 GCA_964345345.1 uncultured Puniceicoccaceae bacterium | reverse complement strand
CCCCGGGGCTTTTCCCCGGAGATGGCGGCGCTGCGTTCCAACAAGGCAATGTCATCAAGAAATCGATACAAATCTTCATTTCCCCGGACGGGCCGGTACGCCTCTCCCGCCAGCTGCACGCCGCGGAGTTGCCCGTGCTGATAAAGATCCTCCGCGAGGGTGGCGGCGGCGGAACACATCCGCTCGAAGGCATCTTCGTCCCTCCAGAGGGACTGATCCGGTTCCACGAAAATGCGGAAGGAGCGGTTTTCCTCCTGGGCGGTTTCGCGAACCTGCAGCCTGCCCGTCCGCGCACTGGCTTTCCAGTGCACTTTCCGGGGCGGGTCGCCGCGCTGGTATTCGCGCAGGCGGACGAGTTCCACCCCCTCCCCGCGGCGGCGGCGGGCGCCATGAGGACGGGCCCGCCCCGCCCGGTCGCCGCTGAAGCGGCAGGCGATCCGTTGCGGCCAGACAAGAACGTCGCGCCGGTAGCTGTCGCGGATTTTTTTCTTCAGAAAACCGAAGGGATAGCGGGAAACCAGTCCTTCGAGGACGAGGGTTTCGCGTCCCCGCCGACGCGGAACAAATTCCCAGTGCAGGCGCGTCTCCTCACCGGCCTCAAGACGGCCGGGAAGCGAGACGGAGCTGCGGATTCCCTCCTGCAGGGCGGCCATCCGGAAAGTCAGGCAATAGGTGGGCAAGCGTCGTTTCCCGTTGTGCAGGAGAAGGTGAACCGGGACGGTTTCTCCCGCTCGCATGCGGTCGCGGGCTTCCATGCGCCAGCGGCACCCTTTGAAATTCAGCCAGCTGAGGACCCCGCTGACGAGGAGGGTACTCAGCAGCAGGGAAAGCGCGAGGTAGAGGATGTTATGCCCCGTGTTGAAGGCGGCCGAACCGATCCCGACCGTCAAAAAAATAAGGGTCAGGCCGGTTTTCGTCGGCAGGGTACGATGTCCGGAGGGAGGCCGAATCAGCTGCACGAGCACGCGCAGCGTGTTCAGCGCCCGGGACTCGCCCGCGAAATAACCGGGATCAGCCCAGTCGCTCGCCGCCGCTGCTTGTTTTCCAGGTTCCTTCATAGGGGGCGTGTTCGAGCTTACCGTCGTCAATCCGACGGTAAAAGCAACTATCGCGATGCACCCCGTCCTCGCGACACGTGTGGCACACCCCTTCCCCAAGCGGCTCGACCAGATAGAGGAGCGAGTTCTGCTCGCAATTCACGCGGACCTCGCGAAGGCGGAGAAGGTCCCCGCTGCCGGCGCCTTTCACCCAGAGCCGGTTGCGGCTCGTGCTCCAGAAGACAGCCACCCCTTCCTCGAGGGCGGTCCACAACGCCTGCTCGTTGACGTAGCCGATCATCAGGACGCGCCCGTCCACAAAGCTCTGCGCCACGGCCGGAATAACGCCCGGAGCCTTCGCGGCGATTGCTTCGAGCTTGCCGAAATCTAGCAACAACGCTTCGCCCTCTTCCACGTCCGAACCCATGGCCCGCTAACCTGCCGAAGCGAACCCGCCCTTTCAAGCAAGTTCCCATGAAGGATCAAAAGAGGCGGGCTGCCGGCGGCTGTGCTCCGGGTCGAGATAGCGCGCAAAGGCGATCATAGCGGCGTTGTCCCCGGTATGGGCGGACCGGGCGATCCGCACCGGCAGCCCGCGCTCGTCGCCCAATCTGGTGAACTCCGCGCGCAGGCGTCGGTTGTTGGCCACGCCGCCGCTGAGACCGAGGCTGCGCCAGGAACCGCTGTCGAGGAACTGCCCCGCCTTCCGCACGAGGGCCGCCACCACCGCTTCCTGGTAACTGGCGCAGAGGTCCGGCAGGACCGCTTCCAGTTCGGCATCTTCCATTTTTTCAAGGCGGTAACGCAGGCTGGTTTTCAGTCCGGAAAAGGAAAAACGGGCCTCCCGCTTCTCCCGAAAGGCTTGCGGGAAAGCGAAGGCGGAGGGATTCCCGCCACGGGAGCGCTTCTCCAGTTCGGGTCCACCGGGATAGGGCATACCGAGCAGTTTCGCGCCTTTGTCCAGCGCCTCCCCGCTGGCGTCGTCGACCGTCCCGGCGAGGATACGCAGGCGGGGACCTTCTTCGAGGGCGAACAGCAGAGTGTTGCCGCCCGAGACGATCAACCCGAGGTGCGGAAGCTGCTCCGCGAAACGTTCCGGGAATGTGGCGGGATCTGCCTCGTGCAAATCAAGAAAGGGAGAGAAGGCGTGCCCGCGGAGGTGATTGATTCCGTAAACCGGCGCCGCAAGAGCCAGCCCGAGCGCATTCGCGAGGGACATCCCCAGCGCAAGGGAGCCGGCGAGACCGGGACCGGCCGTGACCGCGATTTCCTTCACTTCATCGAGCCTGCCGGTCGCGACCAATGCTTCCAGCAGCCGCGGAAACTGGTCGAGGTGTTCCCGGCTGGCGATGTCCGGAACGACGCCACCGTAAGGCTGGTGCTTCGCGATCTGCGAATGCACCCATTCGCCGGCGAGGCCGTCTTCGGGCGCGAAAAGGGCAAGAGCGGATTCGTCGCAGGAACTTTCCACGCCGAGGATCATGAATCCGCCTCCTCGAAATGCCTCCGCACGCGGCGGACAAAAGCTTCCTTCTTGTCGAAATGGACATTATGCCCGGCCCCCGCGACGGTCTCCAGCTCCGCCTTCGGGAAGAACCGCCGGATCAGGTCGAGGTCGTCCTCCCCGACGAAGCGAGAGGACTCGCCGCGGAGAAACAACGCCGGTCCGGGCCAGGCCGGTTCGTCCGGAGGCGGTACCTGCGCGAAAATGTGCGGCAGCGATTCCTCCAGCAGCGGTAGGTTCACCGTCCAGCGGAAACCGCCTTCCTCCGAGCGCACGAGGTTGCTGAGAAGAAACTGCCGGAAGGCCCAGTCTTTGATGTCGGCGGATAATTCCTCTTCCGCCTCCGAGCGGCTCTTGATGCGCTCCACCGGCAGCCGGCGCATCAGGGCAAATTCCTTTTCCCAGCGGGGCTGGTAGGCACGCGGAGCGATGTCCACCACCGTCAGGCTCCGCACCCGCTCCGGATGCCGGCAGGCCAGCAGCATAGCCGCTTTTCCGCCCATGCTGTGTCCGATGAGGTGAACGGCCGAAAGCTGACATTTGTCCATCACCTCCACGACATCCCCCACCATTTCCGGATAGGTCATTGGTCGAAGATGAGGACTGTCGCCGTGGTTGCGAAGATCCACCGCGACAACATGGTACGGGTCGGCCATTGCTTTGGCGGCGGCCTGCCAGTTGCGGGAGGAGCCCAGCAGGCCGTGCAGGACGAGGACGGGAATCCCGCCTTGGCCCTCCGGCCATTCCCGGTAATGCAATTCGGCTCTCGGCATGGAGGCCATTTCCGACAGAACCCTCTTCCGGGTCAACTACTCGGTCCACCGTTGGAGGGTGGTCTCAAAATCCTGGAGATGCACGGGCTTGGGAATGAAGTCGTTGACCCCGGCCTCAAGGCACTTTCTCCGGTCCTCGTTCATCACCCTTGCCGTCAGGGCGATGATGGGAATCTCCGCATTGCGCACGCCGGCCTCTCCGCCGCGAATCGCCCGCGTCGCGGCGATCCCGTCCATTTCGGGCATCTGCAGGTCCATCAGGCAAATGCCGACGTCCTTCTCCCGCAGGAGGGCAATGGCCTCTTTCCCGTTCGCCGCCACCAGCACTTTGCGTCCGCAGCGTTCAAGGAACAGCTTCGCCACCATCCGGTTGGTGACGTTGTCCTCCACAAGCAATACCGGGAGGGACCTTTCAGCTTCCTCTGGAGAGGTGGGCTTGTTCGGCCCCAGGGCGATCGCCGGCTCGGTTGGCTGCTTTTGCAGAGCAACAGGGGGTTCCGGCAATCCGAGTTCGAGGCGGATTTCAAAACAGCTTCCCTTGCCCGGCTCGCTGCGGACGGAAACGGTCCCCTCCATCATCTCAACAAGCCCCTTCACGATGCTCAAGCCGAGGCCCGTTCCCTCGAAGGCGCGCGTGCTGCTGTCGTCAAGTTGGTGGAAGGGCTCAAAAATTTCTTCAAGGCGCTCCGCAGCTATGCCGATCCCCTCGTCCTCCACCTCAAGGAAGACCTCCGCCTTCCGGTCCATCCGGCTGATTTCCCGTACCCGGGTAAGCACTTCCCGCCCGGGATCGACCGTGAACTTAACGGCATTGCTGAGAAGGTTGATGAGGATTTGCTGCAGCCGGTCCCGGTCGCCGTAAAGCTCCTCCGGCAGCGCGGGATCGATTTCGTGGCGCAGGGTGAGTTGCTTTGTCATGCCCGCCACCGCGACCACCTCCTCGCAACCGCTGATTAATTCGTCGAAGGAAAAAAGCTCCTGCCGCAAATCACCTCCCGCCACCTCAATGGAGGAGAGGTCGAGGACATCGGAAATCAGGGCCGTCAATTTGAAGCCGCAGTGTTGAATGGTCTCCACCGAAGCACGCTCTTCCTCACCGAGATTCATCTCCCGGAGCAGGTCCGCCATCCCGATAATGCCGTTCAGGGGGGTGCGGATTTCGTGGCTCATATTCGCGACAAAGCGGCTTTTCGCGACGTTCGCAGCTTCCGCCTGCACGGCCAGTTCCCGGGCATGGCGAACCGCCGCCTCAAGGTTGGTATTGGTAACAACGAGGGAGTCCTTCAGCTTGCGGAGCTCGCTTTCCGCCCGCTTTCGCTCGCTCAAATCAATGTCGATGCAGTAGAGTTCCTTTCCGACCCCGGGGACGTCGACCAGCGAGTGGTGCGAAAAAACATCGACCGGCGTGCCGCCCTTGCGCATCAGCCGCAGCTCCGCCGGGGGCTTCGTTTCCCCGCTCGCGTGCATGTGCGCCACCGCCTTTTCCACTTCGGGACGCATTTCCGGGGGAATGATGAGATCAAGAAGCGATTTCCCGAGGGCTTCCTCGCGGCTGTATCCATAAATCCGCTCGCTGCCCGTGTTCCAGTACGTGACAAGGCCCTTCGGGGAATAGCCCTGCACGGCGACGCCGGAAAGGCTCTCGAAAATACGGCGGAAGCGGAGGTCGTTTCGGCGGAGGACTTTCTCGGCCTTCACCCGTTCCTCGATATCGGAGATAAAGCCGGAAAGGACGAAATGGTCCTCCCGGTTCTCCATGATTTGCGCGCTCATTTCCGCCCAGCGGTCGGACCCGTCCCTCCGGCGGGCCTTGAAGGTGAAACCGGACACTCTTCCGCAAGTCCGTAATGTCTGCAGAAGTTCCTCCCGGCGCTGCGGTTCCGTGTAACAGTCCCGCAAATGCTCGACTCCCCCAATCATGGCCTCCGGCGAAGGATACCCGAAAATCTCCGCAAGCGACTGGTTTGCCTCAAGTAGACGGCCATCGGACGTGGAGGTAAAGATTCCGATGGGGGCGAGGGCGAATAATTGGCGATGCCAACCGGCTTCCTCACGGGAACTTTTCTTCGCCTTTTTCTTGTGTAAAAAATTCACTCTTTAGGTGGTATTATTACCACCTTTGCCCCGCAAGCGCAAAGCCGGTAGCACGATTCCGGCAGGATTAAGCATTGCCTCGGAAAGCCCGCCTTCAAAGCATGCCCGTTTTTGCTGACCATGCCGCCGCCGTCCCGCAAAAGCACGCCCATGATGGAGCAGTACCTCGAGGTGAAGGCGAAGCTTTCCTCCGATACCCTGCTGCTTTTCCGGTTGGGCGACTTCTACGAAATGTTCGACGACGACGCGAAGCGGGGGGCGGAGGTCCTCGGCATCACCCTGACGCAGCGCAACGGACAGCCCATGGCGGGCATTCCCTACCACGCCGCCGACGGCTACATCCAGAAGTGCCTCCGCGCCGGTTACAAGGTCGCCATTTGCGAGCAGATGGAAACGCCCAAAGCGGGACAGCTTGTAAAGCGCTCCCTCACGCGCATCCTCACACCCGGCACGACCCTTGAGGACCAGCACCTCGAAGCCGTGCACAACCAATACCTCCTCGCCCTCGATGCCAACCCGCACGGGTTCGCGGCCGCGTGGATGGACCTCAGCACCGGCGAATTCATGGTCGCGGCGAGCCCCTCGCCCGCCAGTCTCCTCAACGTCTTTTATGCCCTTGATCCGCGCGAAATCCTCCTCCCGGAAGGAGCGCCGGAGGCATGGCAAAGCGGGGAAGAGGAGGCCGCCAAGACAATGGAGGACCTTGGGCGGCTGCTCGAAGGGAGAACGGTCTCCCACCGGCTGCCGGAACAGTTCGATCCGCGCCGGGGCGCCCGCACGGTCATGGAAACCCTCGGCGTGCTCAACCTCGACGGCTTCGGCCTCCCCCGCGACCATCCCGGCCTCGGACCCGCCGGGGCGCTTATCGACTACGCCGCCGAGAACCTCTGCTCTCCGCCGGCCAATCTGCGCGGCATCCGCGAGTACCGCACGGCCTCCTGCCTGCAGATCGATCCCGCCACCCTGCGCAACCTCGAGGTTTTCCGCTCCAGCAAAGGCGGGCGCAAGGGTTCCCTCCTCGCCGCCATGGACCGTACCGCCACCGCCGCCGGGGCGCGTCTTCTCGAGCAATACCTGACCAGCCCGCCCCTTGATCTCGATGAGCTGCGCCGCCGTCAGGATTGTGTGGAGGAATTTCTTTCCGCTCCCGGCCTGACTTCCGAAATCCAGGAATACCTGCGCGGCGTCCGCGACCTTCCCCGCGTCCTCGGGCGGCTCCGCAACGGGCTGCGCAATCCGCGCGAGCCGGGGGCCGTCCGGCAGACCCTGCACCAGCTTCCGCACCTGCGCTCCGTCCTCGGCCGGTTCCAAAGCCCGGTCCTCGACCGCCTCGCCGACGGCATGGAGGAATTCACCGCGCTGCGCGACCTGCTCGACCGCGCCCTTCACGATCCCCTCCCGGCGCAGTTGCAGGACGGCAACGCCATCGCCGATGACTATGACGCGGAACTCGACCGCCTGCGCTCCCTCGGGCGCGACTCCCGCGCATGGATCGGCGAGTTCGAGGCCGCCGAGGCCGCCCGTACCGGCATCCGGAACCTCAAGGTGAAATTTAACAACGCCTTCGGCTACTTTATCGAGGTCACGAAAAGCAACCTCTCCCTCGTACCCGAAGACTACCTCCGCAAGCAGACCATGACCAACGCGGAGCGCTTCACCACACCCGCCCTCAAGGAAAAGGAGCGGGAGATCCTCCACGCCGAGGAAAAGGCCCTCGCCCGCGAGGAGGAACTGTTCAACGAAATCATCGCCGCCCTTCTCGAAGAGGCCGATGCCCTCGACCGGACCGCCGGCGTCCTCGCCGAGATCGACCTTTTCGCCGGCTGGGCCCAGCTCGCGCGCGAATGGGGCCACGTCCGGCCCGTATTGGAAGATTCGCTACAGCTTGAGATCGAGGCCGGCCGCCATCCCGTCGTCGAGCAGATGATGCGCGAACAACGCCGCAAGGGCCTCCCCGGCGAGCACGACTTCGTCCCCAACGACACCCACCTCAGCGCCGACGAGGCCCAGATCGCCCTCCTCACCGGTCCCAACATGGCCGGCAAGAGCACCTACATCCGCCAGGTCGCCCTCATCGCCCTCATGGCGCAGGTCGGCGCCTTCGTCCCCGCCGACCGCTGCCGCCTCGGCCTCGTCGACCGCATCTTCTCCCGCGTCGGCGCAAGCGACGAACTCACCGAGGGCAATTCCACCTTCATGGTGGAGATGAACGAGACCGCCAACATCCTCAACAACGCCTCCCCTCAGAGCCTCATTATTCTCGACGAAATCGGGCGCGGGACCAGTACCTACGACGGCCTCAGCATCGCGTGGGCCGTTGTCGAGCATCTCCATGGCGACGGCGACAAGGGCCCGCGCACCCTCTTCGCCACCCACTACCACGAACTTACACAGATCGAGGGCGAATTGCCCCGCATCCGCAACTTCTGTGTCGCCGTCAAGGAATGGAACGACGCCATTATCTTCGTCCGCCAAGTTCAACGCGGCGCCGCCGATCGCAGCTACGGCATCCAGGTCGCCCGCCTCGCCGGCCTGCCCTCCTCCGTCCTCGACCGGGCCAAGGTCATTCTCGACCGCCTCGAATCCGACGACTCCAGCCACAACCTCCTCCGCCGCCGCATGCGCGCCCGCCAACGCCGCAAGGCCGACCCCAACGCCCCCGACGACGACATCCCCCAGCTCGAACTCTTCTAATCGCCGGTCTCATCCCCCAGCCCATCCCGCCGTACCATCCCGCCGTAAGGCGGATGACCCCCATAGCACCCCGACGTAGCATCCCGCCGTAGCATCCCGCCGTGAGGCGGATGACC
>CAYFRH010000120.1:0-8292 GCA_964345345.1 uncultured Puniceicoccaceae bacterium | reverse complement strand
GCGGCCGGGGCCTCCGGAGGGGAGGACAACTCCTCCATGTTTTTCAATCCCGCCTCCCTGACCCTCTTCGAAGAAACGCAAGTCACGACCGGGATTCATTTCATTCTTCCCGAGGCGGAGTTCCGCAACGAAGGCTCGCTCACCGCCTTTAATCCGGAGACCGGCACGGGCGTTCCGACGCAGGGGGCGGACGACACCGCCGACGTGACGGGGGTAGTGCCGAACCTCTTCTTCAGCATGCCCGCCGGGGACGACCTCGTCTGGGGCGTCGGAATCTCCGTTCCCTTCGGACTCGCCACAAGCTACGAAAAAGATTGGGTCGGTCGCTACGTTGCGGTGGAGACGGACCTGGCCACCATCAATAGCAACTTCGCCGCCGGGTACCGGATTTCCGATACCCTCTCCGTCGGTGGCGGCGTGAATGTCCTTTACGGTGATGCCATCCTCAGCAATGCCATTAACTTCGGACTCGCATTTCTCGGTGGTCTCCAGGACGGCAGCATTCCCGCTAACGAGCAGACCCTCGCCCTGCAGGAGGATGTCCAGGCCAATCTCGGAACGACCAAGTACGACGGTTTCCTGAGCCTTGAAGGCGACGATTACGGATTCGGTTTCAATCTCGGTGTTCTCTGGGAACCCACGAAAAGCACGCGGATCGGAGCCCACTACCGCTCCTCCGTTGATTTGACCTTAAGCGGGGATGCCGATTTCGAGACCGGTGCCCTCGAAGGCATCTTCGGTTCCCTTTTTGTCGACCAGGGCGGAAAAGTGGACCTCGAGCTTCCCGATTCCGTACAGGTCAGTCTCCATCAGCGGATCAACGAGAACTGGGCCGTTATGGCGGATGCCTTCTACACGTGGTGGAGCAAGTTTGATGAGCTGGTCATTGAATACGAAACCGGCTTTCCCGAGGATTCCGTCATCCCGGAAAACTGGGAGGACGTCTGGCGCTTCAGCGTCGGGACGACCTACGAAATGACCGAGAACGTCCAGTTGCGTTTCGGCTTTGTCTACGATGAGTCCCCCGTTCCCTCCGACCGCTTTCGCTCTCCCCGTATTCCGGACAACGACCGTTACTGGTTGACCACCGGCATTGGCTGGCAGGTCAGCGAGACCGTGCGCCTTGATCTCTCCTATGCCCACATCATTGTCGATGATCCGGGCATCGACAATCCCACCCATACCTCGGGGGAACTCCTGCGCGGAACTATCGACGCCAAGGTCAATATTGTCAGCCTCGGATTGCAGGCCGCTTTTTAGTCAGACTCGTCCGACTCCTCAGACCTGTCCGACATACCGCTGGACGATGGGGATGCGGCGGCCGGTACCGAAAGCAAGAGGCGTGATCTTCAGGCCGGGCGCGGCCTGCTTGCGCTTGTATTCGTTGAGGTCGACCATGCGGATGACCTCGCGGACGACCTCGCTTTCGTAGCCCGCTTCCATGATCTCGCGGGAGGACTGGCCCTCCTCGATGTAACGTTTGAGGATAGCATCGAGAACGGGATAGGGAGGCAGGGAGTCCTCGTCCTTCTGGTCGGGGCGAAGTTCGGCGGAAGGGGCCTTGTGAATGGTGTTCCAGGGGATGATCTCGCGCTCCCGGTTAACGTAGTGGGAAAGCGCATACACACGGGTCTTGGGAAGATCGGAGAGGACGGAAAGGCCGCCTGCCATGTCCCCGTAGAGGGTGCAGTAGCCGACCGCCATCTCGCTTTTGTTCCCGGTGCTCAACAGGAGCGAACCGAACTTGTTGGAAAGAGCCATCAGGAGCAATCCGCGGGAGCGCGCCTGCACGTTTTCCTCGGTGACATCGGCGGGCATGTCGGTGAAAAGCGGTTGCAGCGTCTCGGCGGCGGCATCGACGACTTTTCCGACGGGGAGAAGGTGGAAGGTGATGCCGAGGTTTTCCGCCAGTGCGCGGGCATCATCGCGGCTGTGCGAACTGGAGATGGAAGAGGGAAGGCTGACGCCCATGACATTCTCCACGCCGAGGGCCTCGACGGCGAGGGCGGCTGTCAGTGCCGAATCGATTCCGCCACTGAGGCCGATGAGCCCTTTGCGGAAACCGCTTTTATGCGCATAATCGCGAATTCCGAGAACGAGGGCATCGTGGATGTCGGCTAAGGAATCGCGCTGGAATCGCGCATCGACCACCGGTTCCGTGTTTTTGAGATCAACCAGCCGGTTACACTCCTGAAAGGGTGGGAGACCGGCCTTCAGCTCGCCGGCGGAACAGATGACCATGGAATGCCCGTCGAAAACGAGCTCGTCGTTGCCCCCGACGGCGTTGACGTAGACAACCGGACGGCCCACCCTGAGGGCAGCCGTGCGGACGATAGCCTGGCGGGTGGAATCCTTCCCGTAGTGCCACGGGCTGGCGGAGAGATTAAGGACGACATCGACGTCGGATGGTTCAAAGGAGGCGAGAGGATCGGTCGCGTAGTAGCGGCTGGTGTCGATAATCGGTCCGGTCCAGATGTCCTCGCAGATGGTGATACCGATGCGCCAGCCTTTCCAGGAAACACAGATGGGCGCGTCAGCGGCTTCGAAATAGCGGTCTTCGTCGAAGACATCGTAGGTCGGCAGGAGGCATTTGCGGGCGACGTGGCGGACCTTGCCGCGTTCGCACCAGGCGGCGGCGTTAAAGAAGCGGCGGCCCTTTTCGGACGGATTGGGCTGCACAAAGCCAACGAGGGCGGGAACGGTCCCGGTGGCTTCGGCAATGGCGTCGAGCGACTGCAAATTATCGGGGACAAAAGCCGACTTAAAGAGGAGATCGCGCGGCGGGTAACCGGTGACGGCGAGTTCGGGAAAGACGACGAGTTCGGCGCCCTGCTGAACAAGTTGCCGATAAGCTTCGAGGATCTTTTTCCGGTTCCCCGGAAGGTCTCCGACGATGGTGTTGATTTGGGCGAGACCGATCTTCATTGCCCGTCATCATAATCGCTAATTGGTAAATGCAAATAGAAACAGGCCTGCTAATGGCTCGAGGCGGCCGGGTCCCAGAGGATGATTCCCCCTTTGCGGAGCGCCTGTCGGCTTGCCAGAGGCGAACCGCTGCGGCAGCCTGAAAATTATATGGGGCAGACATTTCTGGAACGACTGCGCTCCGCCTGGACTGTGACGGATTCAATGCTGTGCGTCGGGCTGGATCCGCTGGAAGAAAAATTACCGGAGATTATCCGGAGAGAGAAGGAACCCTTCCTTGCTTTCGGCAAGGCTATCATCGACGCGACGCTTCCCGCGGCCGCGGCTTACAAGCCGCAGTTTGCACACTACGCGGCCGCAGGCCGACTCGGGGAGTTGGCCGGGACTATTGCTTACCTTCGGGAAGTGGCTCCGGAGCGGATCGTCATTCTCGACGCCAAACGCGGCGACATCGGCAGCACGGCGGAAAAGTACGCCGTGGAGGCCTTCGGCGTTTACGGAGCGGACGCGGTCACGGTCAATCCCTACCTTGGCGGGGATAGCCTCCGGCCCTTTCTGGGGGATCCTGCCCGTGGCGTTTTCCTTCTGTGCAAAACCTCAAACCCGGGCTCGGCGGACTTGCAGGACCTCAGGGTGACGGGAGATCATCCGCTCTACCTGGAGGTGGCGCGGCGCGCCTCCGGGGAATGGAACGCGAACGGGAACCTTGGGCTGGTCGCGGGGGCGACCTGGCCGGAGCAGCTGGGGCAAATCCGGGGCGCCGCCCCGACGCTGCCGCTTCTGGTTCCGGGCATCGGCGCGCAGGGCGGGGACCTTTCCGCGACCCTTGCCGCCGGTCTCGATGCGGACGCCCGCGGGCTCCTGATCAACAGCAGCCGGGGCATTCTGTACGCCTCCGTCGGTTCCGATTTCGCGGAAGCGGCGGCAGCGGCGGCTGGACAGCTCCGGGAATCGATCCGGGAGGAAAGGCGCCGGATCGAGGAAGGAGCGACCGCATGACCTGTTCTCTTGCATGGCAGCGTCGCGATGAGGAGGGCAAGCGCATCCAGATCGAATTCAAGCTCGTGAAGGAAAAGCCGTCCTGGCGGGTACACCGCCGCCGTTTCGAGCCGCGGGAACCCTATGAACCCGAGGCAGCGGACTGGGAGGAACTCCTTGTCATGATGGAGCGGAACCTTCGTCGCGGAAAGGTGTATCCCGGGGACCTTGCCATCGTTCGGCGCCTGTACGAGCGGTGGCGGGAATGACCGGCAGTGGCGGTTTTGGTCTTTCCTGACGGGCCTACGACTGCAGGAAGCGTTCCACCGACCATGCGGGAGGTAAAGGACGGTTCCCGGCCAGATGTTCGGCAAAGGCGGTGACGGCAAAAGGAGCCTGAAGAACACCTTTGGAGCCCATGGCGGTGAGGACAGCCTCCGCTTCGTACTCCGGGTGAAAGCCGAGGACGGGGCGGTAATCCTCAAGGATGGGACGGACCCCCGCGACCTGTTCCTTGACTGTGAACGGAACCGGCGTGAGGAGGCGCAACCGCTCCTGTAAATCCTCGGCGGCGGCGACGGTGGGCGCGCCCGTGAAGTCGTCCCAGCTGTAGGTGGCCCCGACCCTCCAATGCCCATCGGGCAAGGGCTGTGCCCAGCAGCTCTGGTTGTAGATGCGGTCCCGGGGCAGGTCCTCGCTGAATTCGATAATGAGCATCTCCCCGCGCGCCGGATTGTGTGGCAACCACTGCCAAAGCCGGTTCTCCCTCACTCGCCATCCCTCGCAGAAGACCCGCAGCCGGCCTTCCGGATCCCGTTGCTCCGGATTTCCGACCGTTTCGCGGAGGCGGCCGCTCTCGCTGAGCCACTGCCGGACGGCGGCCTTGAGTCCGGGAAGGTCGAGCCAACCGCCACGCTGGGTGAGAAAGCTGCCGAAGTGATCATTCAGGAAAGGGAAGTGGTTGTCCGGAAAGCGCTGTTGCACAAAGTTCCACCCGGGACCGGCGAGCGCCTTGCGGAAGCGTTCGATCTGGGCGTCCTCGTAAAAGAGGCGAAGGATCGGGCAGGGGTGCCAGAAGTCGGTCCCGAACCGCTTGCGCAAGAGGTCTAGGGTGGCCCTCAAGGTGGTGAGGAGAACCTCGATATTTTCAGGAGGTTTGAATTTGCGGCCGGCGAGGGGATTGACGATGCCGGGTGCGACGGCGGTGGCGCATCCGGGAAGCTGGACATCCTCGACAACGAAGGGAATCTTCCGCCTTTCCAGTTCGAGGGCGAGCAGGCTTCCGCAGAGGCCTTGCCCGATGATCCGGACCCCCTTGTCGGCGGCGATGGCGGCTTGTCGGGAAATCATACGGGTTCTTCTTGGCTTTCAGCGGACATTTATTTTCTTCTAACCCCATGAAATCCGCTCTTCAAAGCCTGAATGCCTTTTTTCACAAACCGGCCTTTGGCCTTTTCGTCATCCGTCTCGCCCTTGGAGTGATCTTTATGATCTCCGGATGGAATAAATTTATGGCGGGAAAGAAGGTCCTCGCCGAAGTGGGGGCCCGGATCAAGGTCGTTGGGCTGGATGTCGGCTCCCTGAATACGCCGTCCTTTTTCTTCGGGGTCATGGCGGCGGGAACCGAGCTGGTCTGCGGTGCCCTGCTGATCCTCGGGCTGCTTTTCCGCCCGGCCGCCTTTCTTCTTTTCTTCACCATGGTCGTGGCGACGCTCGCCAAGATCGAGGACAGTGGCGGCGACCTGATTCAGTTTGGCTATCCGCTGATAATGGCCAGTGTGCTGGTCGGGCTCTTCTTTACGGGGACGGGAAGGCTGGCTTTAGTCCGGGACGAATAGGGTCAGACGTCGTCCTCCTCTCTGGCATAGTGGCACGTTTCGAGCATGGTGCGGACGGTTTTCCGGCCGTTGGCCAAATCCGGCACGGCGCGCCAGGCCGATAGACAGCTTTTTTGGTAGCCAGAGGAGCCGTGCCACGCCGTCGGTGGACCTTGCCGCATGTGCAGGTAAACATGAAATGCCCCGATGCTGGTGATCCAGTCGGCGGTGAGGCTTCGGAATGTTCGAAAGCCTTCTGCTCGACGTGCTCACGGATTTGCCTTTCGAGGTCCTCGACGACAAGGTTTGGCCGATGACGAGGGCGCGAAAGAAAGCGGAAGCGGACGCCGGTTGCTGCGGAAAGGAGGCGGGACCTGATCTGGCCGGCTTCGGTATCCGCGTCGGTCTTTCCCTCGCCCTTGCCGGGCAGAGCATGGTTTTCGGCCTCGGCTATAACAATGCCCTTTCCGCCGGGGAGGCTCCCGCCATGGGCAGTGCGGGGTACTGGCTTCTCCACGGTGCGCTCATTGCCTCGACCCTCGGCGTGGTGGCCCTGCTTGGCGGGCCGCTTTTGCGACAGACCTTCGCGGCCCTGCGGGGAGGCCGGATTACGGTTGAAGCCCTCTTTGTCCTCAGTGCCGTCGGCGCCTTCGCCGGCTCGCTCATTTCGACCCTTCGGGGCGAAGGAAGCGTGTATTACGAAGTGGTGGCGATCGTTCTCAGTGTCTATGCCATCGGGAAACAGATCAGCGCGGTACAGCGGGGAAAAGTGGGTCGTGCGGTGGCTGCCTTTCGGAAGGCCTTCGATGAGGCCACGGTCGAGCGGCAAAGCGGACCCGAACGGGTGCCGGTCGAGGAACTGACGACGCGGGACCGCGTACTCGTCCGGCCCGGGGAGGCCATTCCCGTCGACGGTCGCATCCTGGAGGGAACCGGTTATGTTCGCGAAACCGCTTTGACCGGTGAGCCTGGACCGGTCCGGAAGGAGAGTGGCGGTCGCCTCCGGGCTGGCACATGGTCGCTCGACGGCAATTTCAGAGTGCTTCCGGAAACGACGACGGACCGAAAAATCGACCGCATCCTCGCCGCCCTCGAAACGGCCCGGCAGCGGCCCTCGCGGTTGCAGGAGGAGGCGGATCGGCTCATGCGCTTCTTTGTCCCGGTCGTCACTGCCGTTGCGGCCGCCACCTTCTTCGGATGGTTGCTTGCCGCCGCCTCGCCGTGGGACGCCCTTTTCAATGCCATGGCGGTGCTGCTGGTCGCCTGTCCCTGCGCATTGGGACTCGCCTTGCCGACGGGAGTGTGGGCCGGCTTGTTTTACTTGAGCCAGCGCGGTCTCGTGGGGCGCAACGGCCACCTTCTTGATGTGCTCGCGCAGGCGGAGGTGGTCGTTTTTGATAAGACGGGAACCTTGAGCGGCTTTACCATGGAGGCGGACAGCTCATTCCTCACGCCGGACGGCACGGACCGCGAAAATCTGCTCGCGTCCATGGCCGCCATGGCCCGGCAGAGCCACCATCCCGTCAGCACGGCCATTGCCGCCCGTTGCAAAGGCGGGGAAATCGTCGAGGAGGTGGAAGTGGTACCGGGTCGCGGGCTCCGGGGCCGGGTGGACGGCCACGCCCTCGTATTCGGGGAGCCGGAACTCCTTCGGGCCGAGGGGATCGTGCCGCAAACGCCCGCGCAGAAGGTGACGAGGGACGGAACCAAGTGGATTCAGGTGGGCTTCGATGGCTCTTTCGCCGGCTCTCTCGGGCTGCGCGAGAAGCTGCATGCGGAGGCTGAGGGCGTGGTTGAGGGCCTGCGGCAGCTGGGTTGCACCGTTCGCATTCTCAGCGGCGATCCGGAACCCGCCCGGGCCGCCATCGGTGGAGCTGCTGTCGAGGGGTCCATGTCACCGGAGGCAAAGGCCTCCGCCGTGGAGGAGCTGAACCGGGAGGGCAAACGTTGCCTTTTCATTGGGGACGGCATTAACGATCTCCTTGCTATGGAAGCGGCCGAGGCCGCGATTGCCGTCGAGGCCGGAACGGAGTTAACGACCGCCTTTGCCGACGGCATTCTCTTGAATGACCGGATCGCCGTCCTCCCCCATGCGGTCCGTCGTGCTCGGCATTTACGAAAAGGTCTGCAAGGCAATCTGCGTTTCGCCTTGGTCTACAACCTCTTCGGGATGGCGCTCGCCGCCGGCGGAGTTCTCCATCCGGTCGTGGCCGCCCTTCTCATGGTGGCTTCTTCGGTTCTGGTTTCCGCGAGGGCCATGCGGGCGGCCGGTCACGCTGCTGTATAAGCGGGCATGATTATCACTATTAGCAAATGGCGAAAATTCCCGGAATTCGCCCCTTCGCAGGCGCGAAAGACGGAATTTTCTGTTGCATTGGGAATGGATACGAGCCGTAGTGCAGGCTGCTCGTTTCCGGGCTTGACCTGCACCTGATGGATTTGAGCTTTTCAAAACAAAGATCTGCAATTGCTACGATTTGCTGCATAGAACTATGGCTGAAGAGAACCTGTCTCGCAAAGGATTCCTCCTGACCGCAGGCGTTGCCCTTGCCGGACTATTCGGTGTCCGCAG
>CAYFRH010000119.1:0-8307 GCA_964345345.1 uncultured Puniceicoccaceae bacterium | reverse complement strand
ATATAAGCGGGAGGCGACGGGACACGGGCGGGAGCCCGTGTCTACAGGCCTACCCAGTGCCTAAGGGTAGAAACGGGCTCCCGCCCGTTTCCCAGTGCCCCGCAGGACGGACGAGTGCAGCGACGGAATATAAGCGGGAGGCGACGGGACACGGGCGGGAGCCCGTGTCTACAGGCCTACCCAGTGCCTAAGGGTAGAAACGGGCTCCCGCCCGTTTCGCAGTGCCCCGCAGAGCGGATGTGTGAGGCGACGGGACATAAGCGTGAGGCGACGGGACACGGGCGGGAGCCCGTGTCTACGAGCTGTATTCGCAGTGCCCCGCAGGACAGAGGCGGTGAGGCGACGGGACACGGGCGGGAGCCCGTGTCTACGGGCAGGCAGGCGTATCAGGCCGCGTCCTGCTTCATTTTCAGTTTCGGCTTAGCCTTGGCGTTGACGACGGAGGGGGTGATGATGACCTCCTGCACACCTTCGTAATCAGGCAGCTGATACATGACTTCCAGCATAATACCCTCCATGATGGAGCGGAGTGCGCGTGCTCCCGTTTTGAGGGCGATCGCCTTCTCGGCTATGGCGCGAATAGCGTCCTTGCGGAAGGTAAGCTTTACGTTCTCCATTTCGAAAAGCTTGGCATACTGCTTGATGAGCGCGTTGCGCGTCTTTGTCAGAATGTGCTCAAGCTCCTCGGCCTTGAGCTCTTCAAGGACGGAGACAACGGGCAACCGGCCAATAAATTCGGGGATCAGTCCGAAACGGACAAGGTCCTCAGGTGCGAGTTCACGGAAGATCTCTACCCCGTTCCAATTCTTCTGTTCGGTGGCTTCCCACCCGATAGTGCCCTTGCCAAGCCGGCGGCGAATGATGTCCTCCAATCCGATAAACGCACCTCCACAGATAAAAAGGATGTTGCGGGTGTTGATCTGAATGTACTCCTGATTGGGATGCTTCCGACCGCCTTGGGGTGGAACATTGCAGGTTGTTCCCTCCAGAATTTTCAGAAGGGCCTGCTGTACGCCTTCACCGGAAACATCACGCGTAATCGAAACATTATCGGTTTTCCTGCCGATTTTGTCGATTTCGTCCACGTAGATGATGCCACATTCCGCTTTGGAAACGTCGTAGTTCGCGGACTGAAGAAGACGAAGGACAATGTTTTCCACATCTTCCCCGACGTAACCGGCCTCGGTAAGAGTGGTCGCATCAGCAATGGCAAAAGGAACTTCCAGAAGATCGGCAAGCGTGCGAGCCAGCAAAGTTTTTCCGCTTCCGGTGGGACCGGCGAGCATGATATTGCTCTTTTCAATATCGATTTGTTCGCCTCCTTTCCCGGGTTTGGCATTCCCCTGCTTTGGCCGCTGCTGCTCTGCCTGAAGCCGTTTGTAGTGGTTGTAGACAGCAACGGAGAGGACTTTTTTGGCTTGGTCCTGACCGACAACATCGCGATCAAGCTCGGCCTTGATCTCAGCGGGTTTGACAAGCTTGAAAGGCTTTGCGCTTTCGTCATTCGACGAGCTTTCCGCGCCTTTCTCTTTAAGCTCGCGGTCGATAATTGTTTTGCAGACATCAACGCAGGAATCGCAAATGTACACACCGGAAGGCCCGGCGATCATTTTGCGTACTTCCGATTGTGATTTCCCGCAGAAGCTGCAGAAGGTCATTTTAGAAGATCGGGCCATGGCGGGCTCAGGACGCCTTTTCCTGGGGCTTTGTCGAGGTTGGTTTTTTGAACTGAATCACTTGATCAACAAGACCGTAGTCGCGAGCTTCCTCGGCGGTCATGTAGAAATCCCGGTCGGAATCTTTTTCGACTTTCTCGACGACTTGGCCGGAATGTTCGGAGATGACTTCATTAAGAGTTTGTTTCCAGCGCAAAATCTCGCGGGCGGCGATTGAAATGTCGGCGGACTGACCGGTAGCCCCGCCCTGCGGCTGGTGAAGCATCAGCCGGCTGTGCGGGAGGGCAAATCGCTTTCCAGGGGTCCCAGCGGCAAGAAGAACGGTGGCCATGCTGGCGGCCTGTCCCATACAGTATGTCTTCAGCTCACAGCTGAGAAAGCGCATAGTGTCGTAAATCGCCATACCGTCCGTGACACTACCGCCCGGAGAGTTGATATAGAGCTGAATGTCTTTTTTCGGATCCTCCATCTGCAGAAGCAGCATCTGGGCAATGACGGCGTTGGCGACATAATCGTCGATGGGCGTGCCGATGAAGATAATCCGGTCCTTCAGGAGACGACTGTAGATGTCCCAGCTTTTCTCAGTTCGGCCGTCGCTCTCAACGACATGTGGCAGCGGTAAATAGTAACTCATCAAAAATAATATGCTCGGGGAGCAGTTTTTGTGCAATCAGGATTCGGCCTTTTCCTCTTGGGCAGGTGTCGAAGAGCCGTCCTCTTTTGCTTCGGAGAGAACAAAATCGAGGGTTTTGCCAAAAAGAATCTGACGTTGCAACTGGAGAACCCGTTCCCGGTCCTTGCGCAATTCCTTGGCGAGATCTTCGGGCCGTTGGCGCTGTTGAATGGCCATGTTGTAAACGGCCCGGGAAAGATCCTCGTTTTCGACAGTGATGTTCTCTTCTCCGGCAATCCGGCTCAGAATGATTTGCAACTTAACCTCACGCTCGGCGGTCTGGGCGGCGCCGGATTGAATCTGTTCCTTTTGTTTTTCCAATTCTTCCTGAGGAACTCCCTGCTGTAGGTTTTGGTTTACGATCCGGCTGAGCGCGTTCTGGGTTTCTCCCTCAATGGCGCTCTGGGGCAGCGGAAATTCGACGGCCCCGGCGAGATGATCGAGGATCTGTTGCCGGCGGGCTTCCTCGGTCTCGCGCTTCTTCTGGTTTTCCAGCTCGTCCATGATTTGAGCCTTGAAATCCTCTAAAGATTCAGCGCGGACGCTTTTGAGAAACTCGTCATCGATTTCCGGGAGTTTCCGTTCGCGGACCTCACCGACTTCGAGGTCGTACACCACGGTTTCGCCGCGGAGACTCTCGACGGAAAAGTCTTCGGGGATCACCTGCTCGACGGTCTTGCGATCGCCGGCCTGCATTCCTACGAGGGCATCGATAATGGCGGGAACGCCGAACTGGCGCGCTTCCTCGGTCCCGGCTTCCTCCCAGCCGTCGTTTACGGTTCCCCATGCTCGCAGACGTGGCTGATCGGCCACGACCTCGGCGAGGAGATTTTCTCCGTGTTTACCGACATAAGAGACCTTTACGTAATCGCCTTCTTCGGCGGCCCTGTCGACTTTGACAAATTCGGCCCGCTGGCGGCGAATTCGGTCAATCGTGTCTTCAATCTCCTGATCGTCAACTTCGGTCGGGGGCGAGGAGGTGCTCAATCCTTTGTATTCAGGAATTTCAAAATCCGGAGTGACATCAACCGTGAGGTCGAGGCTTTGTTCTTCCCCCGCAACCGGCGCCTCGATTTCCGGAAACTCCACCACGCTGTAGACCTGCAATTGGTCGTCCTCAAGAACCCGGTTATAGGCGTTACGCATAAGGGCATTTTTCAGCTCATCCTTTAGCTGCTTGGCGTAGCGCTGCCTAATAAGATTGTCGGGTGCCTTGCCGGGACGAAAGCCCGGAATGCGGACCTGCTTTTTCATTTCCTTGAGGATGCGGGCCTCTTCATTAGCCACTTCCTCGCCGTCAATGGAGACGACGACATCCTTCCGGGTCTCGCTGATATCGTTAATCGTTACGTTCACGTGCGTTTCCGTGTTGATTCTTAGTAGGGATCAGGAAAAACGACCAGCAAACGCGAAGGGAAAAACGCGGTCAAATCATTTTCCCCGCGTGGATTCGGTGCTTCCCATGAAAGAACGAAAAAGCATGCTGAGCGTTTATGAAATCCGGCCTGCTGTCCTCCCTAATACTGTTAATAGTGATCCTGCCGCTGCGTGCGGAAGAGTCTGTGATCTTTGCTCCGGCAAGCATCCACAGGCCGGTTACGGCGGAGAACGGCATGATCGCCTGTGCAGACCGCCATGCCGCTGAGGCGGCCCTTGCGGTGATGAAGGAAGGGGGCAACGCCATGGACGCGGCGGTCACGGCTGCTTTCACGATGGCGGTTACCCTACCCCGTGCGGGCAACCTCGCCGGTGGCGGCTTTCTCCTTCACCACGGGGCCGCGACAGGGGAAACGCGAGCACTCGATTTCCGGGAAACCGCGCCGAAGGGCGCCGAAAAGACGATGTTTCTCGATGAAGAAGGTCATCCCGATGAGAACAAATCCCGCTTTACGGGGCTGGCCTCGGGCATTCCCGGAACTGTAGCGGGCCTTGCCGAAGCGCTCGCCAGCGAGGGGACAATTTCCCTCCAGCGCGCGGTTCAACCCGCGCTTAGCCTTGCCAAAAACGGCTTTACCGTTGGCGAGGCCCTCGCCTCCGACCTTGCCAAGGCCTTTGCGAGCGGCCGTCTGGACGCCTCCGCGCGGGACGTCTTCGGCGATGAGAAAGGGGCACCGCTGGCGGCGGGGGCGACCCTGTTCCAACCGGCTCTTGCCAACACCCTTCGCCAAATCATCAAGGAAGGGCCCGCCGGCTTTTACGAAGGCCCGGTGGCCGAGGACTTGATTTCGACGGTTAATGAAAACGGCGGCCGGTGGACAGCGGAAGATCTCGCAAATTACGGGCCGACTTGGCGGAAATCGGTCGAAGGCAGCTACGCCGGGGCGACCATCCTTTCCATGCCCCCACCGAGTTCCGGTGGCGTGCACCTTGTGCAAATGTTGCAGTTGCTGAAGGAATTCCCCCTTGCCGAATGGGGTCCGAACAGCAACCAGAGCGTACACATCATGGTCGAAGTCATGAAGCGCGCCTATGCCGACCGGAGCAAGTTTCTCGGGGATCCCGATTTCGGGGAGGTTCCCGTCGCGGAAATTCTATCGGAGGAATACACGGACCGGATTTACAAACGCCTGAACACGATCATGCCGACCTCCAGCGCGGACATTGAGCCCGGCAAGCTGCCGGAGCTGCCCGAAGAGAGTCCGGAGACAACCCACCTCTCGGTGGTCGATGCGCAAGGGAACGCGGTTGCCTTGACCTACACCTTAAACTTCAGCTTTGGATCCGGAATTTTCGCACCGCAGGCCGGCGTGCTGTTAAATAACGAAATGGACGACTTCAGTGCCAAACCGGGAACAGCGAATGCCTACGGGCTGATCGGGGGCGAGGCCAACGCGGTGGCGCCGGGGAAACGGATGCTGAGTTCCATGTGCCCCACTCTTTTGCTTCGCGACGGGGAAGTCTTCCTCGTAACGGGCAGTCCGGGCGGCAGCCGCATCATTACGACGGTGTTGCAGGTCGTGCTCAATGTACTCGCGCACGATATGAACATCGCCGAGGCCCACCATGTTCCGCGTTTTCACCACCAATGGTTGCCGGACATCCTCTATCTGGAACGCGGATTCCCCGCCGATTCCCTGCCCGCCCTCCGGGCCATGGGATACCGAATTCGCATGGACCGGACCATTGGAGCCGCCAACAGTATCCTCCGAAAAGACGGCCTCCTCCGCGGTAGTTCCGATCCGCGCCGCGCGGGCGTTGCTACAGGGTATTAAAAGGAATTGGGATGAGCGACCCGAATGTAAGCATTCAAAACCTCCGGGTGGATTACGGGGACGTCACCGCCGTGAAAAATCTCTCCCTTGAAATCGGGAAAGGCGAAATCTACGGCCTTGTCGGTCCGAACGGCGCGGGCAAAACCAGCACCCTCAATGTCCTCGCCACGCTGCTTATCCCGACCTACGGCGAGGTCCATGTCGCGGGCTATTCCCTTGATACGGATCCGCGGGAGATCCGCCGCCGCCTCGGTTACATGCCGGATCTCGCCCCGGTGATCGGGGATCTGAAGGTGCGGGAGTTCCTTGAACTATTTGCGGGTTGCTATGGCCTGACCGGCCGTCGTCGCAAGGAGCGGATTGACGAATGTCTCGAGCGCGTCGGCATGACCGACCACCGCCGGACCTTTTGCGGAACCCTTTCGCGGGGAATGTCGCAGCGGGTCATTCTGGCGAAGACCCTCCTTCACGAGCCGAAGGTCCTGTTGCTCGATGAACCGGCGAGCGGGATGGACCCGATCGCCCGTATGGAGTTGAAGGAAACCCTCAAGCTTGTCGCCGCGGGCGGGGCCACCGTCCTCCTCTCCTCGCACATTCTCAGCGAACTGGCTGAGCTGGCCACTTCTGTCGGCATTCTACACAAAGGCGAGCTGCGCCATCACGGGGCGGTTGCGGACGTCCTTTCCTCCAAAGACCAAGGGCATCACCGCCTTGTCGTCGAACTACTCGAACCGGAGCAAAGCCGGAATTGCCGCCAGTGGATCCATTCCCGGCATCCAGACGCGGAGGTGAGAGAAAAGCGGAACCAGCCGGGACTGCTCGAACTGGAAATGCCCGGTAGCCGCGCCGAGCACGCGGATTTTCTGCGGGCTCTCATCGAAGCGGGTTACCGCGTGACCGGTTTCACCATGGAACAATCCCGTCTCGAAGACCTACTCCGGAACCTCGACGAGCCCACCAACTGAATCTGCCCACCGCACATGCTTTGGCGAAATCCCATCTTCATCCGTTTTTGCCACTCGGAACTCCGTGCCCGCAAAGCGGCTTTCTGGTACCTTCTTACCCTCATCGTAACCGCCTTTACGGTGGCCATTACTTTCGTACCTCAGGTTGTGCGCGACGTGCCGGCGCAGGAGGCGGCAAGGTCCGCCTTTTTCCCCATCCTCGTCATCCAGGGCATCCTGCTCCTCTTTCTCGGTACCGGCAGTGTGGCCACCGGCATCGCCCGCGAGAAAGTCGATAAGGTCCTTGATTACCAACGGCTCACCCCCTTGCCCGTTTGGCGGAAATTGACCGGCTACCTTTTCGGTCTGCCCGTGCGCGATTATGTCCTTTTTCTAATCACGGTGCCGTTCCTCGTCTTTGTTCTCATCGTCGGAAAAATCCCCGCGAGTGCCTTTGTTCCGTATTACCTTGTTTTCTTCAGTTCCAGCCTGCTCTACCACTTGACCGGCATGGTCGCCGGCATGGTCAGCAAGCGGTGGCGCTGGTCCGCGCGCATTTCCCAAGGATTAATCATTCTCCTGTACTTTTTCCTCCCGCAATTGTCGCACTTCGGGCTTGTATTTCTTGAATTTCTTACGGTGCGGCCGGTTTTCATGGAGAAAATCCTCCCTTTGATCGAAAGTCGAGGAGGGAAAGAAGTCGTGGAAATGGGCCTTTTCGCCGGTAAAGCGGTGCCGTTTTTTACGCTCGTTATTTCGGGGACGGTCTTTTCGCTGCTGTTGCAGATCCTTCTGATCGCTCTCTTCGCGGCCATTGTCGCCCGCAAATGGAAAGCGGAATCCGTTCCCGCCATCAGCAAGTTCCTCGCCCTCGCCGTCTTTGGGAGTTTCGCCTTCGTCTCCCTCGCCAACCTCTGGCCCACCCTGCGCGGCCATCCGGGAGCCCTGAAGCTATTCCAATCCAATACCGATCTCTCTCTGCAGCTCTCATGGGCGGCGATTCCGATCATCATGACGTTGGTCACGACATTCCTCGGTTTCGGCCTCCTCGCTAGCGCGGTACCTGGTCCCGAACGTCGCCGCCTTGGGGAGTTGCGTCGCCAGCGCCTAGGCTTATCCGCCTTGCCGCGCTGGGACGACGCCGCGCCCGGACGGTGGGTCCTCCTCGGACTCGGGGCGATCCAGCTGCTCCTGCTCACCGCTGTTTACGCGACCCTCGCCTCTTCCCATGGCGACGAACTTTCCCGCCTGCGCCTCTGGGCCATTCCGGTCATGATGGCCGCGGGCTTTCTCAACCTTGCCCATTTCCGGGGTATCAAGGAAACCTATGACGGTTCCCGTCTTGGTTTGTTTCTTCTCCTCGGCTGGCTGCTCCCTCTCCTCGCATCCCTGCTCATTATCGCCGCCAATACCGATTTCGGGCCGATTGCCCTCTACGTTGCCGTTCTTTCCCCGCTCAGCCTGCTGCCGCTCGCGGGCCTGCACGTTCTCCCCGCCGAACAGTTTGATTCCTACGCCGGAGCGATGATTAATGCCCTCGCTCTCGGATTCGGCCTCCTCTTGCTGCTGAACCTGGTCCTGCTCGTCCGCCTGCGAAAACAAAAACAGCGAGGGAGCGCCGAACCGTAAAACGGTTTCCGCTTTGGGTTCGGCAAAGAGACGGTTTTAACTGGACAGCCGTCCATTTGTCCGCCCCTTCAGAGCTTCCGAATATGAAGAGGCAGGCCGAAGCATTGTAGGGCCCCGCTTTGCGCGGGGGCCCCGTCGCCTCGGAGGCACGGTGGACTATCTGTAGGGCCCCG
>CAYFRH010000118.1:0-8331 GCA_964345345.1 uncultured Puniceicoccaceae bacterium | reverse complement strand
AGGCCGGTTGAGGGAATGGGCTCTTCCGATTGAAAAGGGACCGTATCCACAAGCGCTCCATCGGAGTAAACTTCGAGATCGGCGGATACGCGGCCGTCCTCTTCCGTGAACCCGTCCTTCAAGTCATACCACAGGCCCGTCTCCACTTCATGAATTTCAAGGACCCGCCCTTGCAACGGCTCGATGACAAGGCTTGCATAGGGCCGGTCAGCGGTTCCCTCCCGGCTCCACTTCCCGATTCCGTTGTAGTTATAATGCACGTTATCGCCCAACAGGCCCGTTCCTCCATCATCCAGCGCCGTTGGCTCAAGGACCGGCAGGCGATTCTCCGGGGGAAGGGTCGTCCCCGCGTACTTGCGGTCCGCCTCCTCTTCCACCCAGAAGTCCCAGACGAGAAGATCGAACAAATTTCCGGACGGAAACGAGAGCTGTACCTCGGAAGAAATGCCGGGCAGCCCCGCCAGCCCGAGCTGAATGGCACCGTCGGAAAGCACGCTCTTTACCGTGGCCTCGAACAGCTGATCATAGTAGCCGGGAACAGGCCTGAGGCTCACTTCGGAAGGCTCGGCTGAACCGCTCAGGACAAGGTCGGGCACGTCCAGTTCGGGAACAGGACCGGGGAGGCCAATGCGAAAGTGTACGGGAAGGCCCTCCGTTTCCGGCAACTGACCCGGAGCAGTTTCGACGAAAGTATCCCCGAACTCGTCTCCATCCGTCACGCCCTCGAAGACATAAAGGTAAGTCGCCGCCGGGGGCAGGCCGCCATTGATCCCACCACTTTGGTCACGGACCGTAAACAGTCCCGAGGAAAGCTCCGAGGCGGGGATCACAAGGCTTTCCGGAGACACATTTTCGGCGTCCAGATTGTTCGCCGCCGGATCCCCGGCAAGCCGGTGCAGGGTGATGGCCTCCGCCGACTCGATCGGCAGAACAAGCTCCACGGGGACGGCTCCCTCCAGTTTCCGCGAAAGTACAAAAACCGCCAACTGGTTGCCGGATCGCGTGGCATGGACGGCCACTTCGGGCATGTTCTCCATCGCCTCCCGACGCCCAACGGCTTCGGCGAAGCGCGTCGGCACCCGCTCCGGGAGGACATTCAGAAAGTCTCCGGTTCCGTGGTTATTGTAGAGCGACAGAGCCATCCATGAGGGATAGGCCTGCCCGCCGTTGCGCTCGACCGCGTGGGAGGTCCAGTAGTTACGGTTTCGCTTAAAGGTGAAGAAATTCTGTAGCTTCGCGCCTTGCGTCGCGTGGTTCAGGAAGCTGTCGAGTGTGGCCGTGCCGCCCGCCAACGACTTCATGACCGTGCTTTCAAATTCCACCATCTCCATCGTCATGGCAACACCGTTGAGTCCGTCGATATTGTAACCGGGACCAGCTTCGTAGGTGCCGATGTCGATGCGTCTCCCGGTTTCCGCCTCGAAGGCATCGCGCGCTTCGCGGTGAAAGTTCGTGGTCCCCCAGGATGCCTGTCCCGGGTAGTTGAGCGTCTTCAGAAGAGCCGCCGGGAAATCGGAAGACGGCCCCTCGCCGGCATCCCACCCACCGTTGTAGTCCGCAATGTGAACGTGGTCACTGGACGGGCTGTAGCGGGCCGCATTGTACCCGAAGTCCCGGCTGTTCCATCCGCCGATGACAAACTCCGAGCGCTCATTAATCGCTCCCTGCCAATACGGGCTACTTTTCATCACGCCAATCGTGTATTCCTGGAGCAGACCATACACCTCACCGCTATTGTATTCCTGTCCGGTAGCCGCGTCCGTCATGGTAACCCCCGAAAGATTAAAGGGCATGATACGATTCCAGTTCTCGTTGCTGAACTCGAAGAGTATCCGGTCGAATTCATCGATGTAAGGTACAGTCTGGCCGTGGAGATAACGGCGGTGAGCCCACGGTTTGGAATCCGGCGAGTCTTCCGCGGGATCGTAGGGAGCGGCCAAATATTCAACCAAACCGAGCCACTCCGCTTCATCGAACGTAAATTCGATTTGCAGCCATGGATCCACTCCCATATCGCGAAAATCCCGGAGCAGGTTGGCGAGATTGGCCCGCTTCACCCGGTGCCCCGAGCTCAGGCCGAGATCCGGATGTCCAAGAAAGTTCTCCAGCGAATATCCGTCCGTTTTCACGGTGTCGTGCGTGCGAATCATGGACATCCCGGACGCCGCGAAAGCCGCCTTGTCGGCGTCGGGATGCCGGTCCAGCCCTTTCGCTTTGTCATACACATGGAAGGCATCGAGCCAGACTGTCCCCGGTCCTTCGAACTCGAGGAACATCTGGCCGACATTTCCATCAGTCTCCAGATAATCGCGAATGGTAAACTCGGCCCGGTAATGCTTCCAGCCCGCATCAAGCTGGAAGGTTTTCTCCACCTGCCCGGAGAGCCGTCCGGTCAGACCGAAAACGGCCGTTGGTGTATCCATATTTTCGGCACGGGCAAGGAACTCCACCACGTAGGTTTTCGCCGGATCAAGGACCTTGTACCAGTCCTGTGTCGTATCGGAATGGTTGTAGGTGATAATCCGCGTAAAACCGCCGCTTGGTGGATCAAAGCGCATGGCGGTGGACCCGAGCGGAGCATCCAAGCCGGAGGGATTGCCGGGGTGCGGCACCAGCTGAAATGGTACCGCCTCCGCATCCGACCAAGGGCTCTCCCGGAATTCGGGTTGAAAGCCCGGACGACGAGCCTCCCTTGCGTTGTGGACCCGCGGCGAATACCATGATTTCCGGAAAGTGGTCCGCGCCAGATTAAGAAAGACAAGATCCGATTCCCGGAAAGCGAAGGGTTCGCCGTCCGGTCCCGGTTCCACTTCAAGGTAAGCGGGTTCAACATGATCCTCAGGGGCGATGTAGCTGCGCTCCAGCTTGTAGCCAACGAGATCTTCATCGTTTGGCGCTGTCCATTGCAGCGTAATGAGGCCGTTTTCCGAATTGACGGCGGCGACGGAAAGTCCCGTCGGCGCCGCCGGTGGAGATCCCTCCGCCTCCGGATCGGCTTGCGGCGCGTCCACCGTGAACGTCGCGGGCTGCCCGGCCCGCTGACCCGTAATCTCGGGATTTACGAACCGCACCGGAAGCGCGCGATCCGATGTCCGGCCCGAAGCATCGACCGCCCGTAAGGTGATCCACCATTCCTGACCTTCCCGTTCCCAACCATTAAAGCGAAAGGAGGCCTCGGTAACCGGCTCCGACCCCTCGACCGCCGGGATCAGGTTTCCTCCAAAGCCATGCCATTTTCCCGCTTGGTATTCGAGGACCTCTCCTTGGTAGACTTGATCGAGCACCCCATCCGCGACCCGGAACACCCACGCGCGGGCATCATCCCAGTATTCCGGCGAATAGGAATCATAATACGAGAGGTTCTCCGCATAAATCCTCCCCTCCGCATTTTGCGTCACTTGGCGGCGGTCGCGGAATACCATCGGTTCAAAATTAAAGTCCACCAAGGCGCTCCGATTGCCGGTGGTGGCCGTAAAGGCGCCGGGGTCTTCGTTGACCACTTCATCGGTGACATGGAAGCGGGCGGTTTGCACGTTGCCATCGGCAAAGGTGCCCGCGGTCAGCCCGAAAGCGACAAGGCATCCGGTGGCCGCAAACGCGGGCAACCGAGGATAAGAGTAGGATGTAAGTAATATTTTCACGAGGAGGTACCAAACGCCACCCTCTCCTCCTCAGCCCGTCACCTTTTCCGGAATTGAAAGCGTTGATTCATGAAAAGTTTACGGGCCTCCCACTTCCGTTCACGCAACCCCTTGAAGAACGCCCGCGCTGCTTGCGATGTTTGTCACAGATCCGCACCCGCCCCGACGAGGCGCCGGAAGGCGGAGCCCTCCGCTTCACGCAGCTTTTGCGGCGAGCCCCCCTCCACAAGGCGCCCCGCCTCAAGGACAAAGACTTCGTCCACTCCCATGATCGTAGAGAGGCGGTGCGCGATCGTAATGACGGTGCGGCCCTTGGCCAGGTAATCAAGGGCTTCCTGAATGAGTCGCTCGCTTTCGTAGTCGAGAGCGGAGGTGGCCTCATCCAGAATCAGGATGCGGGGATCGCGGAGAATCGCCCGGGCAATCGCAATTCGTTGTCGCTGGCCTCCGGAAAGGGCCACCCCGCGTTCGCCCACCGCACTGTCAAAGCCGTCGGGCAAGGCTTCGATAAAGTCGAGGGCGTTCGCCTGTCGCGCCGCTTCCCGGATCGCCGCCCCGTCCGCTTCCGGACGACCGAAGGCAATGTTTTCGCGAAGGCTGCCCGAAAGCAGCAGATTATCCTGCGAGACGATTGCACAACGCCGGCGCAGATCCCGCAGGTCCAGTTCATCCTGCGATACCCCGTCGATGCGGATACATCCGCGCTGGGCCCGGTAAAGGCCGAGCAACAAATTGACCAAGGTGCTTTTTCCGGAGCCCGAAGGACCGACAAAGGCGACGTTGGCACCCGCCGGAATTTCCAGCGAAATCTCCTTCACGGCGGGAGCCTCGCCCGATTCGTAGGCAAAACTGACATGGTCGTAGGAGATGGCGCCACGGAGGTCTTCCAATTGCCGTGTCCCGGTCCAGCTTTCCTCGTAAGGCGCGTCCACAAGTTCGCGAATGCTCAGGTAACTCTCGCGGGCAAGAAAGTATTGCTGGCTGAACTGCGTCAGCAACTGGATGGGTGACAGGATCACATGCATCGACCCGCTGAATGCAAACAGCGCTCCAACCGAAAGGGAACCCCGCAAAACAAACACCGCCCCCACCGCAATCACCAGAATCGTAATGGATTGCTGCATTGAGAAGCCGAACACGCCGAGGTCCTGCTGCACCACCATCTGTCGCGCGCGGGCCTCCCGGTAGCGCTCGCTCTCCTCGTCCACATGGTCGACCGCTTTCTGCTCCATCCCGAAACTGCGCACCAGTTTGAGGGCGGATATGTATTCATTGGCACGCCCGGACATCCCTTCCTGGGCCATGCGTGTGCGGTGATTGGTGTCAGTCAGTTTTTCGAGGTAGATGTACCGCATCAAGGCAACCGCCGGTGCTACGCACAACACCACCACCGTCAGGGCCACGTTGAGGAAAAGCAGCACCCCCGTCATCATCAGAGCAAGGACAAGGCTCGGGAGGACCTGATGCAGGAGCGGGCTCAGTGCCAGCTCGATCTTCTGCGAGTCAAAGGCGTACTTCGAAATCAACTTGCCCGCGTGCGTCCGATCCAGAAAGCCGAAATGCAGAAATTGAAGCTTATTGAAAATGCGGGAACGCAGTTGCTTCACCAGACGGGGCAGAGCCCGCCCGAGAAGCCGGTTGCTCCAAAGACAGGTCAGGATGTGCACGCCCACCAACCCGAGGAAAATTCCCGCAAACAGAATAATCGTCCGCACGTTTCCCCCTTCCGCCGCCGCATCGACCACCCGCTGCAGCAGCAACGGAAGCGGTGCCACTGCCACGACGCTGGCGAGGCGCAGGATAATGGCGGGCCGAAAATGCTGACGTGCCTTCCAGACAAATCCCGGCAAACTCCGCGCGTTCAACGGGTCGCGCGAGGAGGCGGTATGATCAGCTCGTTGGGTCATGAAATTAACCTGAGGATACCTTGGCCTAAGTAACAGAAAAAAGGAAGAGCGACTTATCCTTCTTCAACAATAAATTCCGGTTCCTCGCTATTTTATGCCGGCGGGCAATGAAGCCCACACGCCGAAAGTCATCTATGGTGGTGAAGAAAGCTGGAAGGAGGACATGCATCCCCACAAGGCGACCGGCTCCGGGAGATTCAACGGATTTAAGAGGCCCGCCATCGGATCACCCATCTCTTTAAGGAGATTGGAACTATGGCTACATCCGAGCCCCACCCGCCCCGGAAATCCGCCTCCTCCCCGGAGGCCGAAACGCGCCCAACGGGCCTCACCGCCAACGGCAACCGTCTTCACCTCCTTGGAAACCCGCACCGGTATCAGCCCCTCGAACCCATCTCTTTCGCATCGGAGACTCCCGGTTATCTTGTTTTGCAGGACAGCGCCGGGGTCGCCTACGCGGAGGCGGCGATCGAAGCCGAGCACACCTTCCTTGTCGGCGGTGCCCTTGGCGATCAAACCGCTCTCCTCCTTGACGCCGAAAACCGGCTGCTGGGAACCGTCTGTTTCGAGGTCGCCTGCGAAACGCACCTGAGCGACGCCTCCGGCCGTTTTGCCACCCTTTTCCGGAACCTTATCGATACCTTGCAGCCCGCTTTCCGCGCGGAACGAATTCGTATCGGAAATCGCCGCTACGCCTTCTTCTGTTCATGGCTTCGCGACCATGTGCACACCCTCAAAGCCATGCGCTTCCTCGATCCAAGGGTCGAGTCCGGCATCGATCTGTATGCCGACTGGCAACGGGAGGACGGGATGATTTGGGACAAGGTGAAGGACATGTTTCATTCCGAAGCTCCGCAATGGCGCGACATCGTTTTCGGCCCCGGCGATTTCGTCCGCCCCGTTCCCGGCGCGCACAATGCCACCCGGCGCTTCCAGCGAATCCCCGCCGAAAACGATGTCGAATACCTCTTCATCGAGGGGCTTTACCTCGCATGGAAGGCCGGCGGGGATACCGCGTGGATGGCCCGTCACCTCGACGCCGCGCTCAAGGCCCTTCGCTACGCCACTTCGGACCGGTACCGCTGGTCGGAAAAATACGGGCTTCTGAAGCGTGCTTACACAATCGATACATGGGATTTTCAGGCCAAGGCCGATGCCGAACGCGTCGGCGGCGAGATTATGGTCGTCGACCCGGAGAAAACCGTCTTCGGCATTATGCACGGCGACAACACCGGAATGATGGCATCCTGCCGCTATCTCGCCGAGATGCTGGAAGCGGCGGACCGCGCCGACGAGGCGGAGGCCCCGCGCCGGCTCGCCGACACCCTCAAGGAACGTCTCGATGCCCTTGCCTGGAATGGCGCGTTTTACCGTCACCACGTTTCCGAGGAACCTTCCTTTGCGCGGGATTTCGGCAACACCGACGAAAGCGCCCAGGTTTCCCTCTCCAACGCCTACGCCCTCGGTCGCGGCCTTCCGCAAGAGCAGTGTGCCGCCATCCTGCGCACCTACCTGAAAATCCGGGATGACATGCCTGCTTCTTCCCCCGGAGAATTTTATTCCATCTATCCCCCCTTTGAAAAAGGATTCAACGTCCGCAAATGGGAATACATGAACGGCGGCGTACCCAGTCTTGTCGCCGGCGAGCTGGCCCGCGGTGCCTTCCATTACGGCTTCGAAACCTACGGCGTGGATATTCTCGAACGCGTCAACGCTCTTGCCGAGGCCTACGGCGGCCATCTCCACGGCACCTTTCTCGGTCGGGAACCGGATCTGCCAGAGCCGGCCTTCACCTTTGTCGATCTGCGCGAGGCCGCCAACACCGACGTTCGGGGCGAGGGGGCGGAAGGAGTGCCCGGATGGATTGGCGAAGGCGACAACGACCTCGTCGGAATGCCCACGGGAGAGCAGCGCTTTCACACGATTCCCTTCGAGGTGATCGATCCCGCCGAAAACCATCGCCGCGCCTGCCTCGGCCTTTCCATCCACCAGGGCTACGCGCAAAGCAGAACGCTCCCGATTGGCCAAACCGCCAGTTCTTTGTGCTTCCTGCACGCCTCCAACGGCAAGGAACAGCCGGTCGGCCTGCTGCGTTTCCGTTATGAGGATGGCACCTCCGCCGCCGTTTACATGAAGCAGGGCCGGGAGGTCGGGGACTGGTTCACCCCGCCGCCGCCCGACTGGAATCCCGGCGGCGACGGCAGCCGCGCCAATCCGAACCTCCGCGTGGCATGGAACGGCCCCAACCGGCGGTTTCCCAATGTCGGCGTCTGGGTGTTGGCCCTTGATAATCCACATCCGGAGAAGGCTATCCGTGCGCTCGACCTCGAAGCGGCCGAAAACGGAAGTCTCTGGCTTGTGCTGGCCCTCAGCCTAAGCGACCAACCCGCCCGCCTGCCCGGCAATCATCTCTCCCACGGAATTCCCGATATCTGGGGGGCCGCCGCCGTTTTTCACTCTCTCCTCGAAGGCCTTGTCGGAGCGCTGGATCGCGGCGTTGCCTTTGATCACCTTGAACTTTCTCCGCGCTGGATGGCGGCCGGGGAAAACGAGGCCCGCGCCGCCGTCGTCTATCCACGCTCCGGCGGCTACGTCAGCTACCGCTACCGCTATGAACCGGAGCAGGAAACCCTCCGCCTCGATTTTGCCACCTGCGCGGATACAACCCGCCTGCGCCTCCTCCTGCCCGCCTCCGGCCATGGCGAAGCCCTCGAGCTGGATGGACGTCCCTGTGAATATGAGGAGGAAATCATTGAAACCAGCCGCTACGCCTGTCTCGACGT
>CAYFRH010000117.1:0-8449 GCA_964345345.1 uncultured Puniceicoccaceae bacterium | reverse complement strand
GGGTAAGGGGTCGAAAGTTGAAGCTTGTAGCACTTATAAAGGAAACTGGTTGTATAACCATTTAATTACAAGCAGCACTCAATCGCCTTAAAATAATAATTGTATGAGGGCCGGCCGAGGTTCGCGGCTTTACCGGATCTGCGTCTCATACCCCATTCAATATGGATTGCATAAATGAGGTTCTCTCACACGGAGCCCCGGAGCTCTCGGGAGAGAATAATGTATCCTTGCTCCGTGGGTCCCGCGGCTCCGTGTGAGAACAAAAGAGGATATGAGCAAACCTAATTGGATCTGGTATCAGTTGTTCGCCGACATGAAATAAAGGACGGGCACGGCCATGCGGCTGATCAGCAGCGAGGCCATCTCCCCGAACATCAGGCTGATAGCGAGGCCCTGGAAAATTGGATCGGCGAGAATGACGCTGGCCCCGATAACAACGGCGAGGGCGGTCAGCAGCATGGGCCGGAACCGCACGGCCCCGGCCTCGACGACGGCATCGCGCAGGGGCAGGCCCTGGTTGCGGCGCAACTCGATGAAATCGACGAGGATGATGGAATTGCGCACGACAATACCCGCTCCCGCCATAAAACCGATCATGGAGGTAGCGCTGAAAAAGGCCCCAAGGGCCCAGTGGGCGGGTAGAATTCCAACCAGGGAAAAAGGAATGGCGGCCATGACCACGAGCGGTGTCGTGTAGCTCCGAAACCACCCCACCATGAGCATTGCAATCAGGATAAGGACGGCGGCGAAGGCGATTCCGAGGTCGCGGAAGACCTCAAGGGTGATGTGCCATTCCCCGTCCCATTTCATGGCAGGTTCTTGATCTTCGAACGGTACGTTGAGGTGGTAAAGGGGAAGGTCCGTGCCGCTGCCCCCGTAGTCACGGGCATCGATTTCCGCGATTTTCGCGTTCATGTCGAAAAGGGCGTAGGCCGGGGATTCGATCGCTCCGGCGACGTCCGCGGTGACGTAGGTGACCGGCTTGAGGTTCTTGCGGTAAAGGGGCTGTTGGGAAATAACCGTCTCGCGGCGGACCAATTCGGACAAGGGAACCAGGGGAGCGCGCGGGTCGCGCGTGGAACGCACCTGCAGGGCAAGCATTTTTCCGGGCTTAGCCTTCGCTGCCGCGGTCAGTTCGAAGCGGATCAGGACATCCTCCCGCTCCTCCGGCAAATGAAGGAGGTCCACGTCCATGCCTTCACTGGCCATGCCGAGGACCTTGGCAATATCGGCCTCGGAGATGCCGTGCAGGGCCGCTTTGGCCTTATCGACGACAAAGTTGATCTTCTTTTGCGGCGACTCGAGGTAGGAGTCGATATCCACGACTCCTCCGGTCGATTCCATGATACCGCGAATACGTTCGGCCAGTCGGCGGCGTTGCTCCGCGTCCGGACTGTAGATTTCCGCGACAATGGTCTGCAGTACCGGCGGCCCCGGCGGTACCTCAGCAACGGCGATGGCGACCCCGTGCTTTTCAGCGATCCCGGCAAGAAGCGGGCGTACCCGCTTGGCGATGTCATGACTTTGGTCTTCGCGATGGTGTTTCCCGACGAGGTTTACCTGCAGGTCGGCCACCGTCGGGCCCGAGCGCAGGAAATAATGCCGTACGAGCCCGTTGAAGTTGAAGGGGGCGGCTGTTCCGGCGTAGAGCTGAATGTCTTGGATTTCCGGCTCGCCGCGAATGGCTGCAGTCATTTCGCGCGCCACGTTGGCCGTCTCCTCAAGAGTGGTGCCCTCGGGCGAATTGATGATTACCTGAAATTCCGATTTGTTGTCGAAGGGGAGCATTTTCACCTGGACAAGGCCCACCGCCACGAGGGCCATCGCTCCGAGCAGCAAGCCGATGATGCCGAGGAGGAAGGACCAGCGCCACAGCACCCTGTCGAGCAGCGGTTCCATGATCCTGTGGTACAGGCGCGTGAAAATGTCGTTGGGCGTGTCCTCTTCGAAGCTCTGGGCCGCTTGCCCCGCCTGCGGCTCTTTCTGTTCCTTTTTCATGTGGCGCCGCAGAACGCGGATGGCCGCCCATGGCGTGATGGTAAAAGCGATGATGAGGGAAAAGAGCATTGCCGCGGAAGCGCCGATGGGGATGGGCCGCATATAGGGGCCCATCAAACCGCCGACGAAGGCCATCGGCAGAATGGCCGCGATGACCGCCCAAGTCGCGAGGATGGTCGGGTTACCGACCTCGTCGACCGCCTCTACCGCGATGTCGTAGAGGGATTTGTCACGGTTTTTCCCCATGCGCACATGGCGCACGATGTTTTCCACTACCACGATGGCGTCGTCGACCAGGATTCCGATGGAAAAGATCAAGGCGAAGAGGGTGATCCGGTTCAGGGTATAGCCGTAGAGATAGAAAACGAGCAGGGTGAGGGCGAGAGTGGAGGGGATGGCGAGGAGCACGACCAGGGACTCCCGCCAGCCGAGGAAAATCATAATCAGCAACGACACCCCGAAGACGGCGATGCCCATATGGAAGAGAAGCTCGTTGCTTTTTTCCGTGGCGGTGTGGCCGTAGTCACGGGTCACGGCGACGTCCACATCTTCTGGGATGACCGTTCCCTTCAGGGCCTCAACCTTGGCGAGGGCCTCGTTGACGACGTCGATGGCGTTCGCCCCCGGACGCTTGGCCATGCTGAGGGTAACGGCGGGTTCGATCTGACCGTCGGCAGTAGCATGGAGAACGTAATTGTCCGGCTCGGAAGCGGTGTCGTGAATTTCCGCGACATCGCGCAGGTAGACGGGCCGGTTGGCGAAGACACCCACGACGATGCGCCCCACGTCCTCGGCGTTCTGCAGGAATCGACCGCTTTCGAGGAGGACTTCCTCGTTGTCGAAAGGCAGGGAACCGAGTTGCCGCTGCTTATTGGTACTTCGCAGGGCGGGGACCAGCTCGACGGGATTGATCCTGTGGGCGGCGAGAGCGGCCGGGTCCAGCTGGACGCGAATCTGTCTCCGGGTTCCGCCGATCAGGTTGGTTTCAGCGGCGTTTCCGATCGATTTGATGGCGTCGTCCACTTGAGCAGCAATGCGGCGAAGGCCGAGATGGTCATACCGGTCGCTGTGAAAAGTCAGGGCAAGAATGGGCACATCATCGATTGTCCGCGGTTTGACGAGGGGCCTGCTGACCTCGGGGGGAATGCGGTCAAAATTGGTCTGCAGTTTCTGATTCAGGCGCACGACCGCCGTCTCGATGTCGGTCCCGACCTCGAAACGGACGATGGACATGGCCCCGCCCCGGCTTGAAGTCGAATACAGGTATTCCACGTCGGGAATTTCCCAAAGGAGCTTTTCCATCGGCCGCGTGACCCGGTTTTCCACCTCCTTCGGCCCGGCACCAGGCATGGAGACGAAGACGTCGATCATAGGGACCTTGATCTGTGGCTCCTCCTCGCGCGGAAGCTGGAGGACCGCAAAGACCCCGAGGAGGATGGAGGCGATTACCGCGATGGGCGTCAGCTTTGAATTGGTGAAGAGGGCGGCAAGGCGCCCGGCGTAACCGAATGGCTGTTCGTTGCTCACGATTTCTGTTCCGTTGCCGATTGACCGTCACGCAGAGCCGCAGAAGGGTCGAGAACGACCTGTTCCCCGGCGCGAAGTCCGGAGCGGACCTGGATCCGGCCCTCCTTGCGGAGTCCTGATTGGATGAGGCGGAGGTGGACGGCCCCGCCCTCATAGACATAGACGCGCTCGAGTTGGCCGAAAGGGGAGAGGGCGTTGGCGGGAATCCAGACGGATTCGGTCTCGCCGGCGGGCCAGTAGACGCGTACATATTGTCCGGAACGGGCGCTCGTGCCTTCGGGCAGGGCCAGCTTTGCGAGCCGGGTACGGCTTGCCGGGTCGGCCGCGGGGGACCATTCGTCAAGCTCGGCCGCTCCGCGGCGGCCATCCATTTCGACGCTCAGAATGGCGCCCATTTTCATGCGGCTGAGGGAATCGGGCACCTGCACATGCACCTCAAAGTCGCCTTTGCCTTCCAGCGTAAGCAGGGGCATACCCGGTGTGGCGAGGTCTCCGCGCCGGACTTTTTTTTCGGTGACAATGCCCTGAAAAGGGGCGGTTACGCGTGTGTAGCCAAGCATGGTTTCCGCCTCGGCAAGGGCGGCGCGGGTCTTGCGCAGTTCATCCTCCAGCGTGCGGACAGTTTCGGGTGTGGTTGCTTTCCGCTCAAGCAGGCCCCGTTCCCGATTGAGATTCCGTTCCACCTGGGCGAGAGCGGCGCCGGCTTGCTCGACGCGCGCTTCGACTTCGTCGGCGCGAAGCTGTAACAATAAGGCACCTTCTTTCACCTCCCGGCCAATTTCGAAAAGGACTTCCTCGACGGTACCCATCAGGCGTGCCGCGACGATGGCGCGGTCGGCAGGATGTACCGTTCCGGGGAGCCATTGATGCGTTTGATGCCGCCGGCTTTCCGCTTCGGCTGTGCGGACCTCTACCGCCGGTAGGGAGGAGGCTTCCACTTTCTCTTTGTGGCCACCGCAGCCGCCAAGGAAAAGGGCCGCAAGGGCGGTCGAGGAATATAAATACAGTTTTGATTTCATGACGTAAAAAGAAGAAGTTAGCGTTTATTGCAGAATGGGATGACCGCTGACCCGGCGCAGGTGGGCGAGGGCGGTTCGCTCGCGTCCCGTGGCGATGGCAAGTTGGGTTTTGGCCTCGACGAGGCGGCTTTCGACGCCGATCAATTCGGTGGAAAGGAGGGTACCGGCTGCGAAGCGCTCGCGACTGAGCTCCGCCGCTTCGCGGGCCTGCCGTACTTGTTTGCGCGCGACTTCCCGCTGTTCCACGGCAAGGTCGTGGGCAAGCCGCGCTTCCTCAAGGTCCACCGCGAGGGAACGGCGGAGGCGGCGGAGGCGCTCCTCGGCTTCCCGCAGACCCGCGCGCGCCTCGGCGATTTTCGAGCGGGTGGCGTGGCCATCGAAAACGGGTACGCTCACGGATACGCCGGCGGTCCAGCTGGTGCCGTCCCCATCGCGCCGGAAGCCCTGGTCCGCCTTGTAGTTGGCGAAAGCATCCACCGTCGGTAAACGCCCGCCCCGAGCCGCGCGGACCTTTTTTTCGGCTGCCCGCACCGACGCCCGGGCCGCCCGCAGTTCCGGGCGGTTGGCCGTATCCATCCGGGCGGGGCGTTCGATCAGGTCCACGCCGGGGTCCTTTTCGGCAAGCTCAAGCGATTGTTGGGGCGGGAGATCGAGGAGAAAAGCCATGCGGTGGCGGGCCAGTCGTGCCCGGTGCTCCCCGGACAAAAGCTCGCGCCGCATGCCCGCCAGTTGTACCTCGAGGTTGAGCCGCTCGGTGCGGATCAGTTCTCCGGCTTCCTCCTTCGCCTTGCTAATGCGGAGATTTTCTTCGAGAACACGGATCCCCGCGCGCAGAGATTGGACCACTTCGTCCGCCTGGCGGATCCCGAAGTAGGCCTTCACGACCGCGTCCGCAAGCGCTGCGAGCGCCGCTTCCACGGAATCTGCCCGGGCCGTCCGGGCCGCTTCCGCCGCTCCGATCCGGGCTTTCCGCGTTCCCCCGGCATACAGGCGGTAGCGGCCTTCGATCGCTCCGCTCAGCGAATCCAGCTGGCCTGGTTCATTAAAATCGATCGTTTCGTCGAAGGTTCCCTGGCTTAGAATGATCCCGAATCCCTGCAGCGGATCCGTTGTCTGGCGATAACCCGCCCGCAGGTCCACCTGCGGGCGCATTCCTGAACGGGCCTGTTCGAGACGAGCTTGCGCTTGCGCAAGACGCGCCCGGGCGATCTCTGCGTCCGGATGAACCTCCCGGGCGCGCTCGAGAGCGGCTTCCAGCGTCCAGAGTGGGTCCGCCGGTGCCGCCCCGGCCATTTCCGTTATGCCCAATATCGCGGAGAGTCCGATCAGGAAATTCCGTACGGTCCTTATCTCGTTTCCTCTTTTTTTCATCCTTTTTCAGTTCTCGATTCCCGCTCTATCGATTCCGACCTCGATTTGCGATTCTGACCTTTAGATTATTCCAATGATTAGAGAAATCTAAATTAGTCAAGTCTAATTAAATGAGGAGAGAGGAGGAGAAGGGGATTTGCCTTGTCGGCGGCGGGAAAACGATGAATGGAAAAAGCTGTGAAAAGGAAGGAGGCAGGGGCAGAGGCGGAGGCAGGCGAAGTGGTGCGTTTTGTCGGGATTGGGGCCTCGGCGGGAGGGTTGCCGGCGCTGGAAGCTTTTTTCCGGGCGGCACCGGCCGATGCGGGCTTCGCGTATATTGTGATTCAGCACCTTTCTCCGGACTTTAAAAGCCTGATGGATGACCTGCTGGCACGCCATACGAGGATGCCGATCCACCGAGTTGAGGAAAAAATGAAAGTGAAGGCGAATGCGGTCTACCTGATTCCGCCGCGGAAGCTGATGACGATTCGCAATTCTTCCCTATCCCTACAGGAAAGGGAAGCGGAGGAAGGGATGGAGTTTCCAATTAACGTGTTTTTCCGGTCGCTGGCGGAGGACGCGGGGACGCGCGCGGTGGGGGTGATTCTCTCGGGGACGGGATCGGATGGATCGGAGGGAGTGCGGGCCATTGCGGCGGCTGGAGGCCTTGTTTTGTGCCAGACGGCGAAAAGCGCGGATTTCGACGGCATGCCGGAGAATGCGATTGCGACAGGCTGCTGCCATTATGTGCGGGAACCTGGCGAAATCCCGGGGCGCCTCCGCGCGCACGCCAGAGCAGAGGAAAAGCTTCCGGAGCCGGTCGCGAAGGAAACAAGTGGATCGGAGCAAACGGGAGCGGGAGGCGGTTAGTTAGAGCCGGTGCTCCGGCTTCCTTAAAATGCGGGCCGGATCAATTTAAGCTACTGAAAGCAGATAATGGTGGAGCACCGCATCCATCGCCGGATGAAATTACGGGACCTCCAGGAGGTATAGGCTTGCCGTTGACAGGAATGCAGGGAAACCCACTCTACAGCGCTTTAACATATAAAGAAGAAATCGATCATGCGTACTGAAAAAGATTCCATGGGCGAAATGGAACTGCCAGACGAGGCGCTTTACGGCGCCTCGACGCAACGAGCGGTTCTTAATTTTCCGATCTCCGGACAAGGATTGCCGGAAGGCTTCCTCAATGGACTCGCCCGCGTCAAACTCGCCTGTGCGAAAGCCAATGAGGAACTGGGCCGCCTCGACGCGGAAAAAGCCGGCTTGATCGCGCAGGCCGCTGGGGAAATCATCGCGGGGCGGAACATGGACCAGTTCCCGGTCGACGTTTTCCAGACTGGTTCGGGAACCTCCTCGAACATGAACATGAACGAGGTGCTCGCCAATCGTTGCAGTCAGCTGGCGGGTAGAGCGGTGGGGTCCAAGGAACCCGTGCACCCCAACGACGACTGCAACATGGGGCAGTCATCCAATGACATCATTCCGACCACACTGCATGTTTCGGTGGCGGTGGCCTTGCGGGATCGGCTCAAGCCGGCGCTGCAGGAACTGGAAACCGCCCTTAAGGCCAAGTCCGACGCTTTCGCCGAAGTCGTGAAAATCGGCCGCACGCACCTCATGGACGCCACTCCGCTTACCCTTGGACAGGAATTCAGCGGATACGCGGCGCAGGTCGGCAAGGGGGCGACCCGTGTGGATAAGGCTGTGGAGGCACTCGAGGAACTCGCCATCGGGGGCACTGCCGTTGGCACCGGCATCAACTGTCATCCGAAGTTTTCCGGCAAAGTCTGTCGCCTGCTCAGCGAGCAGACGGGCATCGCCTTCCGGGAGGCTGAAAATCACTTTGAAGCGCAGGGCGGACGCGACGACAGTGTGGAAGTGGCTGGGCTGCTGGCCGCTATCGCCGCAAGCCTGACCAAGGTAGCGAACGACATCCGGCTCCTCGGCAGTGGCCCGCGCAGCGGCATTGGGGAAATCGCGCTTCCGGCGACGCAGCCCGGTTCCTCCATTATGCCCGGCAAAGTCAATCCCGTCATGAGCGAGATGCTTGTACAGGCTTCCCTGTATGCCCAAGGCATGGCGACCATCGTGCAAGGTTGTGGCCGCGACGGGCACTTTGAATTGAATGTCACCATTCCCCTGATTGCGAAGGCGCTCCACGATGCCATCACGGTGCTGGCCAACGGGGCCGCCACCTTCAGCCGTCGCTGCGTGGAAGATATCGAAGTCAACCGGGAAACCTGCGATTATCTCGTGACACGAAGCCTCATGCTCGTGACCGCGCTCAATCCCTACATTGGGTATGACAATGCCGCCAAAGTTGCGAAGAAGGCCTTTGCGGAAGACAAAACCCTTCGGGAGGTCGTCCTCGAGGAAGGACTCATGGAAGAGGCCGAACTCGAAAAAGCCCTCGATCCCATGAGCATGGTCAAGCCCGGATGAGGCGGGTGATTCGTCGTTTGTAGAGAAAGTAGACGCGGTCTCCAGGCCGCGTCCCGTTCGTTGTAGAGCCGATTGGTCGGCGGTGCCGGCGGTACAACTGACGGGAGTCG
>CAYFRH010000116.1:0-8451 GCA_964345345.1 uncultured Puniceicoccaceae bacterium | reverse complement strand
GCCCTGCGGCGTACACTCGAGCGCTGGTTTGCGGAGGTTCCGGCGCCGACGCTCGGCGATCAGGTGCGGGCCTCGCTGCGGAAAATGTCGCCGGCCGGCTACGATGCCTGCTGGCGTGCCTTTGCGGAATTCGGCGGCTACGGAGCCCTTGCCCCCTTTCTGCCGCGAACTCTCTGCCTTGCCTTTGGCGAGGACCGGTCCACGCCTCCTTCCGATCTCGATGCCATCGCGCGGACCCTCCGCGGCGGCGGCGTTGCCGTCGAGCGCGCGGACATCGCGGGGGCGGGCCATGCCGGCCTCCTTGTCCGGCCAGCGGAATTGGCTGGCCACCTTAACCGCTTCCTTCTGAATCCAACCTGAGTATCCCCGAAGAACCATGTCGACACCCCATTCCTTCAGCATCGAACGCAGCTCGCGCCATCCGCACCGGATCGCCGTCATCGACGGCCCGAACATGTCGAGTCTCGGCAACCGGTCCCGTAAAGTCTACGGCAGCATCCAGTCCCTTGATGACCTCAAGGCCTTTGTCGTGGACTTCGGGCGCAAACTTGGCGTGGAGGTGGAGACCTTCTCCTCCAATTACGAAGGCGCGCTCCTGGAATTCATTCATGAAAGCGCCGACCGCGTGGACGGCTACATTATCAACCCCGCCGGCAGTACCACGGTGGGGGAGGCGGTGCGCCATGCCCTCGAGGACACCGAACGACCGGTCATGGAGGTGCATTTCGCCAATATCATGGCGGCGGAGGGAATGCCGAGGGGCCTGACCAGCGGACGGTTGCGTTCCGTCTTCACCCATTCCGCGACGGGACTTTGCATGGGTATGCGGCAATACAGTTATGCCGGCGCCCTGACCGCGCTGATCCTTTCCCTCGATGACCCGACCTTTCTTGGCAAGGGGGATGCGGAGTAGCCGCCACTGCAGTGGAGGAAAGGCCCATGAAAGGCGAAGAGACCCGCTCTCCCTCCTCCCCGTGGCGGGAGACGATCGCCCTTGTGACGGGGGCTGCTTCGGGGATCGGCCATGCCGTGGCCGCCCTCTTCAAGGACGAAGGCATGGTCGTGGGCGCCCTCGACCGCGATCCCGGGGAGGTGCCGGAGGGCTGCGTGCCGCTTTGTGCCGATGTCCGCGAACCGGAGGCGGTGAAGACGGCGATCGCCGCCTTTGCGGAACCGTACGGGCGCCTTGATGTCCTCGTGAACAACGCCGGGATCAGTTTTGTCGGTACGGTGGAGGACGGAACGGAGGAAGACTGGCAGCGCGTCATCGACATCAATCTCTGCGGGCAGATGCGGGTGCTCCGGGCCTCCCTGCCGTGGTTGCGCAAGTCCGCCGCCGCCTCCGTGGTCATTATGTCCTCCTGCAGCGCCCTGAACGGGTTGCCGCAGCGCGCCCTTTATTCGGCTTCCAAAGGCGCCGTGGAGGCGCTTTCCCATGCCGTCGCGGCGGACCTTGTCCGCGAGGGGATCCGTGTGAACAGCCTCAGCCCCGGAACCGTGCGGACGCCCTTCATGGAAAGGATCATCGCCCGGGCGGCCGACCCCGAGGCAAAGCGCCGCGAATTCGCGCAACGCCAGCCGACGGGAAAAATGGTAGAGCCCGGGGAGGTTGCCCGCGCCGCGCTCTTCCTTGCCGATCCGCGCAACGCCTCTCTTACGGGGACCACTCTTGCCGTCGATGGCGGGATGGGGTCCCTGCGCCTTCCGCGCGAGGACTGAAAACGATCCGCCGTCAGGTCGCGGGGGACCGGTCGAGGAGGGTGAGCCAGTCCGAGGCAGGCGGGGTGGTGAAAGCCGGTTGCCCGAGGGCGGTCCATTCAAGGCGGCCCTCGCTCCACTCGCCGGTGGCGGGATCGAAGTGCCGGATGCGGTTTCCCGCTTCAAGGGCATCCTGCTGAAGAACGATTTCTCCGCCGACGGGTTGATAGACAACCAACTCGGAGTCATTTGCGGCGGCTTTCACCGTTTCCTCCGGGTTTGTCCATCCCGGCTGGTTGGACAGAAGGTGGTTGGCCGGTTGCAGGCGGTGCCATTCCACCTCCCGGAAGAACTCCCGGATATGTTGCAGCCCGGTAATCCCCTCGCTTTGGAGGCAGTCGTGCCAGGGCGGCCCGTCCCAGAAATCCCCGTGGCCCTCGGCCGCCTCCCCGTCTTCGCGCAACCACGCCCAGATCCCGGTGGTCCCGTAGGAGATGCCCGCGGTGGGGGCGCCCAACAGCGACCAGAGGCTTCCGCGGCGGACATGGAAGGCGCCGTGGCGCTCTTTGCTGTGGTAGCATTTCGCCCTTTCGTAATTCGGCTCTGTATCGAGAAAGGGAATACCGAGGGCCTGCCAGCGCCGGGAAAACGGCCCCTCCAACTGCCAGCGCAGATCCCGCTCCGCGTTGCCGTGCCCGCTCTGCACGGAGACAAAGCTGTACCACGGTTCCTCCGCGAAGAGATCGCCGACCCATGTACAGCCGCAGGGATGCATCGTCGCGTTGGCTTCCGGATGGCCCGCGAAGACCTCGCGCCCGATGCGGCACCACATGCGACGGAAATCATTGCCAAGGTAATTGCCGTCCCCGGCGAGAATCCAGAGCGGGTGGTGTTTCTGCCAGCGCTCGACCATCCGCCGGCCCATGGTGATCATCGTCGCTTCCGTAAAGAGCGGATGGACCGAATCCATGCCGCGAAAGGCCTCCTTCCCCTCCGGATGGGGATTGTTCGTCCAGAAAAGGACGGGCGAGGGGACAAGGCCGGCCTCGGCAAGGATCGCGAAGGTGCGGTCCATGGCGGCAAAGGCCTCGGGGTTTTCCACCGGCCCGTCGGCGGTTTCCTCGAACAGGGGACCGTGGAGCGGCTCGGCGCATCCGCGCCAGGGGGTGAGGACGAACTGGATGACGGTGAAGCCCTGCGCGGCGCGCCGCTGCGCATAGGTCCGCCATTCCGCTTCGGTTCCCTTGAGGGCGCCGTTCCATGCCGTGTCGGCAAGGTAGAAAAACGGTTCTCCGGCGCCATCGACAAAATGGCGGCCACGCGGACGGGGAAGGTGAGGGGAGGTCTTCATGGCAAGCTGTTGTTGATATCGGTGCGTTGGACGGAAATTTCCGAGGCGAATGCTTGGCATCTCTCGGGATCCCGGAGCCTATTCCCATTCCGGTCGCACTGAAACCGTTGAGGTCGGGCGGGGGGACTAAACAGATTTATCTTTTTCCCGCTTCGGCCTTTCGTCCACTCCGCGACAAGAGTTAGTAGTGATGTGGCTCCCCTGCTCCTTTTCGCCTCGCCGCCTGCTCTTCGCGGCCAGTTTCCTTCTTTATCCGCTTCTTCTCCCGGCGGAGGAACTGAAGGTGTACCTATTGGGCAACAGCCTGACCGACGACGTGCTCTACGAGGGGCTCACGAACATCGCGGCGGAGGGGGGCGACAACCTTACGTACGGTCGGCACGTCATTCCCGGAGCGCCCATCTGGTGGCTGTGGGAACATCCGGCCGACGGGTTCACCGCTTCCGGCTTCGGGTATTATCCGGAAGCTTTCGCCGGGGCTACATGGGACGCGGTCACCCTGCAGCCGTTCGCCGGTTATGCGAAGGAGCGGGATTACGCGCGCTATTTCGCGCAATCCCTGCGCGGGGAGGGGACCTTCGGTCCGGCGGCGCCGCAGGTCCCGGGTCCGGGCGACCCCACCGGGATCAGTCCGGAGGCGGTACTGTACATCTATGCGCAGTGGCCCAGCGGCAGCAACGCCGGCTGGGACAGTGCCGCATGGCTGCAGAAGGATCCCCTGCAGGACCGCACCGCCGCCTATTACGAGGGGCTTGTCGCCGATTTGCGCGGACTCGAACCGGCGACGGATTTTTATCTTATCCCGGTCGGGCACGTCTTTCATGAGCTGCACCAGCAGGCGCGGGCCGGAAAAATTCCCGGGATCGCGGGCCAGGGGGATTGGATGCAGGACAGCGTGCACCTGAACGACCGCGGCAGCTATGTGGCCGGGCTGACCTTTTACACCGTTCTTTATGGCGCCGACCCGCGTGGGCAGAATGTCGTTGCGCCCTACACCATCACGGAGGACCAGGCCACGGCGGTGCAGGAGGCGGTCTGGAAGGTGGTGTCGCGACATCCGCTCTGTGGCCTTGCCGATTCCCTCGTCATCGACACCCCCTCCCTTCCGGACATGCTGGTGGGCGCGGCGTATACGAAGACGCTTTCCACCGCCCTTGCCGACGGGGAGGTGACATGGAGCCTTGCCGCCGGGAGCCTGCCCGCCGGCATCGACCTCCTTCCCGACGGAACCCTGACCGGAACCGCGACCACGCCGGGATTCTTCGACCTGACCCTGCGCGCGGAGGACGCCTCCGGCGCATCGGACGAGCGCGCCTACTGCCTGCTCGTTGTTTCGGACGACCCGCCGCGGATCCGCACCCATGCCCTCCCGGCGGCGCATTACGGCGAGCCCTATTCCGTGCAGCTGCAGAGCGAAGGCGGATTGCCGCCGATGACATGGGAAGTCATGGACGGCGACCTTCCCCACGGGCTCAGCCTCTCTCCCAACGGACGGCTTTCCGGAACTCCGACCAGCGTACGGGAGACCTTCGACCTTACCTTCAGCGTGACGGATGCGGTCGCCGGGACGGGAACGCGCATCCTCTCCCTCATCGTCAGGGAGCCACTCGAAGGTACCCTCCTTTCGCCACCCCTTGCGGCGAAACCCAGCCTTGACGGCCAGCTCGACGAGGCTTTCTGGAGCTTGCCCCATCCCATCGCGACGTCTTTGCAGGGATCGACCGACGACGAAGCCTTCTTCAGTGTGCGATGGGACGGCGACGGCCTCTACCTCGCGGTGGAGGTCAGCGACGACACGGTTCTTGCCGGCGAGGACGCCCTCCATGTTTTCCTCGACGGCAATCACGACCGCGAAGCCGTCTACAACGTCGATGACCGGCAGATCGTCCTTGATCCCGCCGGGAGCTGGTTTGAGCTGAACGGCCGTTCCGACGGGATCGAGACGGCCGTCCTCGCCGGAGCGGATGGCTACGCCGCGGAGCTTTTTATCCCTTTCAGCAACCTCGACAAGGTTTACGACGGCCAGACCCTTACCCTCGGGCTGGACCTCGCCTTCGTTGACGTTGACTCCCCGGGGGGCGCCGCCGCCGTAAAAGTTCATGGGGCGACCGATCCGGACAATCCGGCCCCCGCCGACATGGAAAACCTCGTCCTCGCCATCGCCCCGCTTACGGAAAACCTCCTTCTTGACTCCGCTTTCGACCTCGGGCCGGGAAAACTTCCGTATCCGGGCCAGGCCAGCACCGCCGAGGCGGGCGCCGGATGGATTGCCAACGGCGTCCCCTCGCGACCGTTCGCCAGTGTGGACGGAAACGGTTACGGTTACCCCGACGACGCCCTGCGGGTGTACGGGGATACGCGTAATGTATCCATTTTTCAGGTCATCAACGACCAGCAGGCCACGACGGGAAGTGGCTACCTGCATTTTGATGTGAAGCTGGCTTCCCCGAACACGGCGTACCGGCTTTTTGGCTACAACGGCGAGCCTTCCGCGGTGGACCCGAAGATCGGGGTACGGACCGTCGATCATCCCGTGGACGCGGGAACTTCCGACGGCGTTCTCCTCTCGGGGGACTTTTCCGCAATTCCGCAAAGCGCGACCTGGCGCGAAGTCGCCATCCCGGTCGATTTCGGAAGCGGATTTGACTACCTTGTCCTTGTCTTCAGCGGTGACGGCAGCGACACGGACGTGGACGCCCGGCTGGACAACGTCCGCCTCGGTCCCGGTGTGGCGGAAAGCCTGCGGACAACGGGGGCCGCCGCGGCCGGGCCCGGATCGACCCTGCTCGCGGCGGACTTCACCGGTGCCGGTCCCGGCCTGAATCTCCCCTGGACGCGGACGCACCTTCTCGCCGAGGGGCTGGGCTACAGCGGAATCGAGGGCAGCAACATCTTCGGGCAGGCCGGGGATGACGCCCTTTTCTACTACAACAACCACTCCGCCTCGGTCTCCACCCTCGAGGAAACGGTTGCGGACGGGGAATACCTTGCCTTCTCCCTGCAGGCGACCGAGGGGTCCATGGATCTTTCCGGCGCGACCTTCCAGTTCGTCATCAACCGGGGCGGCTCCAGCCAGAGCGCGGAAAGGTTCGCGGTCCATTCCAGCGTGGACGGGTTCGCGGCGGAGGACGCCCTTTTTGTCTCCGAGGCCGTTCCCGGCTCGCAATCGGTCCCGGTGGCCTTTGCCCTGCCGGAGTCCTCCGCTTTTTCCTCCCTCTCAACCATCGAATTCCGCATCTACGCCTTCGCCGGCCAATACGCCGGCAAGACCGTATCGCTGGAGGAACTGGCGCTGATGGGCGAGGTCGACGTCCCGGATCCCGCAGCGGCCGCCTACGCCGCATGGCAGGCGAATTTCTCATGGGATTCGCCGACCGCCTCCGCAACGGGAGCGGATCCGAATCACAACGGCCTCTCCAACTGGCTTGAATTTCTCCTTGCCCGCGACCCCGTCGTTGCCGCCACCGATCGGCCGTTCCAGCACATGGAAAGCGTCCGCGAGGGAGGGGAAACGTATTTGATCATTGAATACGACCGCCGCCGGCTTCCCGGCCGGCTCAGCCCCGAGGCCAGCACCGCCCTCGGGCCGTGGTCCCCGCTCGATCCCGAAGCCGACGGCGTGGAGCGCAGCATCATCGATCCGGATGTGAACGGGGACGGCAACGTCGAGCGCGTGCGCTGGAAAATCGCCCTGTCCGGTCCCGCCGTCCGCTTCGTCCGCCTGCAGGCGGAGGATCCGGGGTTTTGAAGCCCGGGCCCGCCGCGATTCAGGCTTCATACCGCATCGGCACCAGCAGCTTGGTCGGCGTGGCGGCAAAGCCGCGGCGTTCAAAGAGCAGGTTTTCGTGGAGAGTGGACAGCCCAAGGGCCAGGCGCCGTCCGATCTGGAAATGGCAGCCCGGCGCTTCGGCGCCGCCCCGGTATTCAGGCTTCGGCATGAGAAAAAAGGCGGGACCGGAGGGTCTTCTCCATCGCAGCGGCGCGCGGGAGTTGGTCATGACGACGCCCGGCTTTTCCGGTTCGCCGTCTCCTTGCGCCTGACCGGTGCGGAAGCCTCCCGGGGGGAAGCTTGCGCACCGTCGATGAACTCATCGAGCCGGAGCAGTGGTACACGGTTCCGGATTTCGGGCTGGTGCATGGCGATCTGCGGACGGCGGATCTGTGGCTGGCCGCCTCCTTCGCTTTCGAAGCCCTTGCCCCCGTGCGGTTCAGATCCGTCCCAGAATGGCAGACCAGAGGTCCTTGTCGCCGTCGTTCCGAATCCAGGGTCGGTAGCCGAATTCGAGATACAATTTGATGGCCGGAATTCGATTTGACTGGGTGTGGAGGTAAGCGCGTCCGTGCCATGCTTTGAGCAATTGCATGACATGGGCCGTTGCCGCCCGGGCAAGGCCCTTCCGCTGTGCTGCCGGCACGACCGCCAGCCAGTGTAGTCGCCCGAAGGACCTCCCCTCGAAGTCATCGTCATCCCACGCACTGATCGTGCCGACCGCGTTTCCGGAACCATCGACGATGAAAAAGCATCGCCGGCCGATTTTTCCCGCGTCGCAGCCGAAACTTTTCTCGAACTGATCGTCCGCAATCGGACACCACGGTTCCGCTCGGCGTTGAATCCTGGTCCACAGCGGGATTTCCTCCATCGTCATGGGGCGCAGGGCGAAGCCTTTCGCCCATCGCGGCGGAGCCACCCTCTGGATTGGATCACAGACCATGACCACCGGTTTCCCCTGCCCGAAATCTTTCATCAAATCCCTTCTATCCGGCCAATTACCGGCGGCAACCTCAACTTTATGGCTACGAATGTCTCAATCTGCTTCAACCCCGCCGCGCCACTCCCGGGGACTCCTGCGAAAGGCCTTGCGGAAGGCCTGGGTGAAATAATTGGCGCTGTTGAAGCCACAGCGCAGGGCAATCTCGTTGATGGGGAGTTCACTGTGACGCAAAAGCCAGCGGGCGCGCTCGAGGCGGAAACTCACCAGCACATCCTGAAAACTCCGCCCTGTGGACTGGCGGATCAGGCGGCCAAGGTAGCCGGGGGAAAGGTTGAAGCTGGCCGCCACGGTTTCCCGGTTGATGGGCCGGTCAAACGCATCCCGCAGATAGCGGAGAATGGTGGTCTCCCGATGCGGGGAGGGCGATGTCCGGGTGGAGGGGGCTTCGAGGAGGCCGAGAATCTCCCAGAGCAAAGCCCGGAAGATGGCGGCGGCGGCCGCGGATTCCGGATGGCATAGGAGCCGGTCCAGCAATCCGGAAGCGGCGCGGGCGCGGGCGGAGGAATTCGGGATCCCGTCGGTGGCCCCATCGCTGGACGATCTCCTCGCGGATCCGGCGGTGGAAATGGTCGACGTGACCTTCTCCGGCAATGCGCGGCTGGAGGCGATCCGGAAGATCGCCGCCGCCGG
>CAYFRH010000115.1:2151-8538 GCA_964345345.1 uncultured Puniceicoccaceae bacterium | reverse complement strand
CGGGACTATTGCCCGGGCCGAGGCCGCTGGCCAAACGGGTCTCGAAAGGCATCCAGAAGCGGCCATCCTCTTCATAGTAGGTACCTGCCGAGGGAAAATCGCCCCCGAGAGAGCCGGGCAGGTTGTCAGCGTTGTCGACCGTCACCTCGACGAGGAAGCGCTCGACTCCGTACGGCGCGCAAAACCAGTTCAAGTCGGCATCGGGCGAGGCGGAGGTCCCGACCGCTTGGGGCGGAGCCAACATGGGAGCCGGGATCGGCTCCTTGCCTTCCTCCCCCGTACAGCCTACGCGGACCATCGGACTGGGGTTGCCATGTTCGTCGAACACCTGGACAAAATAACAAATTCGGCTGTCCGAGGCCGGCAGCGTACTGTCCGTGACAATCACGCTGAGAACATCAAGGGCGGAATCCAAGCCCTGTTCGATCATCGACAACGCACCGTCGTCAATGCGTCGGTACACTTTCCACTCCTCCGTGGTCGGGGTGAGCCCAAACTCGATATCGATGCCGGTCACCTCGCCGCCGGGGAAGGGCACGGACCCGTGGTTGTCGCAGTTGCCGCCCGGTTCGGAGCGGCGCTGGCGAATCTCCCCTTCCCAGTCGATCTGGAAGGCCTGGCTTTCGCTCTGCGAAGCGAAAATGCCCAAGGTGTACCAACCGGAAACATCGCCGAGCCCATTCCCCATGCGGGCTGCGATGTAAATTTCCTCGTTAAAAGCGTCCTCCACGATTTCCTGAATCTGGATGAGCGTCTGGTCGCCGACAAAATAATGGCGGCCAAAGGATTCAAGGAGGCTGCCAGCCGCATTGAACCGGCCGAATTCTACCCACTGGATCGCCGCATCCTTCCGGATGCCCTGCAAGGTCAGGTAGACGTTGTCCGGATCAGGATCGGTCACGAAAATTTTCCCGATCCGCACTTCCCGCGGGGCCACCACTCGAATATCGAGGCAGTTGATAAGAATCTGCCCATCCGACTTGGGCGGACCGATACGATCGCGGAGAACGCCGTAGGCCGGCGCGCTATTGCCCCCGAGGTTGCCGCCCTCGCAGGCGCTGCCGTCGACGGTGCGCACGGTGTACCAGAAGGTCTTGTTCGCGTAGGACTGTTCGACGACAGTGCTGCCGTCGTCGAGGCGTTCCACGCTCAGGGAGGGGGCGTCGGCGGCGTCATCGGTGAAACTGCGGGCGGAGGGCGGAAGGATGGCCACGAGGCCCCCCTCGGTCGTCGTGGCGCCGTCATCGGGGAAGGGGGTCTTCTCGTGCATCTCGTCGACCGACCACCAGCGGTAGACCCGGTAGCCGGTAATGGTTTCCGGGGTTTGCGTCTGGCTCAGGTCGGGCGCTTCCCATGTGACGCGGAAATGCTGCGTATTGGTGTCGGTGGAGGGGTCGAAGTTGTAGTGGTTTTCCACCCGCACGCGTTTGGCCTGGGGCGGCGGCTGCCGGTCGCAAACAATGACCTCGGTTCCCGGCGAAACCTCCCCGATGCGACCGAGAACATCGCGCGCCGCAACGAAATAATAGAAACGGTCCCCGTTGCTGAAGGGCTCCCCGCCCGGATCGAAGCGGTCGTTGTCGTCGATATGGAAATACGTTTCCGGGTCGGTCGTCGTGTCGGCCGCTTCCGCCGCGCTCAACATGCGTTCGGGGAGGACCGGCGCCCCGTTGACGAGGTCGATCCCGTTGTTCGCCACGGCGGCGAGGTCGGCAAGGACATCGGGGTCCGGCTCGGTGCTGTCCCAGCCGAGGTCGTCCTCGGCAAGCACGGCTTCGACGCGGTAGACATTGAAGCCGAACTGCAGAAGGGAGCGTTCGCGGAGATCGTTGGGCGTGGCCCAGCGCAGGGGCACGTTCAAGTGCGCGCGCGGATCGACATTGCCGTCGTCATCGGTAAAGGGAACTTCCACCGGGCGACCAGGAGCGGGCAGCACGTCCGGAGATCCCACTTTCATCGTGACACGCCCGACCACCTGTCGGCAATCGTCATCCGGCGATCCGACGATTTCCGGACAGGCCCGCAGTTCGAAGGTCCGCACACCCGTGGGATACTCGTTACTGAAGCCCGTTCCGAGGATCAGACTCAACGCGGGATGCCGTCGGGAGAGAAAGATGAGGTTTTCGAACTGCTCCGGATCGTCGAGGGCCCCCGCGACCACCGCCGCGATCTTGTCCTCGAGCGGAAGCGCGCCGGCGGGAATCAACTTCTCGAAGAGGTTGTCGAGGTTGTTCTCCAGCGTCGCGGTATCGTCGCCGAGGGCTTCGCCGCGCGCCAGCAGGACCTGAATGGCCGCTCCCTGGAGGCGGACCCGCGCCGTTCCGTCATATTGGTAAGGATCGACCGAAGCAGCGTTCCCCGCCTTGCTGTACACGGCGAGGGATCGGTCTTTCAACTGCGAAAGATCGTTCGCCTGCCAGAGAAGGTAGACCGCCGCCTCCCCGTCCCCGTTTTCATCTTCGACGGTGGTGCCCACCGTGAAGAGGACTTCCTCGAGGCTTTGTCCGCCAAGGGGAAGGGCCATTCCCATGATGGCGAAAAAAGTGAGCAGGCCAGCGAAAGGCGGTTGGCGGCGTTTCATTTGATTGGATAAAATGTCCATGGTTGATCCCCTTCGTTTGGGCTTAGAGGTCCACATCCCAGCTGTTGTCCTGGAAGGTGACGGTGGCCGTTTTGCCGAATTTCACGCAGAGGGGACAAGGACCGGCGCTGCCACTGAGCCGGCCCTTCCCCCGGAAGGAAAGTTCCCCGCTCTGGACGAGGCCGATGAGGGTGACCTCCCCTTTGATGGAAACCACGCACAACGCCTCCCCGCTGGCGGAGGCGTAGATTTTCCCGCCGAGGGTGTTCCCTTCCACGAAGTAGAAGGCGCCCGCCCCCACGCCCGCGCTGATGCGGAACATGCAGGTGGCCGGAATGCCGAGCGCGGCTTCGGAAACCGGGATGTGACATTCGCCGTAAACGTAGACTCCGGTGAAGGTCGGGCTGGGCTCGCCCAGGACTTCGGCCACGTCCTTATCCACCAGCAGCAGCGGATCCAGCGAACAGGTCTGTCCGAAATAAATACCACCGAAGGCTTCGTAGCTGTTGAAGACGACCCCGAGTTTGGCCGCGAGGTAGTTCTCCGAGGCCCCGAACATGAGGGCCGCCCCCATGTCGGTGATCTTGAAGGATTCGAAACTGATCTCGCCGTCGGTCAGCTCGAAGGAGCCGCCCATGCCGAGAAGGCGGAAGCTCGGATTGCTCTGGAACATGAACTTGCCCTCGATGCTGACCCGGAGGTCGGGCGAGAGCCAGTCCGCCGGCACATCTGTGGCCCCCACCGTGACCTCGGTTGCGGGGGCGTCAGGAGTTCCCGGGCTGCAGGTATCGTTGCCTTCCGAATCCAGCTGCTTAATGGTCAGGTAACCGTTCAGTTCGAGTTCGTCCGGCACCATCAGTTGCAGATAAAGGTCGATGTGGAGCATGCGGAGGGCGTCCCCGTTGAACTTGCCGTAGCCGTCCAGCTGTCCAGCGCCCATCACCGAGTCGATATCACCGAGAAAACCGTTGATCTTGTCATCGACGCCCGAAAGCAGCTCCGAAACGAGGTCTTTCGTCACCTCGTTGATTTCCGCGAAGACCTGGCTGATCGCCGAATTGATGGCCGCGTCGACGTCGTAGAGATGCTGCTTAAGGGTGACCTGGATCTGCGCGACGAAGTTACTCGCATAAAAGTTATCCTTCACTGCCTGCCGGAAGCGGGCTTTGATATCCTCCTCCGCTGTATCCAGAAATTCCTGCGAATTCTGGACCGTCGCGACGAAATTCTCAATCTCCGCCGCGATGTCGTCCAGCATGGTTGTGATCTCGTCCCCCGCCCCTTTGGCTTTCTCGACGATGGCATGGATTTCCTCGAGGAGGTCACCGGCGGGTGCAATGGCGGACCGCACCTCCCGCACCACCGAGCGCAGGTCGGTCAGGACATTTACGAGCTGGTCAATGGTCGGCTTGGCTTCCTCAAAGAGATTGTTCAGACGACTGTTGAGGTCCTCGACGGCGCCGGAAAGAAGGGTATTCAGTTCATTGCTGATATCCGGGGCCAACTCGGCGAGCAACATCTCAACGAGCGGGACAAGGATCTGAAAATCCCCGTTGAGGTCTTTGGCAAGAAAGGCGGCGAAATCAGGGGAAACCCCGCCGGGATCCGGAATGATGTCCCCGGAGCCGTCGGTCCAGGTTCCCTCGATGATGGCGGTCAGTCCCAGATCAATCTGCTCGAGCCGACCATCGATCTCGTCGAAAAGGGAATTGGCCGTTCCCGTCGCATCCCCAATATCCTCGATGAGCGACTGCAGGTTGTTGGCGTCGTTGCGCAGGCTGTCCAGCACCGCCGTCTCCACGTCGAAGGACTCGAGGTTGCCGTTGGCGGCGGCTTGTTCCAACTTATCGAAAAGCGGTTCGATGACGTCCTCCTCCACGGGGGTGAAGAAAAATTCCTCGTAGAGAGCGTCCATCCGGTCGGAAAGCATTTCCGCCATGTCGTCGATGCCGTCCTCGATCGCGCCCACCACCGGCTCTTTGGCGGCCATCAACATGGCCTGGTAGGCGCCGGTGGCCTCGCCGACTTCATTGATAACAAAATTGGTGATATTAACGGTGGGCATGCCTTCGTAGGTCACCCCGATCGTCAATTCCGCCGTTTCCGCGCTAAGGTAGTCGATGTTGTGTTCCGCGGAAACGACCAGCAAATCGTTGCTCTGGGATTCGTAGGCCTTGAAGGAACGGGTGCTGTCGTTCCATTGCAGCGGGTAATCAAAATTGATGACCCCGAGCCAGCTTTGCCTCGCGTGGATCAGATAATCGGTCGGGTCACCGCCGTGGTCGCCTTCGTTGCGGTAGACGGCCCAATCTTCCCCGGCGGGGAAACCGACGTTCCCACTGTCGAACTCGGATGTATTGAAAAAAGTACTACTCGCTTCGCTCCAGCCGCCCATGAGCCGGATAGGTACGGTCTGGCTTGCCCCCGGATTGCGCGGGCTGGTCTGCATGTGCACTTCGAGGTCCTCGAAGAAAGCTACATCGAGTTTGCCCGCGAAGTTCAGCAGGCCAGCGCCTTCTGCCTGGTCCTCCGCGTCATCGAAGGCGTTGTAGTAGGCGTGGGTCACGGGCGAGAGCTGGTATAATTCCGTTTCCGTTTGCCCGGGATCACTGGAATCGGTCTGGCGCGTCGGTCCGTCGAAACTGACCACCGACGGCAATTGCAGGCGTGAATCTTCGTTCAGGGGCGAGGTCGACGGCACCATCAGGCGTCCGTTGGGCCGGAAGCCAAGGGTGCCGTACAATGGCGAATTCACGTAGGCCGCTTCCGCCGCAACCCCGGCAAGCAGGTAAGTGGGGGCATTCGGATCGCAGCCGTCCTCGGATGCGAAATCAAGAACGAGAATATCAATATTCGCGAGCCAGTAGCGCATGATCTGGGGATTCGACCCGCTCGGCGTCTGGATGGAATCCAGTCCGCCGCGACAGGTAAAAAGCATCTCCTCGAAATCCTGTTCGAAATCCGACGGATAGGGCAGGTCGATCAGGCCGTCGGTGCGTGACTCCTCCGGCTCGTTATGGATGTAGCTTAGGCCGTATTGCTCGAAGCCCAGTTTGTAGTCATACAGTTCCAGCTCATCTGGAAAGGTACCTGTGACCGCTTCCTGAATACCCGTCAAGCCGGCCGGGCGCACGTAGTATTTGCATCTTTCCGTCAGCTCGTAAGTGGCGATTTCACCGGCGAGGATGGCGGTGGCCTCGAAGGCTCCCGCCGTTTGGGTGCGGTAGTTGAAACCGGCGTAATCGGCAAGACCGAGATCGTAAGCTGCCGTTTCCGGGCGCTCCACGCCGGTGGCGGGATCGGTGGCGTCGAATCCGGTAAAATGGATGTATCCAGGCCCGTCCCACGGATCATGCCCCTGATCGCCGCGGACAAAGGTTCCCGGCATATGGAAGGTGCTGCGGGTGAACGCCGTGTTTACCGTCTGATGGAAATTGCCGCTGCCCTCGATGTAGCCCCATTCAAGGATATTCGATGCGCCACCGGAAGTGACGACGTCCCCGGCCGCCACCAGTCCGCCGTCGGCGGTGAAGCGCAATAAATCCGAGTCCGGCTGCATGCGCATGACCTGATTGAGCACCCCGGCGCCGCAGTCCCCGCCGAGGCAGGCCTGGTTGTAGCGGGTTTCCAGCAGGTTCACCCCTTCCAGTTTGCTGTTGTTGCTGTCCACGGCGTCCGTCTCGATGGCGAGCGTACCCGAGTCGAAATCGATGGCTGTGTCGTAAGGGAAATGCGTGAAAAAAACGTGCCCTCCGAGCTGGAAGGAGGCGGTCAGGCGCGCGTCTCCCACCGGGCCCGCCACGATT
>CAYFRH010000115.1:0-2141 GCA_964345345.1 uncultured Puniceicoccaceae bacterium | reverse complement strand
GGGGCGGTGTGGAAAGAAAAGGGGGAAAAAAAGCCGCCCCCCCGGGGGGGGAGGGGGGGGGGCGGGCGCGCCCCCCGGGGGGGGCCCGCCACGATTTTGACGTCGGTCCCCACAAGGCCGGCCAAGCCCCGGTAGTAATGTTCATTGGACCGCTTGAATTTATCTTCGGGCGCAACCGGTGCCGATTCGAGGGCGGCGAGGTCCGCCTCCCGGCTGTAGATGGCTCCCGCGGTCGGGGCGACGGCTTCGACGACCCCGTCCCCGATCACCCACTCCAGTCCGCCCGCCTGCATCAGGACCGGTTTACTTTCCTCGGCAAAAAAGAGGCTTCCGCTGAATGGCGTGAAAACAAGATTCGAAACGGTCGGTTCCAAGGCCTGTCCGAGGTCGACCGCCGAGAAATCCAATTCCCCGAATAGGCGAAAATCGCCGCCGGATTGCTGTGTCCACCCCATCCCGGTCGGTAGGAGAACCTCGAGGTCCGCAGTCAGCCCCTGCGTATGGGAAAGCTGATGCCCGGTCCGCCAGAAGCGGATCCCGTTCACCGTTCCTTCGTCCGGGGTCGAAGGCGGGTTTAGCGTTACCGGCGCAGTCGGGCTGACCACGCTGGCCGTGCCGTCGTTCTCGACGCGGACGCGCAGGCTGTCCGGCCCGTAGGTGTAGCCACTCGCTCCCGCCAGATGCCCCTCCGCACCGTTCAGGTCCGTGATCAGGTAGGTCGCGAACACGCCGACAATGGAGGACTCCGCGAGGTTGGTGAAATTCTCCAGCACCGTGTCGATGTCGTCGAAGGCGAGATCGCCGCTGAAGTGGAGCAGGCGCTCGTCGCTACTCTGCAGGGTATTGCCCGTGCGAAAGTTGCTCGCCACCGGATCCTCCTCGTGCGTGATGGTCACGACCACGTAGTAGTCATACTCGACCGGATTCAGCTGCTGTCCCGCCGCCGGCTTGACTTCGAGGGTATGGCTGACGCTTTCCGTGATGGAGGAATACAGCCAGAATCCACTCCCGAAACCAAAATCGATCCAAACGCGCGAATAGCTGTCGATCGATTCAGAAAATGTCTGCTGCGGAGTCTCCAGCGGGATTTGGTCGTCCACGCCGTCGAGGGTGTCGCGCTTCCACAACTCGACTTCGTAGGTCACATCGACAGGTCCGTTATCGAGTGTGGAATCCCAGTCATCGAACCGGTGCAGGGTCGCGTCCACATCCACTTCGATGGCTTCCGCCGCCGCGCCGCCGGCGGCGCCGGTCACCATGCTGCGGCGCTGCCAGGTCACCGCGTCGAGCACGGAAAGAACATTCACCGCGTCATCGCCCTGCGTCCCGACGAAATGCTGGAATTGCTTGGGACTTGCCTCTTCCGCAAGCAGGTCGGCCCATCCGGGGGTCGTTCCTCCGCCAATGACAAAGAAGAAGCCCTCAATCTCAACGACAACCTCGACGATGTAATTCTTGTCAGGATCCAGCTGGGAATTGGGAAGGACGAGGGTGCTGTAGTTGTTGGTGTCATTCGCCGGATCTCCGGCGTTGGTATCGATGTCGATGGTAAAGCCGCTGGAATTGTCCCAACCCACCATTCCTGTGCTTCCACCGAGGTCGAGAAGGACCGGGTCACCGCTCTCATCCAACAACCGGAACCCGACGCGGAACTTGTTCGACCCGGAGACCCCGTCGGAAGGGCTGAACGTCAGCTGGGTCTGGGCGTTGATACCGTTCGCCAATGGGCCGGGAGCGGAAAAGGCGCTGTTGCTGGAGCCTACGGAGTCGACCGCGACGTCGATCGTTTGCGTGTAGAGCTGCCCGGCCAGCGGAGCGGCACCCAACAGAAGCCCTAAGATTGCCATTATCCCACCGACCCGAGTCCGTACCTTGCCGTTTTTTATCATCAGTTGCCTCGCTGGTTGCCGCTGCTTCGCGGTCAACGCCACGAGTGCATACGACCGTAGCCGTGTGGCATTTTTTGATGGCAAGTGAGCCTTGAGAGCAGCAGAAGATTAAGAGAAAACGTAATAGTACTGATTAGCAAAGCTTCCTTCGTCAAGACAATTTAGGCGCGCGCAACCGCGGAAAAGAAAGAGGAATTCCGAAAAGGGTTGATTCGCCGCGCAATTGACTTCTTGAAAACGGCAAATCATGTG
>CAYFRH010000114.1:0-8615 GCA_964345345.1 uncultured Puniceicoccaceae bacterium | reverse complement strand
AAAAGCCATGTTAAAGAGGGCGTCCAAATGGCGCGCGAGTACCGCCTTCCCCACGTCATCGTCGATGTTATCCGGCAGCACCACGGCACCTCTCTCATCCAGTATTTCTACTACAAGGCCATTGAGCAGCAGCAATCGGAAGGGGTCGTGGAATCCATCTACCCGAACGCCCCGCGCATCGAACTCAGCCGGGTTAATGAAGATACCTACCGGTATGAGGGCCCCATTCCGCAATTTGCGGAAAGTGCCATTATTATGCTTGCCGACAGCATTGAGGCGGCCAGCCGCAGCTTGCGCAAGGTCACTCCCCAGAGCGTGGACGAGCTGGTGGGAAAGATCTTTTTCGCCCGCATGGAGGATGGGCAGCTGGATGCCGCCCCCCTTACTGTGGCCCAACTGGTACAAATTCGGGAAAGTTTCACCTTTACGCTGCTGAACATGCTCCATGCCCGCGTTGAATATCCGGAAGGCAAACCCGGGCAGGAAAACGGCCGGGGAACCAAGCAAGGACAACAGAAGAGTGCCGCCCCCGCCCAAACCGGCGAAGGCGAGCCCTCCTCCGAAACGTCATGACCCGCGTCGTCGACTGCTTCATCGAGGATCCACGTCTGCGTCTCTCTCCTGAAGCGGTGGAAGCCTGTCTCGCGGTGATCGACAAGCGCCTCCCCTTTCCCCCGCCGGCCGGAGACCTCGCCATGGTCTTTGTCCGCGAGGATCGCTGCCGCCGCCTGCATCGCGATTTCTACAACGATCCCGCGTTGACCGATGTCATGACCTTCCCGGGCGAAGCGGAGGACGGGCACTCCGGAGATCTCGCCATCTGTCCCGCCGTCGCCGTCGCCGCCGCGCCCGGACACGGACACTCCTTCGCCGAGGAACTGACCCTCTACCTTCTCCACGGCTGTCTCCACCTCGCCGGCTTCCGCGATTCCACCGCGGCGGAAGTCCGCACCATGAAGGCGGCCGAGGCGGAAGGCATGCGCCTTCTCCGCGAGGCCGGGGCTCTTCTCCCCGCCGACTGGACAGCAGACGCCGGGACCCCTTAGCCTTGCCATGGCTTCCGCCGCCCATAAGCGTTGTTTCCCATGCTTCGGAACCTGCGTAACGCCTTCATCTCCGGCCTTCTCCTCATCGCCCCGGTCGGCGTCACTATTTTTGTCGTCAATTTTCTGATACAGCGGATCGGGGTTCCGACCCGGCAGCTCTTCTTTTTCTTCATCCCGAAAAACAGCGCCAGCCTGATCTGGATCGAATACGGCCTCTACGTGGCCGCCGTCTTTGTCGTCGTCGTTTTCATCACCCTTTTAGGCTGGCTCTCAAAACTGCTCATTGGTCGCGCCCTCGTCCATACCTTCGAGCGGGCCGTGGACAGCCTTCCCTTTGTCCGGACTGTCTACAACACCGTAAAGCAGATCCGGGACACCTTCGTGCAGCAGGAGAAGGCGGTCTTCCAGCACTCCGTCCTTATCGAATATCCCCGCCCGGGCGTCTGGTGCCTCGGTTTCCTCACGGGCGAGGGCAAGGGGGAAATCCAGCACCGGACGGAGAAAGAACTGCTCAATGTCTTTGTGCCCACCACCCCGAACCCGACCAGTGGATTCCTTCTCATGGTACCGCGTGAAGAGGTGCAGGACCTCGACCTTTCCATCGGGGAGGCAATGAAACTGATCGTCAGCGGAGGAGCCGTCGTGCCGCCCTACCCGCCGCCGCAGAGGGAGGCCACACGGACCATCCCTTCGAGCACCGCCCGACCGATGGAGTGAGCCATGTTCGTACAGGACAGGGCCTGCTGCCTCAAACGGACCGCCTCCGGGGAAAACCGATTCCGCCTGCACCTCTTTCTTCGCGAGCAGGGTCTTTTCCATGTCCTCGCCCGCTTTTCGCGCAAAAGCGGACCCGGCAAGGAACTTCCCGATTACCTTGCCGTGGGCGAAGTCACCCTTCGGCGCAAAGGCCCTGAGCAGCCCGCATGGCTGCAGGAATTCAGTCCGGAAGCCGGCTTTCCGGGCCTCGGAGGCGACTATCGTCGATTACAAGCGGCCTCCCGCCTTGCTGCCTTCTTTTCCGCCAACCTTCCCCACATGGAGGAGTTCACCTCCGCATGGGATCTTCTCCATTCCGCCCTTGGGGCAATGGAGACGGCAGCTGTGCCCGAGGTCGTTCCGCTTAAGACCGTTTTCCTATTCGCCCGCGCAGAGGGCTATCCCATGCACCAGAGCTGGCTTGAGGGCCAGCCGGTTTCGCGGCGGAAAGCCCTCGCCGAAGCGCTGCGACGGCCGGTCTCCGAATGTTCCGCCGATGCCCGCGACCTCCTCCAATGGCAGGAGGATCTATTCCGCTTCCTTGCCGCCGAGACGCCTCTCCTGCCGGGCGCTTGAATTTTTCGTCAAAACGGCCCCTGCCGCCGCCAATTGTCGTTGTCAGCGGTCGCGCGGATTCCATTCTCCGGAAACCGATGGCCTCGTTTCCGCTCCGTCTTGTCCTGCTTGCCCTTCTGGCGGTGGTTTGCCCGCTTGACGGAAAGGACGGAATCTGGCCCTCCAGCAAAATCCCCGCCGCCACCGACGAAACCAGCGCAAAGATCCTCGCCCTCCACCTCGAGGCCCGGGGCGGAGAGAGCGCCCTCTGGCTCGTGCGCACACTCCGCCTGACGGGAACCCTCAAAGAGGGACGTCGTGAATTTTCCATCACGCGCGCCTACCGCTCCGTCGACGCCCTTCATGAAACGCGTGAACGCGAGCATCTGGGATGGACCTACCGTTCCCTCCGCGCCACCGACGGCTCTGCCGTATGGCGCAGGGAACTGCTGCCGAAAGCAAAACCGCCCGAAAACGTGACCGGATTGGCGCGCGGCCTTCTTCTCCTCGAAGGCTCCCTCCCCTTTCTCTTCTTGAATTACGAGGAACACGGACACCGCTTCGTCTACCGCGGGAAAGTCCGTTTCGCCGGTCGCGAGGCCTTTCTCCTGCACGGCTTTCTCGTCTGGGGCATGGAGATCGACCTGCACATCGACCGCAAGACCTTCCATGTCCTCAACTACCGGCATCCCGTCCTCATCGGCGGAAAAAAAGTCCTCGCCGACCGCATGCCGATCGGCCTGCGCAAGGAAAACGGGATCTGGTGGGAAAACGGGTACGATTTCCGCATCCGCGGCGAATCCTTCCGCACCACCCGCTACAAGTCACTCGCTATCAACCCGAAGCTCGCTCCGGACCTCTTCCGGATTCCCGAGGTCTCCAGGTTGTGGTTGCGCAAGAGCGGGGTGAGCCGGGAGGCGGAGGCGCGCGACTAACCCCGCATCCGCTCCGGTGCCGGGGAGATCACATCCCGGAATAGGTCCGGATCTCAAGGATGGCGCGTTGGATTTCCTGCAGGCACTTCATGACCGCGCTGCCGATCTTGTCATTACGGGCGATTTCCTCGATGCGCTCCCGGTACGTCTGCCATTCCTCCTCCGTAAAGAGAATGGACCCCAGTTGACAGGCCTGGATCAGGGAAATCAGGACACTCTGCCGCATGGTCAGTTCCTCCCTGTTCATGACGATCCTCCGCACCCGTTGTTTGATAGAGGATTCGGCAAGCGGGTCGGCGAGAGGATAACGGCTAAAATGAAAGACCCAGAGGATTTCTTTGTTCTCCTCCTTCAGTACCCCTTTCTCGACAAGGTGGCGGATCACCTGTTGCCGCAACTGGTGGCTGTCTCCAGCGAGGTGCGAAAGAACAGCCCCGAGGCTTTCCACTTCGCCATCCACAAGCTCGCGCAGGCCAAGGTCCTCTGGTGCCGAGTGCACGGGATTGGGATCGAGGACCTTCACGCTCTCGTCGGCAACCTCAATCCTTCCTGCGCGCGTCAGATCGGCGAGAATGGCCCCGGCAAGGCCATAGTCCAAGGCCCTGTCCGGTAGCTGGCGCAACTTTCCGGTTTCATCGTCGAGGGCAAGAAGAAGCAGTTGTTCGGCAAGGGTGAACGTAATCATAGGAGAAATTTTATGCAGGCAGGGACCGCTGGCAACGGTTTTTCCCGGCGACCCCGCCATCCGGCGCAATGAACTGCTTTCCGTTTTGACATCCCCTTAATTATCACAAAATTCCAAAGCTTTGTGAAAGGGCTTCACAGGAACTCTCCTTCATGATCGGCAAGGCACTCGGCATTTTCTCCAACGACATCGGCATCGACCTCGGCACCGCCAACTCGCTTGTTTATGTCCGCGACAAAGGGGTCGTACTTCGGGAACCTTCCGTGGTCGCCATTAACAGCGAAAGCCGGGAGGTGGTCGCGGTGGGCGAGGAGGCGAAGCGCATGCTGGGCCGTACCCCCATGAATATTGAAGCCCTCCGTCCGATGAAGGACGGCGTCATCGCCGATTTTGAAATCACCGAGGCGATGTTGCGGCACTTCATCCAGAAAGTGAACAATTCCATGCGGTTTGTCCCGCCGCGCGTCGTCGTAGCGGTGCCTTCCGGCATTACCGAAGTGGAGAGGCGAGCGGTCAAGGAAAGCGCCATTCATGCCGGTGCGCGCGAAGTCCGCCTGCTCCAGGAGCCCGTCGCGGCGGCCATCGGCGTGGGCCTGCCCATTGAGGATCCCGCCGCCAACATGATCGTCGACGTCGGCGGCGGCACGACCGAGGTGGCCATCATTTCCCTCTCCGGCGTCGTCTATTCAAAGTCCATCCGCGTCGGCGGGGATGAACTCGATGCCTCTATCATCAACTACATGAAGCGGGCCTACAACCTCATGATCGGGGAGCGCACCGCCGAGGAAATCAAGATCCGGGTCGGGTCGGCCGCCCCCCTCGACGAGGAACTGACCATGGAGGTAAAGGGCCGTGATTCCGTCGCCGGCCTGCCCAAGACGCTGCACATTTCCTCCCAGGAAATCCGTGAAGCCCTCGCCGATACCGTCAATTCCATCACCGAACTGGTCCGGAGCGCTCTTGAACGCTGCCCGCCGGAGTTGTCCTCCGATCTTGTCGACCGGGGTTTTGTCCTCGCCGGCGGCGGGGCCATGATCCGCGATCTCGACCGCCTGCTCAGTGATGCCACCGGGCTGCCGGTGTTTGTCGCCGACGACGCCCTCTCGGCAGTGGCCAACGGTACCGGCATCGTCCTCCAGAATCTTCACTGGCTCATGAAGACGCGTTCCTGAGCGGCTCCATGGAAAGACGCGCCCGCACAGACGCTTGACTCCCGCCGTGTTGAGGAAGCTTTTCGACCGGAATGCCGCGCCTTTCCTTTGCAACCAGAGCCCTTTTGCTCAGCCTCTTTCTTTTCGCTGTCTGGTGGTTCAGTCCTTTGTTCCTGAAACGGGCCACGGAGACCGTTTTTCAGGAGTTTCAGGCACCCGCTTGGACGGGCCTCAGTTATCTTCGGGACCTTCGTTCTTACTGGACGCTGCGCGGGCAGGAGAAAGAAACCCTGATCGAGGCCGGGGCCGACCTTTCCCGTCTGAACGCCGCCTACAGCATACGGAACCAGCGGGCCGCCGCCATTGAGGCGGAAAACGAGCGTCTGGAGGCCTTTTTCAACCTCCCTCCGCAACCGGAACACCGCTATGAAATCGCCCGCGTCGTCCGGCGCGACCTGAACAGCTGGTGGCAGACGATGACCATCCGCAAGGGAGTGACTGCCGGCGTTGCCAAGGGACAGGCGGTGGTCTTTTCCGGCGGAATGGTCGGCCGGATCCAGCGGGCCAATGCCTACACCTCGACCGTCCAGCTGCTCAGCGATCCCCGATTTCGCACGGCCGCCCATTTCGAAGGTGACGACCGGCCCGTCGAATACCGCGGCAAGATGCATGCCGGCCTCGCCCCGGCCGCCGGCGAAGTCTCCACGGTACCGCCCGATATCGAGGTCAGCCTGCAGGAACCGCAACGGCTGACCTCCTCCCGCCTCGGCGGCACCTTTCCCGACGGCCTCACCCTTGGGTGGGTCTATGACCTCCAGCCCACACCGGAGGGCCTGTTCCAGTTCGGTCCCGTCCGGCTCGATCCGCGCCTGCGACAACTTCGCGAGGTCGCCGTCCTCGTCCCCGTGCGATCCCCCAACGAGCCCGAACCCGCGCCATGAGCCGGAACGGAAGTCTCACCCTCGTCCTGCTGCTGCACCTGCTCCTCTTTTTCATTGTCGGGGAGGCCAACAGCGTCCTCTCCGGCTGGCCGGTCTACCTGCATGTGCAGACGCTCTTCGTCATTTTTTTCAGCCTCTACCTTCAGCGTGCGGGGGCGGGCGTTTTCCTCGCGGGCCTTGGCCTGCTTGCGGAAACCCTTCACCCGGTCCCGCCGGGCACTTATTTGCTCGGCTACCTTGCCCTTTGGCTTTTTCTGATCCGTGGGCGGCAACAGATCCACCGCCACAATACCGCCCAACTGCGCGTACTGGCCGGACTCGCCCAGGCTTTTCTGCTTCTCGTCCTCGCCCTTTTTCTTCGCCCCGGGAGCTCGCTGGATCCTGTGTATTGGCAACGCTTCCTGCCCGAGGCGATCCTCAGCGTGCTCCTTTGCGCGTTTCTGGCCCCGCCGTGGTGCCGCCTGCTGCTGGCCCTCCTGTACCGATTCGGTTGGAACCTTGAAGCGGAGATGCAATCCGCCTAATTCTTTTAATTCATGGTACCTCCGGCAAGGCGTTCCCGCACTTCCTCCCCCGAGGGCAAGGACCCCGGCCGCCCGCGGGTCAACCTCCGCCTGCGCCTGTTCTATTTCGTCATTGGCCTTTGCATGGCCAGCCTTGTCGCCGGCCTCGGCTATCGCCAACTCCTGCAGCAGGAGGAATTTGCCGCCGCCGAGGAGCGCCAGAATTATCGCCGCATCCTGATGCCCGGGCCGCGCGGCAATATCCACGACCGTCACGGAAACCTTCTCGTCGGCAATCGCCCGCTTTTTTCCGCCGTGGTTTACCTGAACGAGCTGCGGCCGGAATTCCGCCGCGAGTACTTTCGCCTTGTCCGCCGACAACGTGAACTGGGCCTTTCCGGGGACCGTCATTCCCTCAATCTCCGCGCGCGCCGCAACGTCGTGCAAAAGTACCTTGGGCGCCTGAACCGGATTCTCGGCCGCGAGGCCACCGTGGACTCGCGCGACATCGAGCGCCACTTTTCCCAGTCCCTTCTTCTCCCCTTTCCGCTCATCCAGGACCTTCCCTCGGAGGAATACGCCCTGCTCATCGAGCAGATTCCGATGGATTCCCCGATCCAGATCCTGACCGGAACGACGCGCTGGTACCCGTACAAGGAGGCCGCCGCCCACACCCTTGGCTTTGTCTCCGACAGTACCGAATTCCCCGAGGGCAGCCTTCCCGGCGATGAGCTCCTGACCTTCCGCAACGAAGGTTCCATCGGGCGCAGCGGGATTGAAAAAGCTTTTAACAAGCACCTGCAGGGCAAAACGGGCGGGGAAATCTGGACCGTGGATCCGGGCGGATTCCAATATGAACGCGTCGTCCATGAACCGGCCCGCAAAGGCGCGGACCTGACCGTTTCCCTCGATATTGATATCCAGCTGGCGGCGGAACGCGCCTTGGGAGAAATGACCGGGGCGGTGGTCGCCATAGAAGTCGCCACCGGCGAGGTTTTAGGCCTCGCCAGCAAGCCGGCCTTCGACCTGAACCGGCTCTCGCCCTTTCTCAGCTATAAAATGGACAAGGAAATCCGTCGGAAAGGGGCATGGCTCAACCGCGCCGTTCAGGGACTGTATCCGCCGGGTTCCACCTTCAAGCTGGTCACGGCCATGGCCGGCCTGCGCGAGGGCGTCATCTCCGAAGAAACCACGGTCACCTGCGAAGGCGTCCTCCGCGTCGGAAGGCGACAGTTCCACTGCCATCGGCGCAGCGGCCATGGGCCATTGCAGCTCGTCGGCGCCATCCGCGAAAGCTGCAATGTTTTCTTCTATGACCGCGGCCTTGCCGCCGGCGTCTGGGCCATCGCCGACGAGGCCCGGCGGTTTCACCTCGACGAAGCAACCGGGATCGAACTTCCCGGCGAAACCCGGCGCATGCTCGTTGCCGATCCCGAATGGAAGGCCGCCCGCTTTTACGGCGAAAGCTGGTTTCCGGGTGACACCGCCAATATGGCCATTGGTCAGGGCTTCCTGTTGCTCACTCCCATGCAGATGGCCACTTTCGCGGCCTCCCTCGCGCGTGGAACCACCTTTCTGCAGCCGACCTTGCTCCATGAAGCGGGCCCGCCGGAGACGGGCCCGCCCATCGATCTGTCCCCGGGACAGCTGGGCCTTGTGCACGAAGGCATGCGTCAGGCCGGCGAAAGCGGAACGGCCCGCCTCGCCGGCGGTCCCGATATGGCGGTGGCGGGGAAAACCGGAACCGCCCAGGTCCGCAAAGACGGAAAACCCACCACCCTCGCGTGGTTCGTTGGCTACGCCCCCGTGCGCAATCCCCGGGTCGCCGTGGCCGTCCTCGTGGAGGGGGTGCCCGCCGAAAATACCACCTACGGCGGCGGCTCCACCGCCGCTCCCATCGCCAAGGAAGTGTTCTCGGCGTACTTGGAAATGGAATAACCGTTCTTTTGTAGGGCCGGGGCTTGTCCCCGCGCCCACCGTGCCCCAAAGGCAACGGAACCTTCTGTAGGGCCGGGGCTTGTCCCCGCGCCCACCGTGCCCCTC
>CAYFRH010000113.1:0-8652 GCA_964345345.1 uncultured Puniceicoccaceae bacterium | reverse complement strand
TTGTTGCGGATCTCGACCCATTTACCGGAAAGGTTGTATCCCTTGCGGCCGTGATTGTAGATGCGGTTGTCCCGCACGACGCCATGCGGCTCGAGGTAGCCGGCCATCTTGTTGTTGAAGGGGTTGAGCAACTCCTTGTTCAGGTCGATCCCGGTGACGTAGTTGTAGTCAAAAAATATGGTTTCGGTCCGGTTGATCCACATGGAGGCATTGGTCGTTTGGGACGGGTTATGCCCGACGGTCTGCTCGTAGAGGAAGCCGCGCGTGCTTTGCGGAAGGAGATTGTTCGCGATTACGGCGTTGAGCCGTAGATTTGGATGCGAGCGGCAAATTTCTGCAGCCAGTAGCCGTCGTTGCCAAAATTTTTCGGATCGCCCCGGCCCTCGCGGTACACGTTGTTCACCGGCGCGGCATTCTGAAGGACGCAGCCGAAGACGAGCCGACCGCTTCCGGCGCCCACATAGCGTCGGAAGGATGCGGAACCGACAAAATAGTCCAGCGGGAATTGGCCGTCGGCGACGCGATCCGCCCATGTGCTCTTCACCAGTGCGCTTTTCCAACCGCCGGAAGCGGAGTAGGGGGTGCTGCCATCTCAATCCAGTTCAAATCCCCAAAAGACGGAGGCTCCGACAAGGTGCACATGCACGATGCCGACATTCTCGACTTCGCCAAGGCTCTCGCCTCCGGACGTGTCCGGTTGCAAGCCAATCAGGTTCCAATCGCGCGGGGTTTCCCCCGTCGGGGTGGCGCCCGTACCGGTGCGGGAAGTGAAGCCGAACTCGAAGCGCGTGGGAAGCTGCAGATCGCCGTCGGTGGCATCGCCGTCGCCGGTGGGGGCGGCTCCGCGGATCACGACGCCACTCCTGAGCATGAGCCCGCGGCCGTCGGGCCCGTCCATGGGCGCGTCGGAAAAGTCATACGTGCCGCCCGGATAGTAGAGAACACCGCCTCCCTGCGCGGCCAACTGGTCCCGCGCGGCCTCGAACTTTTCGAAGTCGCTCTGTCCGGCTTCACCGAAGACCGACATGTCGATTACATGGTTCCATCCGATCCGGTCGGTCCATGCCGGGTAGCCGGGGTCGCTTCCGTAAAAGGAAGCAACGGGATTGTCGGTGGGGTTCGTGGCGAATACGACCGCGGGAAGTAGGCCAAGTCCACTAAGACCGGCTAGTATAGATAGCAAAGAAGAGGATTTCATGGGGTCTCCGGGGTTCAGAATTGGTAGCCGAAGGATAGCGGCTTGGAGCAGGATGAATCTCGTTCAGACATAATGGCAAGCATGTTGCCCAGGAGGAAAAACGGATGGCGGCACCGGTTCTTCTAAGCAAACGAAGAGAAATGTGAAAATTCGTTCATTGCTTCTTTAGAACGTCCATGGAAATCAGAATAATGTATTGTGAGGAAAACCTTCGGATTTGGTAGTCTGTAATGGTGGAATCGAGCAGTTTTAAGGGTGTTTTATTTTTTTTATTTATTTTAGGGATAACCGGAACCAGCTGTGTTAGCGGAGCGGCTGGCGTAATCTTTCCCGGAGATGTCCCAACCGGTCAATCCGCTGTAACCACGGACGACGGCCTTGTCCGCCTTGAGGCAATGGGTCCGCAGGACGCACGCTTCATAACAGGCGGACAATTTATTGGAGTTCAATCGTCCGCCAGCAATCGAAATGCCGCCAGCGATGAAGACGGGGAGCTGCCAGCCGATGAGTATTTTCGCCTTTCCCTGCAGCCCGGGACAGGATTGGAAGAACTCTGTGTTATCTGGACCCGTGCAACCGTCACGATTACCGGGTTCCAAGCAAATCCCGGTCTTGTTAATCAGGGTTCGACCTCCTCCGCTTACGAGGCCTCCACAGGGACCCTTACGATCCGACAGCCTTGGACAGCTGGAAATAGCGTTTGCTACCGTTTTCTTCGACCGGAAGCCTCCTCGGGACGGACCCTTGAGATACTGCCTCTTGATCCGGGGAATCCCGGTTCGGTCCTTGCCCTGAACGCTATTCGCTATGTTGAACTTGCGCAAAGGGATCCCATTACCACACCGGAAGCGTACCTTGATCATTTTCCCCGTCTTTTAGAGGCCCGCTGGCCGCAAAACCGGACGGTCAATATCGTCGTTTACGGTGGATCCACTTCCCTCGGCTACAATGAGGAAAGCCGTCCGGGTATCCACCGATCGTATCCTCATTATGTGAGGGGTCTTCTGAAGGAACGGTATCCCTATTCCGTTCTCAATGCCATCGCCAGCGGGAGGTATGGGCTTGCTTCCCCTGATGCCGTCGAGACCTTTCAGACGAGTGTCCTCGACCGAAAGCCAGACTTGATCATCCTGGATTTTGGCCGAGAAGATATTGGCGGAAACTTGGAGGCATCAATCGATGCGCTTGCGGAGATGGTTGAAATGGCCACCAGCAGCGCGGTCCGGGTATTCCTGACAACTCCGCCTGTACCGATGTCATCGTTACCGGAATCGGTTCGGGAAGAAGACGTCAACGCCCTTGCGGAGGGGATTCGTCAGCTTGCCGAAAACTCCAGTGTTGCCTTGATCGATTTTCAGGCCGTGCTAAACGCACCGGACGAACAACCGGATTCATTTTTTGACGCGGGAAGGCTTTCACCGGATGGGCATTGGTTTCTGGCAAAGGAAATCCTGAAGTGGTTTCCCGATAATCCCCTCGCTCCCATTCCGGGGGACTCGGTTCGTTCCGCATGTGATTTTCGCCCCCTTGAATGCTCCTTCCATTTTGAGAATTTTCCTGAAGCGACTGTCCTCCTGCAGCGGACCCATAATCTGAAGCGGTTCTGGTCGACCATCGATATTGTGAACTCTCCCAACCAATCCGCCTTCGAAATTGAATTACCGGAAGTCCGCCCAGTCGGGACCATGAATACCTCCGCCAGTTGGTACCGTGTTATTGAATATAAAGTTGAAAAGGCATTGCAATGAATCCTGAAATTATCCGGTCCCGACTGCTTGGAGGTCCGTCCTTGCTTACGGTTGTTCTCATTCTGATATGGTTTTCTCCGCTTGTATCCCAAGTGGCCGACCCCGAAGACTATCTGGAGGAACTTGTCGTGAAAATGGACACATTTCAGCCCGGAGATCCCGGGATTTTTGTCGTCTTTCACGGGCATAGCGTTCCTTCCGGCTACTACACCGGCGGGAGAGTCCAGCCTTTTCAAGCCTACCCCTACATGGTCTGGAAAACCCTCAGCGGACAATATCCGCCTGCCGCCATCCACATTATCACAACTTCCATTGGTGGTGAGAATGCGGAGCGGGGCGCGGAACGGTTCGCCGGAGATGTTCTCCCTCAACGCCCCGATGTTATTTTGATTGATTACGCGCTCAACGACCGCGCGATTGGCCTTGAGCGAGCGGAAGCGGCTTGGAGGGGCATGATCGAGGCCGCTCTTGCCGAAGAAATGAAAATTCTTCTGCTGACGCCGACGCCGGATACGCGTGAGGACCTCAATGATCCGGAAACTCCTTTGGCCCAACATTCCAAGCAGATACGTGAGCTGGCGGCGGAATACAAAGTCGGGCTGGTTGATAGCTACGCGGCCTTCGCAGACCGCATCGAATCAGATCCAGGCCTTGCCCTTGGTGAGCTGATGGTACAGGCCAATCATCCGAATGAAGCGGGTCATCGGATTGCCGCGGAGACCATTTTGCCGTGGTTCCTGCGACCTTCCAACGAAGCAACAGAGTAGCCCGGCCTATTCGAGTCGCCGGTAACCCTCGTTTTCCGGGTCAAAGGAATAGGCCCATGGATGAATATCCATATTGGTCCACATCCATGCTCCGTCCGTATAGTCGTACAGCCATGTGCTGGCCATGGTGGAAGTGGGGAGAAGGTAGAACCAGCCCTCCAGACCGTAGCTGTAGAGGAAGGGTTGCTGCAGGTAGGAGGGCAGGGGATCGTCTTCCTCATCGGTACCGACATCGAACCAGCGGTGGCGTTCGCCGTCGGTGAAAAGTTCGCCCGCGGTCAAGCGCTGGGCGGGATCAAGCGAGGTTCCGTCCCATGCGGTGGGGTATCGGGCTTTCTGCCGATGGAGCCCGAAGATCATCTTTTCAAGAAGGTCGGCGCGGCGCATGGCTTCCTCATCCGCGAGGTCGGTTTCCTCGGAAAGGTCCTCGGCGACGTGATAGACTTCGGCCCTCTCATCGACGTAGGTATAGACCAGCTTCCAACCGCCTTCCCGGATCATGGAATGAGGGCTCCCGCCCTGCGGGGAAAAGTGCGGATAGTGAAGAACGAGGGGATGGGATCTCGTATAGCTTCCCGGTTCAAGCAGCTCCGGCCAGAGGCTTTCGCCGTCAAAGGTATCCGCTTCCTCCAGCATTCGACCGAGGCCGGCGACTTCAAGGATGGTCGGGACGATATCGCGCCCGCCGACCACGAGGGGGGAGCGTCGGTTTTCTGGAATTATCCCGGGCCATGCGGCGATGAAGGGGGTGCGCGTGCCGCCCTCGTAATTGAGGCCCTTGCCGCTGCGCAGCGGTTCGTTCGTGGAAACCCGCAGCAGACCGCCATTATCGGAGACGAGAAGGACGAGCGTATTCTCCGCGATGCCGAGATTCTCAATCTCCGCCCGGATGTCGCCGAGGCTGGCATCCATGTGATCGATCATGGCGGCGTAGGTCGTGTTCGTTTGCTTGGGATTTTCGAGATCGGCAAGTTTCTCCTCGTATTTTGTCACGGTTTCCTCCGGCGCCTCGATCGGGGTATGCACGGCATAGTGGGAAAGGTAGAGGAAGAACGGTTCTTCCGCCTCGACGGCATTCCGGATTTCCGCCACCGCCTTGTCGGTGAGGACATCGGTCAGGTAGTCCTCCTGCGAATACCCGGATTCCAGTTCAGGTAGAAGAAAGGAGCCGGCGCCATCAGGGAAGTACCCGCTGGGAGGGTTTCCCTTGGTGGTACCGCCAATGTTAACGTCGAATCCCTGGCGGGTGGGAAAGGTCTCGGCGTTTTCGCGCTCCCCGAGATGCCACTTGCCGACATGGATGTTTTGGTAGCCGATCTGGTCGAGGCGTTCCGCGACGGTGATTTTATCCAAGGCAAGCCGGGGAATCCAATACGCTTCTTGAACGGGCTGGCCCTCGTCCCCTTTTCCGGAGATCCAGTCGGAGAGGCGGGTCCGGGCGGAGGATTGTCCGGTCAGGAGGACTCCTCGACTCGGGGAACAAACCGGCGCGGCGGCGTATCCCTCCGTGAACCAGATGCCGTCTTGGGCCAATTGGTCCATGGACGGTGTCTCAAAAAGATCGCTCCCGGTTGGTTCACCGGTCTGTTCCCAATCCGCCCAGCCAAAATCGTCGATGACGAATAAAATTACGTTCGGCAACGGTTCTTCCCTTGCCACGACCCATTGCTCCACTTTCTCACTGCGTCCGTTGCCCTCCACAAGCAGAGAGAAATGCGTGGTTTCCGTAACTCTGTAGGAGAGGCTGCCGCCTTGTTCCGTCGGTTCCGCGATGATTGCGCCGTTGGCGGTCAGGGTGATCGCCTCCGCGTTTTCGACGTTCCATTGCAGGGAAATCGTGCTCTCAGGCTCGACAACATGATCTTCACCAACCGCAAAGGCATTGATGACGGGGTCGTCCCCCGGATTCTGAACAAACCGAAGATTATCGAAGAAGGCGGCCGCGCCTCCGGAGGAATCCGGCGTGTCAAGCCGTAGCCAGAGCGATGTGCCTTCCTCCAATCCGGAAAAATCGAAGGGGGCCGTTCGCGCACCGAGGACCTGATCGGCGTTCGGTGCTTCGAAGCCGGTTTCGGTGCGGGAAAAGTCGTGCCGGAGGAGCTCTGTAAGATTCGGATCGCCCATGATATCGACGCCCTCCCCGATTGACGCCGGTTCACCCGCGAAGAGCATGACCCGCAAACCGCTCCAAACGCGGATGGCCCGCTGGAACAGGTCCAGCTCCAGCGCATAGCTCGTCCCGTCCTCCGGAACCGTTCCCACCTGCTGGTACAGGTACCCGTTGCGGGTGGCGATCGCGCCTACCTGGCTTTCCGTCGTGAAGTGGTTGATGCGAAAAAATACATACTCGTTGAAGTTCCCCGATGCGGTCGTGGACTCATACCATGCGGGAACGTCGAAGGAGAGTTCATTATCATTTAAGGAGGGAGAAGGGAAGTCTCCGTTTGTGATGGAAAGGCCCTGCCCGAACAGGGGCAGGGCCGATCCCAGATAGAAGGCCAAAAGAGGGCGGTGATTCATAGGAAGAAAAAGCTCTCGCTTTATTATTGGAACACTTCCCAACCCGTCGTGTAATTCCAGTGCTGAGGGGCCAGATTCTGGTTCGTCCAGAGCCATCCGCCATTGGAGGCAAAAGAAAACAGGAAAGTGCTTTCATCAGTGGAGAAATTCGGAAGGTAGAACCATGCTCCGATTCCGTAGTGATAATAAAACGGTTTCGTGACGAAGATCGAACCGTCCTCCGCAGAGCCGCTGCTGCGACCGAGCCAATGGGTATTCAGGCCGTTATCCAGCTTGTCGACCGTGGGCGTGGGGCCGCCTTCCCCGAGTTCCGTCACGATGGTGACGGCGGAAAGAAGGGGTGCCTCGACGGAACTACCGGCGGCGTTGCTGCCGACGTATTCCAGATTTTTGCTTCCCGATGTGACGTAGGTGTGCTGGTCACCGGCCTCCAGGCCTCCAGGAAGATTCCGATAATCGATGACGATATTTTTCGGTCGGGAACCGTAGTTGATGAAGACGCTCACCAGCTCGCTCTGGTCGGGGGCCATGTAGGAAGTGCCCATGACCCCGAGCAGGTCGTCGGCCCCGGTCTGTTCGACACGGGTATAGCCCGGCCGCACGAAGCGGGTGAAATTACCGTAGGCCCACATTGTTTTGTTGGGCTCGGCCGTCCCGCCTGTTTTCAAGTCGAAATTCTCGTCAGCGATGAGCCATACCAGCTCGAAGCGATTGCGTTGATTAAACCGTTCCTGTTCCATCGACGTCCAGTAGGACCACGAAGTTACGTTGGCGTACTTCAGATCGCTATGGACGATTTTCGCTTGGTGCATGGCAATATCGAGGTAGCCACCGGGACGTCCCTCGAGAATATCGTTGATCCCGAGAAGGCTGTATTCCGTCTGGGCCAATTCGATACCGAATTGATCGGCTGCGTCAGCCGCCTCGGTACGGAAGTCCCGGATTTCGTTGCTTACATTGTTCGTCCAGTACGAGTGGTAACTCACAATTGGAGCTACATTTTCGAGGTCGCCTACATAATTTGCGCTCTGGGGATCGAAGAGATCATGAATGACCTCCTCGGCGGGGTCGGGATCGCTCTCTTCAGTTAAATCCGTGACCCTGCTTGCCTCGGCGAGAAAGATCTTCGAATTCTCAAGATTCCGTTCCTCCATGGAAGTGTTGAGTTCCCGGACGAGCCGGGCGATTTCCTCGTTCGTCCACGAGGACCCGTCCTGCCCGGCGTCTTCCCAGTTGTTTTGCGGTTCGTTCACCGGGCTGATGTACTCGAAAGTGATGCTCTCCTCGGTCTCGAAATGATGAGCCACTTCGGCGAGGTAATCGGCGAAGTCATCGTAGTGGTCGTCGGCAAGATTGGAAACACGGCCGTGACCTTCGCTGGCATAGCTGAGCCCGTTGATCGTGTACTGGACCGGAGGCGATACGGCGAAACCGACGAATTCCTCCACTCCGTAATCGACCGCTTTCTCAAGAAACCAGTTTTGTCCCTGTTGGCGATCCCACGCAAAGGTCAAATCGTCCGTGAGGAAGCCCTCCGTGCGGCGCTGGTCCCGATCAATTCCGCTGTCAAACCCGAGCTGGGCGGAACCGGAGCCGATGTAGTAGCGCCACCGTGATAAGCCAATGCCTAAGGGGTTGCCGTTCTCATCCACTTCCGTACTGAATAGCCATTCGGCGATCTTTTCCCTTTCTGATTCTGCCCAGAATTTGCCGACAAAATCGACATTCCATGCATCGGAGGCACCGAAGGAGCGGATGGTCTGGTGCTCTGTTCCTGCGTCGATGGTAACGGCCAAGTCCTCGGTCGGGGTCGTGTAAGCCACATTAGCCGCGAGATAGGCACGGTTCAGATGGTTGGGGCCCAAGGTGTTGGCGGGGACTCCTGCGGAACTTAATCCCGCTTGCCAACGCGCGACAGTAAAGTCGGTCAGCCATGTGGTAACCTTACTGTTGAAACGGGAAGGCGGTACAGCTTGGCCATCGGAGCCCACCCATTCATCGCCGCCTTCACGGACAACGGCAGACGTCGTGTAGGAAGTGCCTTCGGTCAGGGCAACCGGATTGTCCAGTTCCACCCAGCGGGTGAAATTGGCATAGGGGGCCGCTTCCCCGGCGGGAACGGTGACCTTGGCGACTTCGGCGCCGGTGTCGGTAACAAAAAGCCCGACTTCATGATCGGCGGCAAGGCCGTCGCCGTCGGCATCATAGAAACCGATGTGGGTGATCTCGACATCCGGCGCCGCGACGAATTCGACCCCGACGATGCCGGCGAAGTCATTCCGATGGCTTCCGGGGTTGTAGAGGTAAAGCGACTCGAAGGTTTCCGCCTGCAAGGTCGGAGCCTCAGCGAAACCAATCGTTGCGAAAGCAAGAAAGAATAGGGTACGATTCCTCATATTCGATGAAGGTTAAGGTTGGG
>CAYFRH010000112.1:0-8685 GCA_964345345.1 uncultured Puniceicoccaceae bacterium | reverse complement strand
GCCTTCGAGGCACTGCGGGCGCGGGGACAAGCCCCGGCCCTACACTCATTACAGGGCCCCGTCGCCGAGGGGCAGATCAACCCACTGTAGGGCCTCGCCTTGTGCGAGGGCCCCGTCGCCTTCGAGGCACTGCGGGCGCGGGGACAAGCCCCGGCCCTACACTCATTACAGGCCCCCGTCGCCGCCGAGGGGCACTGCGGGCGCGGGTTCTACCCAAGCATATCCCGCAGACCCTCTTCATCGAGGACAGGGACACCGAGGTTGCGGGCTTTGGTGAGTTTGCTGCCGGCTTCCTCGCCGGCGACGACGTAGCTGGTCTTTGCGCTGACGCTGCCGGTGACTTTACCGCCGGCGGCTTCGATGCGCTGTTTGGCCTCGTCGCGGGTCCAGTTTGGGAGGGTTCCCGTAAGAACAAAGGTCAGGCCGTCGAGCGCGCCGGCATCGGCTTTGCGTTCCTCAAGGGCGGTCTCCATGGTGAGGCCTTCGTCCCGGAGCCGGTCGACCAAAGCGCGATTTTCCTCCTTCCCGAAAAAATCCGCCACGCTGCGGGCCATTTTCGGGCCCATGCCCTCCACCGCTTTCAGTTCCTCCGGCGTGGCCGCGCGCAACCGCTCCATGGTCCGGAAATGGCGGGCGAGGTCCTTGGCGGCCTCCGCTCCGATAAGCGGAATGCCAAGGCCGTGCAAAAGGCGCCACAGATCCGCTTCGCGACTTTCCTCAAGGGAGGCGAGGAGGTTCTCCGCCGATTTGTCGGCGAATTTTTCGAGTTGGAAAAGGTCCTCCTTGCGGAGGCGGTAAAGGCCGCTGATTTCGGTCACGAGGCCGCGGTCGACCAACTGCTTGATGATCTCTTTTCCGAGGCCGTCGATGTCCATCGCCTGACGTCCGGCATAGTGTTCCAGCCAGCGCCGCAGCTGCTCCGGGTTGTCGCTGCCGCGCAGGCGCCATGCCGCCTCCCCGGGATCGCGCTCCGCATCGAAGCCCAGTTCCCGAAGACGGTCGGGAAAGGAAAAAGGTTTCGCCTCCGCTGGGCGCTTCTCCTCCACCACCCGCACGACGGCGGGGATGATTTCGCCGGCCTTCTCCACCACGACGGTGTCGCCTTCGCGCACATCCTTGCGCCGGATCTCGTCCTCGTTATGCAGGGTGGCGCGGCTGACCCGCGTACCGGCGATTTCCACCGGCTCCAGTTCCGCAACCGGGGTCAGAACGCCCGTACGCCCGATTTGAATGCTGATGTGTTTGAGCTTCGTCTCCGCCTGCTCGGCGGCGAATTTGTAGCTGATCGCCCAACGGGGGGCTTTCGAGGTCGCGCCGGCCCGTTCCTGTCCCGAGCGCGAATCCAGCTTCAGGACAGCCCCGTCCGTCGGATAGCGGAAGCTCACCCGCTCCTTGTCGATCCGCTCCACGGTCGCCCATGCCTCTTCAATTCCTTCGACCCGCCATGCTTTATCGATCGCAGGCAGGCCCCATTCCCGATAGGCTTCGCTGAGTTCGTGCTGGTAAGGGAAAGAGCGCCCCTCCACAGCGCCCAGCCCGTACAGAACCAGTTCGAGACGCCGTCGGGCGACAATGGCCGGGTCGAGCTGTTTCAAGGTCCCGGCGGCGAGATTGCGGGGATTCATGAAGGTGCTTTTCCCCTCTTCGGCGCGTTCCCGGTTGATGCGCTCGAATTCCGCCTGCGTCATGAAAACCTCGCCGCGGATTTCGATGAGCGAGGGATGATTCTTCCCGCGCAAGGTGGCGGGCAGGTTGTGGATGGTGCGGACATTGGCCGTGACCTCGTCTCCTTCCTCCCCGTTGCCACGGGTTACAGCGCGGTCGAGCTGGCCGTCCACGTAGACGAGGCTGATGGCAAGACCATCGATTTTCGGTTCCACGAGGTAGGTCGGCTTTTCCTCCCCGAGAAGTTTTCGCAACCGTTGGTCGAAAGCGAACAGTTCCTCCCGGTTGTACGTGTTGTCGAGGGACTGCATGGGAACGAGGTGGCGTACCGTGCGAAAAGATTCCATGCGGTCGTCCCCCACTTTCCGCGTGGGGCTGTCGGCGGCGGCGAAAAGCGGATAAGCCGCCTCCAGTTCCTCGAGTTCCTTCACGAGCCGGTCAAAAGCCGGGTCACTGATCTCCGGCTGGTTTTCCACGCGGTACAAACGCTCGTGGCGCTCGATCTCCCCACGCAGGTGGGCAATCCGTTCCGAAACCTCGCTCTCGTCGACCATAAGGGTCAGTCTGAGGCCCTTTTCCGGGTAGGCAAGCGCATGCACCAAAGCGGTGTTTCCAACCGTTGGCGCAGACCGGAAAAGCGGAGGTAAAGGAAGGCCCCCAGCACGGCCCCGAGCGCGTCGGCGAGCAGGTCCGCCCATTCGAACTGCCGGAGGGGATTGTGCAACTGATGCCACTCATCGAGTCCGCCGAAGCCCGTCGTCACGGCGATCGCCACCAGCCCGATATGGATCGCCCGCATCCCGCCCTCCGTGGTGAAACACCGTGCCACCGCCACGGCAAGAAGGCCGAAAACGACGACATGCCCGATCTTGTCCATACCGACAAATTGCACCGGACCGGTCTGCGGTCCCGCGGTTCCCGAAAGTAACGTAATCCCAAGCATCGTGAACGCAGGCAGCCACAACCGCCGGAGCCGAAAGAGACGCAGCGCCCGTGCAGACGATTTCAACCGATATGGAAACTTTGTCATTTGAGCAGGGTTGTGACCCTTTTGTGAAGACATGGAAATTCTTTGTTTACAGAACAAGGAACCGCACCTATTCCAGCTAAAACCAAGTCGTTCCAGCACAACTCCAGCACCGCAACCCGATTTTCACCATCCTACATGGCGACCACAGATCTTAAGGAAGAGGAGATTCGCGAATCCCTGAAACGCTGTTCCGAACCGACCGTTGAAGCAGCGATCACCTTCCATAAAACCCGCGATCCTGATCTCGTCCCGACTATTGTCATGGGCATCATAGAGCGGTTCGTGGAACCGGATGTCCGTTCCGTAATCCGGGAGGGAGATGACTCTACGCGCCTTCTCGAAGACCTCGGCATTGATTCCCTCCTCATGGTGGAAATTGTCATCCTCATTGAAGAGACCCTCGATATTCAGATCGAGAACGAGGAACTGCGCTCGCTGCGTAATATCGGCGACATCAAGGCCTACCTTGACGCCAAGCTCAAAGGTCTGCCGGTGCCGTCCAGCCGGAACGTCCTCTCCTTTGAACAACTGGCCGCCGTCATGCCGCACCAGCCCCCGTTCCTTTTCCTTCACGAAGCCCGCATCAACGGGTTCAGTGCCGAAGGAACCTATCGTATCTCCGGGGACGAAGCCTTTTTCGAAGGTCATTTCAAGGACCGCCCCGTCTTTCCAGCCTCCCTCATGCTGGAAGCCCTTGGACAACTTGCGGTCCTCTTCCTGCTCAAGGGCGAAAACGAATCCCTTGACGGTGCCCCGCGTCCGGAATCGATCTATTTCGTTTCCTGCGATGGCGTTCGCTGCCACAAGACCTGCCAACCCGGGGACGTCCTTCAGATGAGCGTCCACCTCAAGAAGATCCACGCGCCGATCGTTCAGTTTGAGGGAACCATCCTCTGCGACGGCATCAAGGTGGCCAAAGCGGAGGAAATCTCCCTTACCTTTGAGAGCGCGCCCGCCACGGACAACTGACCGGCCGTCATCCTCCCTTGCTTATGCGCCCGGTAGTGGTCACCGGAATCGGCTTTGTCACCTGCCTCGGACGGGAAAAAGGAGTGATCGCGGACGCCCTTCGCGAGCTGCGTCATGGCATGGTCCGCTACCCGCCTTTCGCGGACAATGAGCGCATTCCCATCCAGGTTGCCGCACCGCTTCCCGGCTTCGAAACCAGTTCCTCCGACCCGGAGGACTGGACCTATCCGGAGGACATCCGTTTCCGCCTCGAACAGTTGAAAGGCCTTTCCCCGAACGCGGTCTACGCGCATTTCGCCCTTCGCGATGCCGCCGCCGATGCCGGACTTTCCCCGGCGGAACTGTCGAACGAAACCACCGGCCTCTACACCGCGTCCTCTGGCTCGGCGGCCATGACCCACCACCATCTCGCCCGCATGAAAAAGGTCGGGCCCACGCGCTGTTCTCCCCTCGGCATCGTCGCCTCCATCGCCGGAACCCTGAATTTCAATCTCGCTGCCGCCTACGGAATCCGCGGTGCCACCTGCGGCATGGTCTCCGCCTGCGCCTCCAGTGGTCATGCCCTTGGAATGGCGTATGATGAGATCCGGCTTGGCCGTCAGGACCGCATGCTGGTCATCGGCGCGGAAGACTTCACCGAGGAAACCCTCGTGCCCTTTTCCGCCATGCGCGTCCTTTCCCCATCTGCAGATCCCGACAATGCCTCCCGGCCTTTCGACAAGAATCGCGACGGCTTCGTCGGCACCGGAGGTGCGGTCGCCATGATTCTCGAAGCGGCCTCCCTCGCCGAGGAACGCGGTGCGGAAGGGTATGGCCGCTTCGCCGGCTGGGGACAGGCCAGTGACGGCTACCATGTCGCCGCTTCGCACCCGGACGGAGAGGGCCTTGTCCGCGCCATACGCAACGCCCTCGCGGACGCCGGATGGCAACCCGGGCAGGTCGACTATGTCAATGCCCATGCCACGTCCACGCCGACCGGGGATCTCTCCGAATGCCGCGCTCTGCATAAAGTTTTTACGGAGGCCGAAGCGGCCCCCGCCGTCAGCAGCACCAAGGCCCTGACAGGCCACGCCCTCTCCCTTTCCAGTATAATGGAAGCCGCCTTTTCCCTTCTCGCTATGAAGGAAGGCTTCACCCCGGGAAGCGCCCATATCTCCGAGTTGGATCCGGAAGCAGCGGGCTTGAACATTCTCCGCGAATGCCGCCCGACCCCTCCTGCACGCCTTCTTTCCAACAGCAGCGGCTTTGGCGGGACCAATGTCGTCCTCGCGTTCTCCTCCTCATGAGAACGCGCCTCCTGCTGCTGTCCTCCAGTACCGGAAGCGGCCATGATATGCGGGCGGAGGCGTTTAGCGGCTGGGTACGCCGGAGATACGGAGCCAAGGTGGAAATCCGTACCGAGCAGGTCATCGAATCCACCTCCCGCCTGGGACGTTTCGGCGTTGGAATCTACAATGCGATCCAGCGGCACGCCCCCTTTCTCCACAACCTCTACTTTTTCATCGTCGAGGTGGTCATGGCCGCCCACACCAGCAGGGTCAGCTTTGGCGGCAAGGCCTACCGATCCCTGCTGCGTCACTACAAACCGGACCTTGTCCTCAGTTTTCACGACTCGACCAACCGCGGTTATTTCGAGGATGCCCGCCGTGTGCTCGGCGATGAGGTTCGCTGCGGCACCTATTGCGGCGAATTTTCCGGCGGTTTTGGTTACAGTCGCCACTGGGTCAATCCCTCCGCAGATTTCTTCATCGCCCGTACCAAGGAGGCCCGCGAACACGCGATCCGCCTTGGCATGCCCCCCGAACGTTGTACCGTCTTCGGTCCTCTCCTTCCCCCCGAATCCTTTGCCGAACGTCTGGACCGAGAGGGAATCCGCGCATTTCGTCGCGATCTCGGTCTCGATGTGGACCGCTTCACCGTCTTTCTTTCCACGGGCGGCTACGGCGCCAACCACCATGAGGCTTTTGTCCAAGCCTTGGTTCCCCTCGCTGAGAAGCTGCAGTTGATCGTCGTCTGCGGACACAACTCCCGGGCTTTCGAGGGCATGCGACAGTTGCGGCGACGCTTCCCGAATCTCCAACTCTACCTCGAAGGGTACAGCCGACAGGTTCACCGCCACCTCGAGGCCAGTGACGCCGTCGTCACACGCGCGGGGGCCAATACGAGCATGGAGGCAATCCACTTCTCCTGTCCCATTCTCTACGACAGTCTCGGAGGACTCATGCCGCAGGAACGCTGCACCACCCGCTACGTCCTCGCCCATGGCGCCGGACGGCTGCTGCGGAGACCCGCCGATTTGCGGCGCATCCTCGGGGGCTGGGTCAACCGAGGTCCCGATTACGGGAAGGTCCGCGAAGCCCTCGCAAACCTCCGACAAACGGAGGATCCACAGGTCCTGGTTGAACAAATTCTTGGGTCCTGACGTCGGAATTGTCGCCGACAGTCGCTTCGGCGTTGCAACTTCCCCCGTCCCGTCTTGATTATAGACCAAAGACAATTCATGAAAACCGTATCTTTCTCCCGCAGCCCGCGCACCGCCTTTTCCCTCGTGGAAATGCTGATTGTCATCGCGCTCATCGCCATCGTCGGAACGCTTCTCATCGGGCGTATCGGCAATCTTTTTGGCGGCGCCCAGGAGGATGTCGCGAAACAGTTCGTCAGCCAGGCCCTGAAAGCGCCGCTGTTGAAATACCGCATCGACATGGGCTCCTACCCGTCCACCGAAAAGGGCCTCGAGGCCCTGTTGAACAAGCCCGCCGGGGTCAGCGAGGAGAAATGGAGCGGCCCTTACATTGAAAAGCTGCCGGAGGATCCATGGAACAATCCTTACCAGTACAAGTATCCCGGCACGCACAACCCCGATGGATATGATCTCTGGTCGAAGGGTCCGGACCCCGCTTCGGATGCCGATGACATTGGCAACTGGGAATAAATCCGGCGGGGCTTTCACCCTTGTCGAGATCCTCATTGTTCTCGGCCTCATTGCCTTGGTCGGCGGCCTTATTGTCTTGAACGCGGACGCATTTCTACGCGGTCTCGGTCAGGAACCCGTCGAGGAAACCTTCCGTAAAGCGGTCCGCGAAGCTCGTTTTCAGGCCGCCTATCACAAGCAAACCGTCTCCCTGAGCTACGAGCCCGAGGAAGCAAAGCTCCTGGTCAACGGCGCGTCGGGAGATTCCCTTGCCACCTTTCCCCTCGAGATCGCGGATCCGAACGACGTCGGCCTTCGATTCGAACAGCGCCTGCCCTTTCAGGGCCTCAGGTCCTTCGGCGATGCTGAAACTGCGAGAGCGCCCACGGTGTTTTTCCGGTCGGATCGTTCCTCCACGCCCTTCAATGTCGTCTTTGCAGTGGAGCGATCCGCCTTCACGCAACGCTACGATCCCTTTTCCGCCATTGTCATCTATGATTCCCGCGAGAACTGACGCGCACCGCCGAGCCGCCTTTTCCCTGATCGAAACGGTCATCGCGGTCGCGATTGCCGGGATCGCCTTTCTCGTCCTGACCGAAACCTTTTTCAACGTCCTCCTCACCGTGGAGGATCTCGAAACAAAAGCCGATCACCAGAAGGATCTCCGCTTTGTCCGCAGTCAGGTCATCCGTCTGGCCGACCGCGAGGAAGTGGAGCGCGGAGGCCGCATTACCACCCTCGGCCTCGGTGAAGCCGAATGGGAAGCGGAAATCGAGGAAACAGAGACCGTCGACCTCTTCCGCCTGTTCCTCGAAATCGAATTTGAGAATCCCGAGGGCGAGGAACCGATTCTCCATTCCGAAACCCTGGCCCTGCTGCGGCCGACATGGAGCGATGCCATCGAGCGCTCTTCTCTTCTTGAAGACGTCCGCCGCGACATCGAGGAACAGGAGCGCCGCCGCGACTGGTAGCCTTATGGACCGTCCTCTTTCCAGACGGCAGGGCCTGACCCTGATCGAGATGATCGTAACCCTCGCGATCCTCGGCACGTTCCTCTCCCTGCTCTCCTTCCACCTCGTGGCCTTGAGCAACCTCTGGCTCAGCCGCAGCGACGACGACTACTTCGAGCAACACGTCGATGGGGTCACGCTCTTTCTCGACAAGGCCCTGGAGGCCTCCGAGGCGGCCGTCGCCTCAACCGCCGGCGGCGAGAGCGACGCGGGCGGCGGGGGCGGCGGGGAACTGCCGGTCCAATGGCAACGCCCTCCCGGGTGGAGCGACATCGACGACCCTCTCCTTTTCTTCCGTCAGAAGGAGGCTCCCGCGCTCCTCGTCCGCGAAGGCCGCCGCCTCCCCGCCATTGAGGCGTACCTCCACTTTGAGGAGGACTTCGGTCTCTCCATCCTCTGGTATTCGCGGCTCGACGCCGAGGAAATCGAGCGGGAAGAGGACCTTTTCCGGACCCCCGTCTCTGCTTTTGTCACCAAAATCGAATACGCCTACTACGAGATGGAAGACGACGAGTGGGAAAGGGAGGACGATCCCCTTGAAGAGGATAACGCCGACAGTTTCCGCCTTCCCGACTTCCTTATCCTGACCTTCACTCATCCCGACGAAGGCGAGCGGGAACGCTTTCTGGCCATTCCGCAGCGTTCTCCCGATCTGCCCCTTTTTTAAAGATGCCGCGTCACCGCCGCCAACCGCACACTTCCGCAAAGGAGGGCACCGTCCTCGTCCTCGTCCTCGCCTTTGTGATTCTGCTGACTTTCATCGTCACGGCCTTCCTCGAGGACGCCACCACAAAGATCAAATACTACGGGCTCTTTCATAATCGCGACGACCTGCGCGTGGACGCCTACTCCGCCCTGGAGAGCAGCCTTGCCGTTCTCAGCATGTACCGCGAAATCGAGGAAAAGCTCTGGGGGCCGTCCCAAGGCTGGGGCGATCCCCTTGCCACGACCGCCTTCGAGCCGCAGAACGCCGGCTCCGTCCGGATCGAATACACCGACGAAAGCGGCCGCCTGGCCCTCCATTCCCTCGTTTACGCGGACCTCCTGGTCCTTTTCGACCTTCTCGACTTCTCCCTTCCCGACCGCGAGGCCCTCGCCGA
>CAYFRH010000111.1:0-8725 GCA_964345345.1 uncultured Puniceicoccaceae bacterium | reverse complement strand
CGTACTGCAAGCGGCCTCTACAACCAACGGGACGCGGCCTGGAGACCGCGTCCACATTCTCTACAACGAACGGGCCTACCGTAGAGTCGGTCTCCAGGCCGACTCCCGTACTGCAAGCGGCCTCTACAACCAACGGGACGCGGCCTGGAGACCGCGTCCACTTTCTCTACAACTAACGGGACGCGGCCGGGAGACCGCGTCCACATTCTCTACAACAACTATGCATTTACCGGACGTCCAGTTCCGGCCATTGTTGAATCTTGCGGTGGAGGGTGCGGCGGCTCATGCCGAGGAGTTTGGCAGCCTGGGTGCGGTTGCCGTTGGTCTGGACAAGGGCATTCCGGACGAGGCGTTTTTCGTTCTCCTCCATGGAGAGCGGGTTGGTTTTAGGAGGTGCTTCCCTGGACTCTGCTTTTCCGCTTTCGGCTCCGGCGTGCAGGAAACGTTCGTCGAGATCATAGAGGGAAATCTGCCCGCCGCGTTTCATGACGACGGTGTTCTCGGCGAAATTGCGAAGCTCGCGGATGTTGCCCGGCCAGCGGTAGTTCTGGAGCGCGTGCAGGGCCTCCGGCGAAAAACTCGCTTCGGGCAGGCCGTTCTCTTTCGCAAATTCACGAATGAAATGATGAAGAAGGACAGGAATGTCGTCGCGGCGTTCGCGCAGCGGGGGCATGCGCAGGGCAACAACATTGAGGCGGTAGAGCAGGTCCTCCCGGAAAGTACCCTTTTTCACCATGTCATGGAGGTCGCGATTGCTGGCGGCGACGAGGCGGGCATCCACCTTGATCGGCTTGACGCTGCCGAGCCGTTCGAAAGTACGCGACTCGAGGAAGCGGAGCAGCTTCACCTGCGTACTGGCATCGATCTCGCCAATCTCATCGAGGAAAAGGGTTCCGCTATCGGCGGCCTCGAAGCGGCCGATGCGGCGTTCGTTGGCACCGGTAAAGGCCCCTTTCTCGTGCCCGAAAAGCTCGCTCTCGAGAAGATTGGAGGCAAGAGCCGCGCAATGCACGGCGACGAAAGGCCGCCGCGCGCGGTCGCTGTTCTGGTGAATGGCTTGGGCGATCAGCTCCTTGCCGGTACCCGTCTCCCCTTCGACAAGGACGGTCGTCTTCGTCGGGGCGACGAGCCGGACCTTCTCGATGACCTCCGTGAGCGCGGAGGAATTGCCAACGATGCCCCCGAGGCTGAACTTCTGGTCGAGGCGCTGCTGCAACGTTTCGACCTTTTCCTCGGTATTCCGGCTTTGCAGGGCGCGGCGCAAGAGGATCTCCAGCTTCTCGATATTGACCGGCTTGGTGAGAAAATCGAAAGCCCCTCGCTTCATGGCATCGACTGCGGTTTCGACGCTGCCGTAAGCGGTCATCATGAGGATAATGGGGCGCTGCGGCAGCTGCATGGCCCGATCAATGACCTTCATGCCGCTCTGCCCCGCCATTTTCAGGTCGGTGATGACAACATCGAAGCGCTCGCTTTCCATGAGCGAGAAAGCCTCGTCCGCATCGCTGGCCAGGAAGACGTCGTATTCCTCTTCGAGGGCGAGCATCAGTCCTTCGCGGGTGTGCTTTTCATCGTCAACAATCAGAACGGTCGCTGGCATAGCTCTGGTAAACTCGGGCAATTCTGTCACACTGACAATGGAATTCCGCATTGCGGAGCGAAGGTTTCCGGGCAAATTGACGCAACAACGATGGATCCGGAACTGATCGAGGAACGCTTCGGCGGGATCACCCGCCTGTACGGGGAGGCGGCGCTGCGGCGCTTCGCGGCTTCCCATGTGGCGGTGGTCGGCCTCGGCGGCGTGGGTTCATGGTGCGTGGAGGCGCTCGCCCGCTCTGGTATCGGGCACTTCACCCTTTGCGATCTCGATGACGTCTGCGTAACGAACATCAACCGTCAGCTAACGGCGACGGAGAACAACCTCGGGCGGGCCAAAACGGATGTCCTGCGCGAGCGGATTTTCTCCATTAATCCGGCGGCGGAAGTCACTATTTTCGACCGCTTCTACACGGAGACGACAACGGAACAATTTTTCGCGGGCGAGCCTTTCGATGCTGTTATCGACGCCATCGACAGCCTGCGACAAAAAGCGCATCTGCTGGCAACGGCGCGCTCCCGGGGCATTCCCATTGTCTCCTCCGGCGGCGCCGGCGGGCGGCGCGATCCTACCAAAGTGCGCTGCGACGACCTGAGCCGCAGCCGGGGTGACCGCCTCCTCATGCTCGTGCGCAAAAAATTGCGCGGTGAGTACGGCTTTCCGCGTTCCGGCAAAGGCCGCTTTCGCATCCCCTGCGTTTTTTCCGAAGAACCGGCCCGCTATCCGTGGAGCGACGGCACGTTTCGTCCAGTGCGCGAAAACGACGCTCCGGCGGGTATCGGTTGCGACGGTGCCCTCGGCACAGTCATGCATGTGACCGCCACCATGGGGCTTTTCGCGGTGGGCCGCGTCCTCGATCAATTGGGCGGCGACGCTGTCCCGCCCCTTACAAATTCCGCACCACCGCGCGGGCGACTCCCTGAATGACCAGTTCCGCGACCGGGTGCAGCTCCGGATAATTCCGATTTTCCGCCTTCAGGTAGGGTGAGCGTCCAGGTTTGTTGATAAAGCGCTTCAGCGTGGTCTCGCCGTCGATGAGCGCGGCGACAATGTCCCCGTCCTGAGGAGGGGACTGTTCGACAACGACGGTATCGCCGTCGAAAATACCGACGTCGATCATCGATTCCCCCCGTACTTTCAGGGCGAAGCTGCGGCGGGAACGGCGCAATCCGACGGTTTCGGCGTCGATCTGCATACGGCCGACGGCCCCGCCCGACTCCACCCCATCGGGAAAACCGGCGGCAATGCTGCCGTAGATGGGAATTTCGATAACCTCGATCGCCTCCTCGGGCCGGTGGTCCTCGCAGAGGTCGAAGTTGATCCGGAAGGTTCGGGCCTGGCCGGCGACGCGGCTGATGTAGCCCTTCCGCTCAAGGGCTTTGAGGTGGCCCATGACGGCATTGGTGCTGCGAAAGCCAAAGTGCTCTTCAATCTCGCGGAAGCTTGGCCATGTGCCGTGTTCGCGCTGGTAGAGCTGGAGATAACCAAGAATTTCTTCCTGCCGATACGTTAATCCTTTCATATGATCAAATGGATAAATGAACGCACGTTCACTGTCAAGGCCGGCGCTTTCCCTGTTGACATAAGTTTGATTAATAGTGTTTTCGAAAACCGGATAAAATTTCTAATATGTATCTCCTCCTTTTCCTGATCTTTTTCCCATTGTTTCCGGCCCTGCTGAGCCTGTTGCTGCCGCCGGGTCGCATCCAAGGCCTGATGGTCCGCGGCAGCGCGGTGGTGATCGCGGCCGGCAGTGTGGTGGCGGCGATCTCTTTCGGAGGCGGGGGCCGGATCTTTTTCGCGGCGCACGGCCACCTTGTGGAGCAAATCCTTTTTTACGGCGGCCTTGGCATCACCGCCTACCTCCTCTTCGCCTGCCGAAAAATTCGGAAGAGGGAACTCTACATTCCGATCTTTTTGCTGGTCCAGTCGGGCATCGTGGCCTGGTGCGAAGCGAGCGGGCGTATGCCGGAGGTAACGAACGGCCTCTACGTCGATGAACTTTCGCTTGTCATGGCGCTGATCATCGGCCTCGTGGGCACGCTCATCGCGGTTTACGCGGTCAGTTACATGCGCGATTATCACGAACATGAGATGGAAATCCGGGACGGGCGCGGCGGATTTTTCTTTACCGTTTTTCTTTTTCTCGGGGGCATGTTCGCACTGGTCTTCGCGAACAACCTTGCCTGGCTCTTTTTCGCGTGGGAAATCACGACGCTTTGTTCGTTCCTGCTTATCGGTTATTCGCGAACGGAGGAAGCGACGCGCAACGCCTTTCGCGCACTGGGCCTGAACCTTGTTGGGGGGCTCGGTTTTGCGGTAGCGATTCTGCTGCTGACGCTGGCGGAGGGTGAAGGGCACACGCTGGGACTGCATGAACTGATTGAGTTGGGCCCGGCCCTTGCCCTGTTGCCGGCGTTGCTGATCAGCTTCGCGGGTCTTGCGAAAAGCGCACAAATGCCGTTTTCCTCGTGGCTGCTCGGGGCGATGGTGGCCCCGACACCGGTCTCGGCCTTGTTGCACAGCAGCACGATGGTGAAGGCGGGGGTTTTCGTCATTATCAAGTTCGCCCCGGTATTCGAAGGTACGGCCGGCGGCTTTCTGCTCGCCCTGGTAGGCGCGCTGACCTTTGTCATCACCTCTCTGATGGCGGTGACGCAGAGCAACGCGAAGCGGGTCCTCGCCTATTCGACGATCGCAAACCTTGGCCTGATCGTGATGTGCGCGGGCGTAGGGACGAGCGAAACCGTCTGGGCGGCGATTCTGCTGACCATTTTTCATGCCGTGGCGAAGGCGCTGCTTTTCCTCGGCACCGGGTCGATCGAGCACCAGATCGGCAGCCGTGACATCGAGGACATGGAGGGGCTGGTCGTACGGCGACCGGGCCTAACCGTACTGATGCTGATCGGGATCCTCGGGATGTTCCTCGCCCCCTTCGGAATGCTGATCAGCAAGTACGCAGCCCTGCGGGCGTTGCTGGACGCGCAGGGCATTCCCGGCGGCGGGGCTTTTCTCGCTCTCGTGCTGGCCTTCGGAAGCGCCCCCACCCTCTTTTTCTGGTCGAAATGGATGGGTAAGCTGGTGGCCGCGCCGCGGAAAACGACTGAAAAAGGCGGCCATTTGCCAACGGATGAATGGCTCGCGCTGGGAGCGTTGGGGGTTTTCACCTTTTTCGCCTGCGTCCTTTTCGTTCCGATGGCGCAATTCGCAGTCGATCCCTACGTGGTGCGTCAGTATGGCATTACCGGTAGTATAGAAATGGATACGCTTTTGAGCATGGTTTTCATGATGCTGCTCCTTTTCGCGCTGCCCTTTTTGTATTTACTTATTCCCGACAAAAGCCGCTACGCGCCAGGTTATCTGGCAGGCGCGAATGTGGAGGGCTCGGGACAGTTCCACGCCGCCATGGGCAAAGTGCGCACCGTGGAGTCGCGGAATTACTACCTGACCACCTTTCTGAAGGAACGGGCGCTGCACCGCTGGGCGGTGGGGCTTTCAACCGTGCTGCTGCTGGTTCTTCTTCTCGTCCGCTAACCGAACCGCTTTTTGCAAATGAACATCCTCCTCGGATTTCTCGCCTTTCTGATCGCCGGGCCCATGGTCGGCGGCCTCCTCGCCGGTTTCGACCGGATTCTGACCGCGCGGATGCAGTCGCGTCAGGGCCCGCCGCTATTCCAGCCCTACTACGACATTTTCAAGTTGTGGGATAAGCGCGGTACAGTCGTGAACCGGTTCCAGTCGCTCTACATCCTCTGCTTCCTGCTCTTCGTGTTGATCGCGGGGGGATTGTTTTTCTCCGGCGGCGACCTGCTCGTGAGCATTTTCGCGCTCACGGTGGGGGCGATCTTTTTTGTCATGGCCGCGCAGGCCGCGAACTCCCCCTACAGTAATATCGGGGCGGAGCGGGAATTGCTGCAAATGATGGCCTACGAACCCATGTTGCTGGTGGCTGTGATAAGCTTCCATCTGTTGCTGGGAAGTTTTCGTGTCAGTGACATTGCCTCCGCGCAAATGCCCCTCCTGCTGTACCTGCCGGGCATCTTCCTTGGTTTTCTTTTCATCCTGACGATCAAACTGCGGAAGAGTCCGTTTGACCTGAGCAGCTCCCACCACGGCCACCAGGAACTCGTTAAGGGCATTACCACGGATATGTCCGGGCGCGACCTTGCCCTTGTCGAGATCGCCCACCTCTACGAAAACACCTACATTCTCGCCTTCATTTTTCTTTTCTTCGCGTGGATGCCGTTGTGGCTGGCCATTCCGTTGGCCCTCGCGGTGTACTTCCTCGAAGTCTACGTCGATAACACGAACGCCCGCCTCAAATGGCAGCAGACGGTGAAATCCTCATGGATCGTCGCCGGCACCCTCGGCGCTGTAAACTTGCTCCTCGTCGGCATTTTTTTGTAAAAAACTCTTAACTTTCCGCAACGTCATGGCCTTCTTCAAAAAATCCCCCTGGATCCTCCACTACGCGGCCACCAGCTGTAATGGCTGCGACATCGAGGTGCTCGCCTGCCTGACGCCGATGTACGACCTCGAACGTTTCGGCATCATCAACACCGGCAACCCGAAGCACGCCGACATCCTGCTCGTGACCGGCTCGGTGAACGAGGAAAGCGCGGGCGTGCTGCGCAACCTTTATGACCAGATGCCGGAACCGAAAGCGGTCATTGCCATCGGCGCCTGCGCGCTCAGCGGTGGCATCTTTCACAACGCCTACAACGTGCACGGCGGCGTGGACCACATTCTGCCCGTGGACATTTACGTGCCCGGCTGCGCGGCTCGTCCGGAAAACATTATCGACGGGGTCGTACAGGCCCTCGACATCCTCGAGAAACGAGCGAAGGAACCCGCCACCGCCTGAAAAAGGATATTTTCATGACAGAAGAACCCGATACCGTAATCGAGGACCTCGATCGCGAGCACCTGCCGGAAGAGGCGGCGAAGCTCTGCGGTGAAGGATACCGCCTTGTCCAGATGATGGGCACGCCGCGCGAGGAAACCATCGAAGTCATGGTCTCCTTCGACCGTGAATATGAGCTCAGGAATTTCCGTATACAGGTGCCCCGGGACAACCTCCGCCTTCCCAGCATCACCGCTTCCACGCTCGCCGCTTTTACCTACGAAAACGAACTGCAGGACCTCTTCGGCATTAAAGTCGAAGGCCTTGCCGTCGATTATGAAGGCAATTTTCTCCGCACAAGAACCCCTCACCCGATGGCCGCCATGGCCGATCCGGCCGTGGCAAAAAAGTTACCCGTCGCCAAAGGTCCGGCCGCCCAGGCGGAAAAAGAAGGGAAGACGGTGAAATCCGTCTCGCTCAGCGGCGTAAAATGCGAAACCGCGCCCGATATCGACCATCCCGATCCCGACCAAAAAAGCTGACCCTCCCGATTTCATGGCTGAACGCACCGTAATTCCCTTTGGTCCCCAGCATCCGGTCCTTCCGGAGCCCATTCACCTCGATCTCGTCATGGAGGATGAGCGGGTCATCGAGGCCCTGCCCTCGGTTGGCTTTGTCCACCGCGGGCTCGAAAAACTCGCCGAAAAGCACGAATTCGAGGAAATGGTCTTCGTCGCCGAACGGATTTGCGGCATTTGCAGTTTCATTCACGGGCAGGGTTACTGCCAGGCGGTGGAAAAAATCGCCGGGATCGGGATTCCCGAGCGCGCGGTCTGGCTGCGCACCTGGTGGGGGGAACTTTCGCGAATCCACAGCCACCTGCTCTGGCTGGGGTTGTTCGCGGACGCCTTCGGCTTCGAAAGCCTCTTCCAACACACATGGCGGATTCGCGAAATGATCGTCGACATTATCGAGGAAACCGCCGGTGGCCGCGTCATTTTCGGGTCCTGCAAGGTCGGCGGGGTGCGCCGCGACATTTCCAATGAGCGCCTGCGCGAGCTATCGAAGGAATTCGACAAGATCGAAGCGGAATGCCGCACCGTCATTGAGACCTTCCGCGACGACAGCACGGTTCGCCGGCGCACGGAGGGCCTGGGCATCCTCAAGCCGGAAGACGCGCGCGCCCTCGGCGCGGTCGGTCCCACCCTGCGCGGCAGCGGCATCGCCGAAGACGCCCGCACCCTCGGCTATGCGGCCTTTTCCGAGCTGGACTGGTCGCCGGTCACCTACGATGGCTGCGACTGCTACTCGCGCTGCCTCGTACGCATGGACGAGGTCTACCAGAGCTTTTCCCTTCTGCGGCAGATTCCGGAAAAGATTCCGGACGGCGATATCGACCTGAAGCGCATCCGCGAAAAGCCGAATGGGACCTTCATGGCCCGCCTCGAACAGCCCCGCGGGGAGGTCTGCTACTTCGTCGAGGGCAACGGCGGAAAGAAGCTTTCCCGCTTCCGCGTGCGCACTCCCACCTTCGCCAACGTCGCTCCGCTTGTGCATATGCTTAAGGGCTGCGACCTCGCCGACGTGCCCGTTATCATTCTCACCATCGATCCCTGCATTTCCTGCAACGAGCGATAAGCCCCTTAAACGCCATGTCCTTCCTCCGTATCAGTAATGTCGTGACAAAATCCGTCTTTCGCCGGCCCGCCACCCGGCTCTATCCCTTCGAGCGTCGCGAGCCGTTCAAGAGCACGCGCGGACACATCGCCTTCGAGATCGATTCCTGCATTTTCTGCAATCTCTGCGCGAAAAAATGCCCGACGGAGGCCATTGTCTGCGACCGCAAGGAAAAGCGATGGCAGATCGATCACCTAAAATGCATCCTCTGTGGCAACTGCGTCGATTCCTGCCGCAAAGGCTGCCTCACGCAGATGAACACCCCCGCCCCGCCCATGACCGTCCATTGCGTCGAGGTGTTCAAGGCGGATGCGCAAAGCCCGAAGGAATTCGAAAAGGAATGCGCCAAGGCGGACAATCCCGCGCCGACCAAGGGCGGCTGCGGTGACGAAGACAACAATAGCTGCGGCGTTTCCTGAACTTTCGCTTCTTTCCCATCCGATATGCACGAATTCGGGCTCATGCAGGAAGTGGTGCGCATGGCCGTCGAAAAGGCGGAGGAAGCGGAGGCCACGCAAATCCACTGCATCCGCCTTCGCATCGGGCGGATTTCCGGGGTCGTCCCCGAAGCGTTGCGCTTCGCCCACGAGGTCCTTGTCGAAGATACC
>CAYFRH010000110.1:0-8730 GCA_964345345.1 uncultured Puniceicoccaceae bacterium | reverse complement strand
CTGATCGCGGCGATGTTTTGCGTACTCTCCTTCATGGGGGACAATCCGCAGCGGATGCTGAAGGAGCAATAGGGTGGGCCCTGCCCTCGAGCGGGGGGCCGCGCTCACCGGGGCGATGGCGGGGATGGACTTGCCGGGGAAGTGGAGTCCATGCATATTGGATTTTTCTACCCCGATGAGCGAGGAACGTCCCAAGAGCCTTGAAGAGGCGATCTCCGTGCGCGGGCTGCCGGTGGATTTCCACCAGCGCTCGGAGATGCAGGAGGTGCTGCGGCGCTCGATAAAGGCGTCACGGCGGGGCCTGCAGCCGTTGAAGGTGCCGCGGGAGGAGGGGCTTATGCAGGCGCATCCGGGGATGCATTATCATTTCAAGCCGGAGATTTTTCTGCAACTGCGCGGGCGGACGAGCTTCCGCACGCCGCGCGAGGAGGTGCTCGTGAAGGCCGGGGAGCTATGCATCCTGCCGGCGGGAGTGCCGCACGGGGAAACGGTGGAGAACGACGGGAGCGGCGCCTTCCGCAACCTTGTCATCGGCTTTTACAGCAAGACCCTCAGCCTGCACTTTGCGCATGAAGTGGCCCCGGGTAAGCCGGACATTCAGGCGATTGAGTTTTTCGATACACCGAACCTCGACGTCTTCACGACGATCACGACGCACATAGCGGCGGCCTATCACGGTCGCACGCCCGCGCGGACGCACATCATCAACGGCTTGCTGACGGGGTTGCTGGGGATGCTGCTGAATCTTGTCGAGACGGGCAGCGGCACGCTGAACAAGGACATTGCGAAGGTCTTCCAGGCGAAATGGCTCGTACGCGAGCAGCTGGGCAATCCGCGCCTGAACGTGCGCAACCTTGCGGAAAAGCTGCATTGCTCGGCGGATTACCTGTCCCATCTCTTCCACAAGCAGACGGGGGAAAAACTGATCCACTACATCCAGCGCATCCGCATCGACGGGGCGCGCCTCGCCCTCGAATCGTCGCAGCTGTACATCTCCGAAATCGCCTTCGCGAGCGGATTCCAGGACCCGGCCTATTTTACGCGCGTCTTCAAGAAAATGACCGGCGAGTCCCCGCAGGGCTACCGCGACCGCATGGAAGCGGAACGGTCGCGGCGCGAGGACCAGCCGAAGACGATCTACCACGATCACGTCGACTGGACACATGGCCGGCCTGTCAATCCGCCGCCGGCGGACTGACAAGGCCCTCCGACCGTTCCTCGTCGACGAAGCGCAGGGTCCCCATGGCGACGAGCAGGGAGGCCCCGCCAACGAGGATGACGTTCATGGGCTCCCCGCCGAGGAAGGTGCGCATGATCGGACCAAGGGCGACGGAGGCGAAGATCTGCGGCAGGACGAGGAAGAAATTGAATACGCCCATGTAGAAGCCCATTTTCTCCTGCGGAATGCCGTTCGAAAGCATGGCGTACGGCATGGCAAGGATGCTCGCCCATGCGATGCCGATGCCGATCATGGAGGCGATGAGCCAGAGGGGATCGGTGACAAAGCCCACCGAGAGCATGCCGACGCCGCCGATGGCGAGGCAGAGCGTGTGAATCGCCTTGGCGGAGAACTTTCGGACGAGGTAGAGGAGGAAGAAGGAAAAGAAGAAGGCGACGGCGTTGTAGATGGAAAAACAGACGCCCGCCCATTCCGCTCCCGCGCGGTAGGCGGCGGAGGTGGTGTCGGGGTCGTAGAGATTGGCTGCTACGGCGGGCGCGAAATTAATCCACAGACAGAAGAGGGCGAACCATGTGAAGAACTGCGGGATCGCGAGCTGCGCCATTACGCGCGGCATGGAGGTGATGCCGCGGATGATTTCCATGAAGACCTTGAGCGGTCCGCCGCGTTCGGCGCGTTCCTTTTCGAAGGCCGCCATGTCCTCGGGCGGGTATTCCTTCGTCCGTACCACCGTGTAGAGGACGGCGGCGAAAAAGAGGAGCGCCCCCGTATAAAAGGAAATGTGCACAGTGAGCGGAATGGCGCTGTCCCCGGTGGGCTCGTTGCTGACGCCGAGAACGTTGGTGAGCAGCCACGGCATGGCCGAGGAAAGGACCGCTCCGAGCCCGATCAGCAGGCTCTGCATGGCAAACCCGAACTTCCGTTGCTGCGGAGGGAGGAGATCCCCGACAAAAGCGCGAAAGGGCTCCATGGATACATTCACGGAGGCGTCGAGGATCCAGAGCAGCCCCGCCGCCATCCACAGCGTGGAGGAATTCGGCATCGCGACGAGGGCGAGGCTGGCGAAGATGGCCCCGACGAGGAAGTACGGGCGCCGCCGCCCGAGGCGCGTCCAGGTGCGGTCGCTGTAGTAGCCGACGATGGGCTGCACGAGGAGCCCGGTAAGCGGCGCGGCCAGCCAGAGCAGGGGGATCTGTTCGGCATGGGCGCCGAGGTATGAGTAGATGGCGCTCATGTTGGCCATCTGCAGCCCCCAGCCGAACTGGATGCCGAAGAAGCCGAAACTCATGTTCCAGACTTGCCATAAACTTAACTCGGGACGGTGTTGCATGATCGTTACGGGGAGGAGGGGGATGTGGAGGCCTCGTGGCCGGACGGGGCGCTGTACTCGCGCTGGCGCTGGTCGCCGGTGCGGTCGAAAAGGTCACGGTACTCGCGCAGGCGCGGCGCGGCTTCGACGTGCAGGCGCTCCAGCTGCGCCTCGCGCAGCCGCCAGCGCCAGTTGCCCTCGCTGGTTCCCGGCCGGTTGAAGCGCGCCTCGCTGCCGAGGTCGAGAAAATCCTGCACCGGAAGGACGGCGAGCCGCGCCACGGAGGCGTAGGCGGCCTTGATGAAAGGCCATGCCGTGTCGGCGTCCGCCGGCAGGCTGTAATAGCGGCGGGTGGCCTCGTCCTGTTCCGGCGAGAGCGAATGCAGCCAGCCGCGGGTGGTGTCGTTGTCATGGGTGCCGGTGTAGACGACCGACTCGGGTTGATGAAAATGGGGAAGGTTGACGTTGTTGTCGTCGTGCCCGTATCCGAACTGCAGGACCTTCATGCCCGGCAGGCCGGCGTGGCGGCGCAGCTCGACGACGCCGCGCGTGATGTAGCCGAGATCCTCGGCGATGATGGGCGTGCGCGGTAGTTGTTCGCCGATACGGTCGAAAAAGTGCTGTCCCGGCCCTTCGCGCATTGTGCCCTCACGCGGATCGTCCGTGCCCGCGGGAATTTCCCAGTAGGTGTCGAAGGCGCGGAAATGGTCGAGGCGGAGGACGTCGTAACAGCCGAAGGCATGGCCCAGACGGTGCACCCACCAGGCGTAATCGGTGCAACGGAGGTAGTCCCAGTCGTAGAGCGGATTGCCCCAGAACTGGCCCTTCTCGGAAAAGTAGTCGGGCGGGACCCCCGCGACGGCGAGCGGCTGCCCGTCGGCATCGAGGCGGAAAACCTCCGCGAACTGCCAGCAGTCAGCGCTGTCGAGGGAGGTGAAGATGGGCAGGTCGCCGATGATGCGGATCCCGCGGTCGGCGGCGGCGGCGCGCAGCTGTTCCCACTGCGTATAGAAAAGAAACTGGTAGAAGCGGTGCGGTTCCGAGACCTCGCGGACCGGTGCCGGCAGGGCGGCGGGATCGACATCCTCGTAGCGGCGCCACGGCCGTTCCCATTCCGGCCAGGGGCGGCCGTCGTGCCATGCCTTCAGGCCCATAAAGGCGGCGTAGCCATCGAGCCACGACGCGTTGCGCTCTCGGAATTCCCGGAAGGAACGCCCCGCGAAAAGGTCCCGCCGCTCGCGGTGAAACCGCTTCCATGCCAGTTGCAGGACGCTCCAGAACTCGGTGTAGAGGCCGCCGTAGTCGACATGGGCGTGGGGCAGGGCGCGCAGCGGGGCGGTTTCCCCCGGTTCCAGCAGCCCTTCCTCGATGAGCGCCTCCAGGTCGAGGAAATAGGCGTTGCCGGCAAAACTGGAAAAGGACTGGTAGGGCGAATCGCCGTAGCCGGTCGGCCCGATGGGACAGATCTGCCAGTATTGCAGGCCGGCCTCGGCAAGAAAGTCAAGGAACCGGATCGCGGGTGTACCGAGATTGCCGATACCGTGGCAACCGGGCAGCGAGCTGATGTGGAGGAGGGCGCCGGCGGCCCGCTCCTGGAGCCAGCATGGATGAGGGGAGGGCATGGTCGTAGAAAAAGCGATTAGGAAAGGCTTCGCACGGAAAGAAAACGGGCGGAGCCGGAATGGGACCGGGTCCGCCCGGAGACAAACAACCGCTTAGAAGTTGTAGATGAATTTGAGGGTGACCGTCCGCGGCAGCACCGGCCGGGCCCAGAAGTATTCGCTGCCGGCGACATCGACCTGCTGGCCGCCGCGCGGATTACCTTCCGTGAGCCCGTCGGACTCGAAGACGTTGCGCGCCTGCAGTTCGACTTCAAAAGGTCCCCGCACCGCGCTGATGCCGAAGCTGGTCAGGCTGTAGGGATCGAGTTTGAAGGAGTTGCCGATGTTGGCGTAGCGCTCGTCCATGTACTGCGTGTTCCCGAATAGGCGCAGGTAGGTAAGTCCCGGAATGTCCTTGAAGGTGTAGTCGTAATACAAGGTGAAGTAGAACTCCGGCTGCCGCGTGGGCACGTTGCCGTTCACCTCCGGGATCGGTTCGCCGGTGTTCTGGTCGGTGACGTTGTCGACCTCGAGATTCTGGAAAGTACCGACGAGGCGCAGGTTCAACTGCGGCAGCGGCACCCAGTGCGCTTCCAGCTCGACGCCGAGAGCATTCGAATCCGTGTTCACCCCGATGGGCTGGAGGCGTCCGTCGATGACGGCGGAGTCGCCGATGCCGACGGGCGAGATCTCATTGTAGTAGGCGGTGGCGGCAAGGGCGTAGTTCTGCTTGTTCAGCTTGTACCCGAGTTCGTAGGACTTCGCGGTGATCTTGTTCGCGTTGCCGAAGCCGTCTCCGACGGTACCGCGGACACTCGGGAGCTGGCTGCCCCGGGAAAAGCGGCCCCACACGCTCTGCTCGTCCTCGATAAGGTTGTAATTCACCCCGACGGTGTAGTTGTGCGTGCTTTCCGAATCCATCGAGGCTTGCGTGCGGTAATCGCGCACGGTGACCGGAATGGAGGAGAGCTGCGGATTGGGCGCGTCTTCCGAATCCCATGAACTCCAGACGGGTGCCTGCCCGCCGGAAAGGTCGAGGTTGTCGGACATCCACGTGCCGCGCTGCCGCCATGTGCCTTCGACCTCGGAACGCCGGAGCCCGGCATCAACGACGAAGCGGCCGAAGCTCAGCGTCTGGGTTGTCCAGATTCCGGTGTATTCATTATCCACTTCAAAGCCGTTGGCGAAGTCCTCCGTGCGGGCGATGCCGTTGAGAGTGGCCTTGCCGGCGCTGTCGAAGGAACCGCCTTCCCCGGCCGTGCCGAATTCGACGTCATAGCGCTCGGCCTGGGATTTCACGTCGGTGAGAATGACATCGCGACGGAAGTTTTCCCGTTGCAGCTGGTCGGCGAAGAAGTAACCGACCTGGGAATCGAGGACCATCCCGTTGCCAAGTTCAAACTCGCCGTTGACGGTGCCCTGTACGGTGAAGTTTTCGAGGTGGCCCTCGATGCGGTCGAGGTTCCAGATCGTGAAGAGCCCGTTGCCGTTGAGCTGGGAGGCCTCTTCCACCGTAATGGGGCCGACTCCGCCGACAACCCAGTCCGGATTGTCGCGGGAGAGGAGGAAGCGCGCGTCGGGGGCGTTGGCCTCGGAGAACTGCGTCTCGAAATCGCCGCCGTAACCGATGGCATTGCCGCGGACCCATTCGACCGCTTCCTGTGCGGTGAAGATCTCCTCGTCGCCGCGGTTGAACATGGTGATAATGCCCATGTCCCCTTCGGAGTAGCGGCTGCGGAGGTCGACGTTGATATTGTCGGTCACGTCGTAATTGAACTCGCCGCCGAAGTATTGGAACTTGGTCGGCTGGCCTTCGTTACCGAGGCGTACGGTGGAGGGATCGCCGTCGAGGGACGGTCCCATGAAGCGCCACGTGTCCTCGCCGTTGAGGGCCTCGTCGGTGCCGAGGCCGGGAATGCCGACCGGGTCATCGCGGTCCTGCATGACCGTGGGCGAATAGAAGATCGTCGTGTCGTCGGTGTAGCGGCCGGAGAACTTCACATGGCCGCGCCCGTCATTGATCTCGTATTTGATATTCCCGACAATCTGGCCGCCGTCGGAGCCGGTGTAGCCGACATCCTTGATGCCGTCGTCCTGGCGGAAGAAGCCGCCGACGAAGTAGGTGGTGTCCTCGTTGATGGGACCGCCCACGTACATGTCGGTGCGGAGGTGGTTGTAGTCGCCGAAGGCGAGGGCGATCTGCCCGTCGGTCACTTGGGTCCCCTCGCGGTTGATGTAGTTGACGAGGCCGCCGATGGCCTGCGGTTGCGTAATGGGCGAGGTGCCGCCGCGCACGCTTTCAATGCGTTCGAGGGAGGTGCTGAAACGGAAGGGCCAGTCGTTGAATTCCACGAACAGCGGCAGCCCGTCCTCGAGGAAGGCGAGGTAAGGGAAGCCGAGCGTGTTACTGACGAGGCCGCGCACAAAGGCGTTGTTGGAGGATTCGCCGGCACTGGACTCGACCGCGAACCCGGGCACCATCTTCAGCGAATCGGCGAAGCCGGTGGGGGAGAATTCCTCCATGCGCGCCGGACTGACCGTGCTGATGGCGAAGGAGGTGTCGAGCTTCCGCCGGGGAGCGCCGCCCCCGGTACCGGTGACGACAAGGCCTTCCAGCTCGTAGAAGTCCATGCCGAGGGCCGGATCGTAGCTGTTGTTGCCGGCGGTCAGGGAGAGGCTGTCGCGGGAGCTGCGCAGGCCGGCTTTGGAGACGGCGACCTGCACCTGGCCGGTGCTGAGTCCGCTGATACGGTAGCGTCCGTCACTGCCGCTGGTGGCGGTGGCGCTGGCTTCACCGGTGACGGTGATGACGGCGTCGCGGACGGGCACATCGGTGCCCTGTTCCATGACGCGGCCGCTGAGGGTGGCGGTGGCCTGCCCGAGGAGGCCGGCGCTGAAGCCGAAGCAGCCAATGAGCAGGCAGAGGGAGGTCAGCCGGCGACGCAGGCCGGCCGGTGGGTGTCGATTGGTTTTCATGGTTGTTCTGATTTTGAGGTTTGGAGAACTTGGTAGCCCCAGCTGCGCAGGGAGAAGAGAGAGGAAGAGGCGAGCTCGTGTCGTTGTCCGGTGAATACATCCGTCCACTCACCGGCCAGTTCGTGGCCGCCGAGGCGGACCTCTGTGTCATGCGGGGTGAGGTTGCCGATAAAGAGGAGCTTACGGCCGTCCGCCTCGCGCAGGAGAGCATAGACCTCCCCGTCGGCGGTGCTCGGAATGCGCAGGGAAGGCGCGCCCACGGCGAGGGCCGGGTGGGCGGACTTCAGGCGATTGAGGCGCCGGTAGAGGCCGTCGAATTCATGGGGCCGCCAATCGATGGGATCGCGCTCGAAGAAGAGGAGACGCTTGTCCATGCCTGCTTCCTGGCCGTTGTAGAGCAGGGGGATGCCGTCGAGCATGTAGCTGAGGACGGCGAAGACCTCCGCTCCGCCGCCAAGGCGTTCGAAGACGGTGCCTTCCCAGCTGTTCACGTCGTGATTGCTTGTCATGTAGAGAAAGTGGGCTTCGGCGGGAAACCGCAGGCGCACGTTGGCGAGGACATCATCAAGGTGGGAGGCCGGGGCCTTTCCCTGCGCGATGGCGTCGAAGGCGGCGAGGACCGACCATCCGTAGGAGGCGTGGAACGCTTCGAGTTGGTGATCCGGCACTTCCGCTTCGGCGAGGAGGAAGAGCTCCGGTTCAGTGGCCAGCAGGGCCGCGCTCATTTCGTTCCAGAAGGAAGTGGGTACGCCCGTTGCGTAGTCGCAGCGGAAGCCGTCGATGCCGTATTCATTTATCCAGTACCGCATCGCTTCGATCTGGTAGGCAAGGACCTCCGGATTTTCGAAGTCGAGCTGGATGACGTCGGTCCAGTCAAAGCCTGTCGGCGGCTGGTAGCGCCCGTCGTCATCGGTTAGGTAGAAATCCGGTCGTTCCTCGGCAAGCGGATTGTCCCATGCGGTATGGTTGCCGACCCAGTCGAGGATGATGCGCATGCCGCGTACGGTGGCCGCCTCGACAAATTCCGCGAAGTCCTCCTTCGTCCCGAATTCCGGATTGATGCCGTAGTAATCCCTGACGGCGTAATAGCTGCCGAGGGGCCCCTTGCGGTTTTCCTCCCCGATGGGGTGGATGGGCATGAGCCAGAGCGTGCCCACCCCCAAGGCTTCAAGGCGCCCGAGGTCGGCGGTCAGCGCATCGAAGGTGCCTTCCTCCGAGTACTGACGGACATTGACTTCATAAACGACCTCGTCGCGCATCCATGCGGGCAGCTCCGTGGAGGGCTGCGTCCAGAGCAGTTCCTCCGCGGCGGGGAGGGCCGGGCTCAGCAGGGCGACAAGGCCGGACAGGAACAGGGAGCGGTAGGGGAAGGGAGTCTGTATCATAAGGAGACTTTCGATTCAGGAGGAGCTTGCCTTAAGCATACCACTACCATTTCGAAAAGTCCCCGTATCCGCATTCCCCCAATCGCGGACAGAGCCGATATGACTTGGACAAAACTTGGATGGGTGTCCTTGAAAGCCCGCAGCCAATAGCCTCGGAAAACCCTCAGCCCCTCTTCTTCACCTTTGGCTTGAGATAGGCGTAGGCGAGCAGAGCGATGAGGATCACGCCCATCGCCTGCTGGAACAGGCCGGGTCCCATGGCATGGCCTTCGACCTCGG
>CAYFRH010000109.1:0-8739 GCA_964345345.1 uncultured Puniceicoccaceae bacterium | reverse complement strand
GCCGCCTTCGACCAGTTGGTCGGGGACGCACGAGGCTGGAAGGTAAATTTTCCGGACAATAAGGTTTTTCAGCAGCGCCTTGCCCAGGCTGGCGAACTTGTCATGCAAAAGGATTCCTCCTTCCGGAAGGAGGAGCAGCCGGTGCTTCTGCGTTCCTACGACCGGCGCTGGCTGGCTGAACGGGCTTCGCTGGTAAGGGGGGAAGGCGCGAGCGCTTCCCGGGTAAGCCTTTTTTATCCCATCCTTCTTTTTCTTCTCCTGCTCTCCGTCGCACTTGCACTGTGGTTACGCAACCGCATGCAGAGCCACGTGACGGCGGAGCTGCGCGAAGCGGTGAAGAAAGCGCGCAAGGCCGAACAAGTCGCGGAGGAGGCGAACCGGTACAAAAGCCAGTTCCTTGCCAACGTCAGCCATGAAATCCGGAACCCGATGAACGGGATCGTCGGCATGGCCAGTCTGCTTGACGATCTCATCAAGGACCCGCGCCAGCGCCACTGCCTTGAAACGATCCAGATCTGCAGCCAAAACCTGCTTGTCCTTCTCAATGATCTTGTTGACTTGAGCCGGATTGAAGCCGGTGCGCTTGAAATGGAACAGCGTCCTTTCTCACCGGAGGCCCTTCTGGACCACTGCCGCGTTCTGGCGGAGGATCGCTTCGCGAAAAAGCAAATTCCTTTTCTGATCGAAAAGGATCGTTCCCTGCCGGCCTGTGTCGTAGGGGACCCAGAGCACATGGGACAGCTTTTGATGAAGCTGGTCTTCAACGCCCTTGAGCAGACGGAATCGGGGAGCGTTTGCCTGCGGGCGGAGTTTGTTCCGGCGGTGGGCGTAAACGGGACTTTCGTCTTTTCCGTCGAGGATACCGGCAACGGCTATCCCGAGGCCTCACTGCCCTTTCTTTTCGAGCCCTTCACGGAAACGAAGGCAGGTCCGGTTTCCCATCAGACAGGCCTTGCCCTCTCGATCAGCCGCCGCCTTACGGAGGCGCTTGGTGGTCGGGTCGAAGTGGAAAGCCGACTCGGCGAGGGCTCCCGCTTCACTGTGCGCCTCCCGGTGAGAAAAACAGAACAGGAACCGGAAGAATTAACCTACCGCTTCCATACCTTTCCCTTGCGTCCGCGCTCGCAAAGCACCGTCCTGCACGGATGACGAAAAAACCGGGCGCACCCTTCGCCTCTCCCGACGACCTTCCCGCGAAGTCCCTGATCGCCATGATCGGCCTGCGGCCTTTGCCGGGAAGTCCCGGTTACGACGGAGACACCGCATCCATTATCGAGCGAGCGGTCCGGGATACTGAGGTTTATCGGGAAATAGGCGTTGAGGCGCTTTTGCTCGAGAACAGCGCGGACCTTCCCTACATCAAGCCTCCTCTTCCAGACGAAGCCATCGCGGTGGTGGAAGCAGTGGCCCATGCCGTGCGGAGCCGTTTTTCCGGCCCCATCGGGTTGCAACTCTTGGAGGCGGCCAACGAACAAGCCCTCGAAGTCGCCGTCCGTGGCGATCTTGATTTTCTGCGGGTGGAAGGGTACGTCTTCGCGCATATCGGTGGGGCCGGGCTCATCGAAGGCTGTGCCGGGAGGCTCTTGCGTCTGCGCAAAGTCCTCCGCGCGGAACACATCCGCGTCTATGCGGATATCCGCAAAAAGCATTGCGCGCATGCCCTGACTGGTGACTTGCCGCTTTCCGAGCACGCCCGGCAAGCGGCCTTTTTTCAGGCCGACGGCCTCGTGGTAACCGGTCCGCGCACGGGAGCCCCGCCGGTGGTGGAAGATCTTTCCACTACCGCGGAGGCGACCGGGCTGCCGGTCCTTGTCGGTTCAGGCATGAATGCGGACAACCTTTCCGATTATTTCGAGGCCGCCCACGGCTTCATCGTCGGTTCCAGCTTTCGCCGCGAAGGCGCTTTCCTCGGGGAACTGGAACCGGAACGATACCGCCGGTTTCGGGAAACCTTTCAGCACTTGAAATCCCTTTCCGGCGACCGATAATCCCGGGTCATGAGGAAAGCCTATGTCGTTCTTCTGGCCCTTGCGGGAATCCTTGCGATCAGCGGGTGCCGGAGCAAAGAGGAGTTGAAGCTGTACGAGCCGGGAGACACGGAAGTGTGGCAGACCGTCGACCGCGAGGAGCGGGCCCGCGAGATTGCCAGTAATCCCATTGTCGAACTGGTCACGAACAAGGGTCGGATTGTCTTTGAATTGTTTGAGGGGGAGGCTCCCCGCTCGGTGCAAAACTTCCTTCAATACGTCCGGAACGACTTTTACGATGGCACAGTATTCCATCGCGTGGAGAAGGGACTGGTTATTCAAGGCGGAGGTTTTACCGTCGATATGGAGCGCAAAGAGACCCGCTCGCCCATTCCCAACGAGGCCGGCAACGGATTGCGCAACCTTCGGGGCACTGTCGGAATGGCACGGACCCGGGATATGGACTCGGGCACCTCTCAATTCTTCATCAACCTCGTCGATAACCCTGCCTTTAACGGGGACGGGGAGACGGGTGGTTATGCCGTTTTCGGTCGGGTCTACGAGGGAATGAATATCGTGGATTCCATCGCCCTCCTCGAGACAGGAACGGAGAAAGGAATGTCCAACGTTCCGCTCGAACCGGTGGTGATTGAAGAAGCCCGTATCCTCGATTGAGATTCGGCGACGTTGAAATGGAAATCGCGGGGCCGGAGATTCTGAGCCCGGACTGGCCGGATTACGCCCTCCTCGACAGCGGCGGGCAGCGCAAGCTGGAGCAATTCGGCTCGACCGTGCTGATTCGCGGAGAGCCGAAAGCATGGTGGCGGCCGGGCCGGGAAAGTGCGGAATGGCGGCGGGCCGTAGCGGAAAGTAAGGACGCCGGGGGAAAATGGCGTATGCGCGGCGAGGGGGAAGCAGAGCGGCAATGGATTCTCACCTACGGCGGACTTCGCTTTGAGGCACGCCTGACGGACCGCTCCAAGCACGTGGGCATTTTTCCCGAACAGGAACCCCATTGGCATTGGCTGAAGGAACGCCTGCGGAAACAAAAAAGGCCGCGGGTGTTAAACCTGTTCGGCTACACGGGAGCAGCGAGCCTTGTTGCGGCGGCGGCGGGAGCGGAAGTGACTCATGTCGATGCCTCCAAACCGGCCCTTGCCTGGGCGCGTCACAACCAGAAGCTGAGTGGCCTCGGGGAAGCGCCGATCCGCTGGATTCTTGATGATGCTTTTAAATTCGGGGCTCGCGAAATCCGGCGCAATCGCCACTACGATGCTATTTTGCTCGATCCGCCCAGTTTCGGACGCGGGCCGAAAGGGGAAATCTGGAAAGTCGAAAATCAGATAGGATTGCTTCTGGAAAACCTTGTCCGCCTCCTTTCCGCGAGAGGCCTTCTCGTCCTGACCCTCTACAACCTTGAGGCCTCGAGCCTCATGCTGCGCAATCTTCTGCAGGATCACCTGCGGGGAGGCCGACTTCAATTCGGCGAACTTGGACTGCGCGAGCAGAGCAGCGAACGAACCCTCCCGCTCTCCCTTTATGCTCGCTGGGAAGGGCATGCATTGGAATAATCAGCGCAAGATGAAATCCTACAGCACGGATTTGCGGGGTGTGACGGTCGTGGACCCCGACGAACACCAACGAGCGGAGATCCTCGCCGAAGCGGCGGCCGCAGAGGAAGCGGATTATCCGGAAGTCTTCCTCAGCGTTCCCGGCGTGGGGACCATAAGTTATCGATACGGCGGGGTAATCGTCTGGGAGCTGGATGAAGGCGGCGAATGCTGTTTGCGAAGTTGTGAACTTTCGATGGCGGAAACGGTCTGGACCCACTGCGTCCGCGGCGAAACAAAGGCCTTGGCGGCTTTTCCCTGGCAAAGCCTCTAAGACGGGATACCACGGACAATGGGGCCCGCCTTTCTTACCGTAATTCTCTGGAGTTACTGCGTCATCGCGGCGAAACGGTCTGTCAGCCAACTCGGGGAAAACCTTGCCAATCTTGTCCGCCTTCTTGTGGCAGTGGTAGCTCTGGGCAGCCTCGCCCATCTCTTCGGGCAGGGCCTTGGCGGAGGCGGGCTTCTGTTTTTCTTTCTCAGTGGTGCCGTTGGGTTTGGTCTTGGGGATATCGGGGTCTTCTACGCCCTGCCGCGCCTTGGCTCGCGGCTGACGCTGCTCATGGCGCAATGCCTCGCCGCCCCGGTGGCCGGCCTCGCCGAATGGTGGTGGCTGGGAACGGCCCTGAGCGGCTCCCAGGTGCTGGCGGTCACGATCATCCTCGTTGGCATCGTCATCGCCCTTGCTCCGAAATCGATTCCTGCCGGAACCTTGCCGGCCTTTCTCGCCGGTATTGCCTTTGGCGTCCTTGCCGCCCTTGGGCAGGGGATGGGCGCGGTCCTGAGCCGGAAAGCCTACGCGGAGGCGGCCCTTTCCGGGAACTGGGGAAATGCGCAGGAAATCGGCGACAGCATTCTCATGGGAGCGACCACCGGCTACCAGCGTTTGCTCGGTGGCTTGCTTATCGTTGCCGTCTTCTATGGATTCAGTCTCGCCTACCGGCCATGGAAAACGTATCCACGTGATCCCTACACGAAGGACGGCATGGCCGCGAAGGCGAAGTACGTCCTTCTCAATGCCGCTTCCGGGCCGATTTTCGGCATCATCTGCTTCCAGTGGGCGCTGGCGACGACCCCGAGCGCGATCGTCCAGCCGATCGTGGCCATGACGCCGCTCGCGGTGATGCCGATGAGTTATTTTCTCGAGGGGGACAAGCCCTCGGCGCGAGGCATCATTGGTGCCCTTGTCAGTGTGGCCGGGGTAATCCTGCTGGCCATGGCCTGAGCGCGGACAGAAGGGGATTGCTCCGCCAAGCCGGGCAAGCATAGTGCGGGGCCATGAATGAAAGCACGCCTGTCCAAGTCGGGATCATCATGGGGAGCGTTTCCGACTGGGAGACCATGCAAGCGACAGCGGAGGTCCTCGACGAACTCGGCATTGGCTACGAAAAGGCCGTCGTCAGCGCCCACCGCACCCCCCTCAGAATGGTGGAGTACGCCCAATCTGCGGTGGACCGGGGACTTAAAGTGGTCATCGCCGGGGCCGGTGGGGCGGCGCACCTGCCCGGGATGACGGCTTCGCTGACGACCTTGCCGGTTCTTGGTGTGCCGGTGAAAAGCCGTGCCCTTAGCGGAATGGATTCGCTTCTCTCCATTGTGCAGATGCCGGCGGGAATTCCCGTGCCGACTATGGCCATCGGCGAGGCGGGGGCGCGGAACGCGGGCCTTTCAGCGGCCTCCATCCTCGCCCTGCAGGATCCTGACCTCTCGGAGCGGCTGGAGGAGTACCGCGACCGCCTGCGGGCGAAAGTGGAGGAGATGGAATTTCCCGCGTCATGAGCGATCCCCATCTTCCCGGAACGACGATCGGCATGCTGGGCGGCGGCCAGCTCGGGCGCATGTCCTTGTTGGCCGGTCGGCAAATGGGCTACCGTTTTGCCGTTCTGGAGCCCAAATCTCCCTGTTCAGCGGGAACGATCGCCGAGGACCACATTGTTGCGCCGTACGACGATGCGGAGGCCCTTGAGCGTTTCGCGGAAAAAGTGGATGTGGCCACGCTGGAGTTTGAAAACATTCCCGCCGCGACGCTCGATGCCCTCGAAGGGAAAGTCCCGGTTCGCCCGGGAAGAAGGGCGCTGGAAATCTGCCAGAACCGGGCGCGCGAAAAAGCCTTTCTTGCCGAAAACGGCTTTCCCGGCGCGCCCAACGCCTTGGTCAGGAGCCTTGCCGAGCTGCGCGAAGCGGCGGCACGCATTGGCTTTCCCTGCGTGTTGAAAACAGCGGACTTCGGGTACGACGGCAAGGGCCAGCAACGACTTGAAGGGGAGGGTGACCTTGACGATGCATGGGCGGCCCTCGCGGGGCAACGGGCGGTGCTCGAGGGCTGGGTCGACTTTGTCGGGGAGTATTCGGTGATTTGCGGACGCAACGCGCGCGGTCAAGGCTGCGCCTTTCCGCCTCTGCACAACACCCACCGCCACCACATTCTGCATACCTCAACCAGTCCCGCCGGCCTCAATCCGAAACTGGAAAAGGAAGCCGGCGCATTGGCGACGGCGATCGCCGACCAACTGGACCTCGTCGGCCTTGTCGCGGTGGAGTTGTTCCTCACTCACGAAGGCTGGCTGGTGAACGAAATGGCCCCGCGGCCGCACAATTCCGGACACCTCACCATCGACGGGCATTTCACGAGCCAGTTTGAGCAGCACATCCGGCTGGTCTGCGGCCTCGCGCCTGGAGCGACCCATCAGCATACGCCGGCCTGCATGTTGAACCTGATCGGCGCGGCGGCGGCGGCTCCTCCGGAGGTGCTTGCGGAACTCCTGGCGGAGCCTCGCGCGAAGCTGCACCTGTACGACAAAGGGGAAGCGCGTCCGGGACGGAAGATGGGACATGTTACCTTCCTCGCGGAAGAAGTGGAAACGGCCCAACGGCTCGCACTGGAATGGGACCAACGCCTTTCCGGCGAACCGTCATGAGATGAACAGTGAATCGGCCAATGTGGCGCGACACCTTGCCAAGCAGGCAGAAGCGCATCCGGAGATGGCGGCGGTTCACGCGCCGCTCCGGAAGAGCGGCCATCTCCGATATGAAAGGCTGACCTTTGCCCGTCTGTATGAGGAAACGCGGCAGACGGCGGTTTATTTCCGTGCCCGGGGCATTGGACCGGAACAACGGGTCCTGCTGATGGTGCGCCCCGGAACGGATCTTCTCCGGTGCTGCTTCGCTCTTTTCCTGATTGGGGCCGTTCCGGTCCTGATCGATCCCGGCATGGGCCCGCGTTCGTTCCTCAACTGTGTGCGTCGCTCACGCCCGGAATCCATGGTGGGCATTCCGCTGGCCCATATTGTAAGCCGTCTCTTTCCGCGTCCTTTCGCTACTATCCGCTACCGGATTCAGGTCGGTAGCGCTTTTGCCGGGTGCATTGGCAAAGAAGAGGGCGGCTTGGAGGAGTTTATTTTCCGCAAAGCGGAGGATCCAGCCGCGATTCTTTTTACGTCCGGCTCCACCGGACCGCCGAAGGGCGTTTCCTATGAACACGGCCAGTTCGAGGCGCAGGTGAACCTGTTGCGGGAAACCTTTCAGGTGCAACCCGGTGAGGTGGACCTGCCCATGTTGCCGGTGTTCGCGCTTTTCAATCCCGCTCTAGGTACGACGACGGTGGTTCCGGAGATCAACCCCAGCAAGCCGGCGACGGTGCAACCGCCGAAAATTCTTGAGGCGATCGAGCGCTGTGGGGTCACGACCAGCTTTGGCGCACCCGTCCTCTGGCGAAAGATCGCCGCCTACGCGAAGGAGCGGAATCTTTCCTTTCCCGGCGTACGGCGTCTCCTCCTTGCCGGCGCTCCGGTTCCGCCATCCCTTTTCGCCCTGCTGCGCGAGGTTTTCCCGGATGCAAAAGCATGGTCGCCCTATGGCGCCACCGAATGCCTGCCCGTGTCCGCCATCAAGGGAGCGGAAGTGCTCGAAGAGACGGCTTCGGTCACGGAAAAAGGCGCGGGTACCTGCGTCGGACGTCCCGTTGCCGGGGTTGAGGTGGTGATCCTGCCCATCACAGAGGCCGTCCGCGAGCAGTTTTCCGCCGAGGAAACCCTGCCGCCGAGAGCAATCGGGGAGATTGTCGTCACCGGGCCGAGCGTCACCCGCGGCTACGACGGTCTACCCGAAGCCACTGCGCGGGCGAAGACGCGCGACCCCGACGGCCGCCTCTGGCACCGCATGGGGGACGCCGGTTATCTTGATGAAGAGGGACGCATCTGGTTCTGCGGGCGCGTCGCGGAGCGGATACGCACGGCGGAAGGGGAACTTTTCCCAGATTGTTGCGAGGGGATTTTCAATAACGTTCCCGGCGTGGCACGGTCGGCCCTCATTGGGCTGGGAGACCCGGCGAAACAAGTGCCGGCGATGGTCATCGAACCGGAGAAGGGGAGGGCGCCCGGGGAAGGTGATCTTCTTCGTGTCGCGGAAAATCACGACATCACGCGCGGAATCCGGCGGTTCTTTTTTGATCGGAAATTTCCCGTCGACGTCCGCCATAACGCGAAGATCAACCGAACGGAACTTGCGCGGAGGCACGGCGGAACATGAAAGTTCTGGTCACCGGCGGGGGCGGTTTTCTCGGCCGATATATTCTTCGGGAACTCCGCGGCGCGGGTTATCGTCCGGTCGCCTTTCAGCGCAGCGCGGCGCCGGATCTCGTAGAGGATGGTTACGATGTCGTGACAGGATCGCTACGGGAGCGTCCCTCCCTCCGCCGCGCCATGGAGGGCTGCGGGGCCGTCCTGCACGTCGCCGCCCTCGCCGGGGTCTGGGGACGGCGAAGCGATTTTGAATCCATTAATGTCGAGGGGACGCGCGAAGTGCTCGCGGTCATGGAGGAACTTGGAATCCGCGACCTTGTCTACTGCAGCACCCCGAGCGTGGTCTTTACCGGCGAGGCTTTCCGGGGTGCGGACGAGCGCCTGCCCTACGGTCGCAACTGGCTCTGTTCATATCCCGAGACGAAGGCGCGCGCGGAGGCGGAGGTGCTGGCATGGGGCCGCAGGAAGGACGGCCGCGTCATCGCCCTGCGCCCTCACCTCATCTGGGGAAAGGGCGATCCCCATTTGCTCCCGAAAGTGATCGCGCGCAGCGGGGCCGGTCGCCTCCGCATCGTCGGCGACGGGCACAACCGCGTCGACATTACCCGCGTCGAAAACGCCGCCCGGGCGCACTTGCTCGCC
>CAYFRH010000108.1:0-8743 GCA_964345345.1 uncultured Puniceicoccaceae bacterium | reverse complement strand
ACGGCCTCCCCGGCATCCTCGAGAAGGTAATGCCCGGCGTCCGGGAATTCGTGCACCTTGGCGTTGGGGAGGCGGCGCTTCCATTCCGCGAGGATGCCGTCGTGAAAGCACCAATCCTGCCTGCCCCAGAGGATCTGCAAAGGACGGTCCGACCACCCGGCGAGGGATTCCTCGATTTTGCGCAAAGTCGCCCAGCTGCGGTGGCGGGAGCGCATGGGAATGTCCTTCACAAAAGCGTCGACGGCGACGCGGCTCTTCCAGTCCGGATAGGGAAAACGGTAGCCGTCGGCAACGGCGGGCGGCAATGGCTGAACCGTGGTCATGCGCGTGGCCGCCTCGACAAAGCCGTTAAACCCCCGCACGAGGAGGGTTCCCAGAAGGGGACAGCGGCAGATGGCAATGCGGAAGGGCAGGCGCGGATAGGGAAAGGCGGCGGTGTTGAGCACGGTCATGGAACGCACGCGCTCCCCGAGTTCACGGGCCACCCCGAAGCCGATGGCCCCGCCCCAGTCATGCGCGATGAGGTGGAAGTTGTTCACCTCCGCCGCTTCGAGCACGGCCACCGTGCGGCGGATATGCCCGGCGAGGGTGTAGTCGGCGGAGGGCGGCTTTTCGGAAAGCCCGCAGCCGAGGTGGTCCGGCGCGAGGCAATGGTACTCCCCGCGTAGAGCCAGCACCAACTCCCGGTAAAAGAACGACCATGTCGGGTTGCCGTGCAGCATGACGACGGCCTCGCCTTTGCCCTCGTCGACGCGGGAAAGGCGGTTCCCCTCCACCTCCGTTATGCGGGGAACAAACGGATACAAAACCTGCAGCCGCGGCGGTAGTGGCGATTCCATTACGCGCCCGGCCCTGCCCTTTCCACTCCGAGCATGACCGTACTCAGCCCGCTGCCGATTCCCAGCAGGGCCGCCCGCTGTCCGGGACCGATCCTCCCGGCCCCGAGGGCGCGGTGGAGGGTGTACGGCAGGGAAACGGACCCCATGTTGCCGTGGTCGGGAAAGGTCACGAAGTCGCGTGCCGGATCGAGCCCGAGGGCCTCGAGCATCTTACGTTGGTGGGTGCGCCCGACCTGGTGACAGACAAGACAGTCGGGCGAGCTTGTTTTCCACTGCACCTCGCGGAGAAATTCCGCGAAGGCTGACTGCGCGAGCGAGATCCCCGCCTCGAGGAGCGCGCCCGCATCGGTCAGCATCTCCTGCCCGCCGCCGTCCACGCTGTCGCCCTGGCAAAGCCGGTTCGATTCCGAGTCCGTGCGCGCGACCCCGCCCAGCAGGCGCAGGCCCGCCGCTTTCGCCGGTACGGCGTCCTCGCGCGAGAGCAGCATCGCCGCCGCCCCCGCCCCGATGGTCAGGTTGGCGAAGTACGGCTTGATCGACTTTCGCGTCAGCTCCCCGCGCAGCAGGGTGGCGACGGTGTTCTCCAGCAGCGGCCGGCCGTTTTCCCCCGCGACGAGAAGGACATGCCGCGCCTGGCCGCTTTCGAGCAGCCCGGCAGCGAAGACCATCCCGTTGACGAAGCCGAGACAGGCATTGGAAAGGTCGAGGATCTGGCAGGAGGGCGGCAGGCCCAGCATCCCGTGCACATAGGCCGCCGTCGCCGGTTCGAGACGGTCACGGCAAACCGCGCAGTGGACAACGGCGTCGATCTCGCCTCGCCCGACAGGCGCATTCTCCAGCACGCCTTTGGCCGCCCGCGCGGCCGCTTCCGAGGGCAATGTGCCCTTGTGGTAAAAGCGCCTCCGCTGGATGCCCGTCATCAGCTCAAGGCGGCCTTCCGGCAGGCCCAGCTTTTCGTAGACCGGCCGGAGCCGCTCCTCGATTTCCGCCGAGGTCACTTCCTCGGGTGGATCGTCAACCGCCGTGGCGCTGATACAGACCTTCGAGAACTTCATTCCGCGGACGCTTCCTTGCCGGAGGCAGGCCGGTTCACCCGTTCCACCACCGTCTCATCAAAATAATTCGAGTCCATACCGGCGTTGACGACGATTCCCTGCGCATTGATGCCCGAGCTGCGCGGGCTCAACAACCAGACGACCGCATCCGCCACCTCCTGGGTGGTCAGCGCGCGCTTCCGGTAAGTAAGCTGCTCCGCGTACAGGTAATTGTCGAGGTAACCGGGAATGCCGGCGGAGGATTTCGTGCGCAGAGGGCCGGCGTTGACGGCATTGAAGCGAACTTCGCCATCGGCACTGAACGACTTCGCAAGGTAGCGCACACACCCGTCCAGCATGCTCTTGATAGGCGACATGTAACCGTAGGTGGCGGCGGTTACGTAAGAGGAAATTCCCAGCGCCACCACCGAGGCCTCGTTCGTGAACATCGGCTTCAGCTCGCGCGCGAATTCCACCAGCGAAAAGGCGCTTACCTGCGTCGCCTGCAGGAAATCCTCCCGCTTCGTCTCATGAAAGGGCACAAAGCCCTCGCTGTAGTTGGCGAAGGCAATGGAATGGACAAAGCCGTCCAGCTGCCCGGTGTGGCCCCGCACCTTTTCCGGTAGCGCGCGCAGGTCCGCCTCCTCTTCCACGTCGCAACAGACGAACGGCCGCCCGTCGAGAAGGCGCGTCATTTCATCCGCGCGCTTTTCATTGCGCACGCAGTAAATCACTTTCGCCCCGGCTTCCTCCAGCGTGCGCCCGACCGCGTGCGCCACACTGCGCCGGTTGCCAAGCCCGCTGACAAGGAAGGTCTTCTTTTCCAAACGCAGGAAATCCATCGTCGCTGCTCAGGCCAAAGGCTCCGTCACAAGAGAGCAAGGGCGAAGGACAAGGTCACCGCCGCTTTGCCGCCGACCAGCACCTTTCCCTCCAGAAAATGAAAGCGGCCCATCGTCTCGCGGAATTTCACCTCGATGCGGATCATGTCGCCCGGTCGGACCATCTGCTTGAATTTCGCCTGCTCGATGCGCGCCAGCACGGGTGTCTTCCCGGACCCGCCTTCACCGGCGGATGTCATCCGCTCCACAAGGTACACCGCCGCCGTCTGAAAGGTGGCTTCGCACAGCAGCACCCCCGGCATGAGAGGGTTGCCGGGATAATGGCCCTCGAAATGCGGCTCCTCCGCCCGGATCGCGCGCTCCGCCACCGCGCCCTCCTCCGTAATCTCCACCATGCGGTCGATGAAAAGGAACGGCGGGCGGTGCGGAATGGCTTGTTCGATATCAATCATACGTCGGAACTTCGGCGGGCTTTTCCCGCTCCTTGAGAAACTTGTCAACGTTGTTGGCCACGATCACACCGTAGTTCATCGTACCCAGCCAGCCGGACATGATGATGCCCACGGAACCGGCGTGGTACATTCCGCTGATGACCTCCGGAAGCCGTCGTGAAACCGCCAGTCCCTCGAATTTCGTCCCGAAGGAGGTTCCGCCGTAGTGTCGGGTGAAATACTGTACGGTGCGCGGCGTTGCGGCCTCAAGGTGGTCGATCTTTTCCCGTACGCCTGGCAGGATCTTCTCAAGAGCCTGCACGCAGTCTTCTGCCAGCGCCTCTTTTTCCGCCTCGTAGGTTTCCTCGTCGAGATCCGCCCAGTCCTCCCAACGGGCGTTCAGGGAAGCCACGACGGCATAGCGGGGCACGCGGGTGTGAGGTCGTGTGTCCGGATAGTAAAAAGAAAAGGTCCGGCTGCACCCGCGGCGGCGGAGCAGTTCCTCTGTCGAAAACTCCGGTGCCTCCGAGCTGAAAATGAGGTCGCCGACATGGGGGATGGATTCGCCTTTTCGAATCCCCATGTAGACTTGGCAGGAACTGGTGTTTACGCGCACTTCCTCGCACTCGCTCCGGAAATCGGCGGGAAGGCTGCCCTCGGGAAGAAGTTGCATCACCGTGGTTTTCAGGTTCGCATTGGAAATCACCGCCCGGCTGCGGATCATCCGCGGCGGAAATTCCTCCCCGCTGTTGCGGCTTTGCGCGACCACGCCCGCGACCCGCGGTTGTCCGGAAGCATCACGCTCGACCACGATCTCCTTGACCAGCGCACACTTGCGCAGTTCCGCCCCGTTTCGCTCCAGCTCTTTTCTCATTTTGCCGATAAGGGTATCCGTACCGCCCTTATACAGGTAGACGCCCTTGCTCATGAAGTTGGAGAAGACGATCCCGTAGGCGATCGCCGGATCCTCCAGCGAGGAGCCGTTCGCATAGGCAATGGGCTCCATGAGCAGGCGGTGTACGTCGTTACGCCCCGGAAAAAACTCTTCGAAAAGCTCACCCGTTGTCCGCCGGTCCCGATCGTAAAAATTCATCTCCGCGAGTCGGCTGAAAAAGGCTTCCACCGTCTCGCGCGCAAGGCCGAATTTCTCCACTAACAGCCGCGTGAAGTTCTCTTTGTCGAAAGAGGTCTGCAGGTTCATCTGCGGATTCATAAAGCGGATATCTTCCAATCGCTCGATGGAATCCGCGATTTCGCGCGTCCAATACTTCCGGCAGGACTTGATCATGCCGTGCGGAAAGCCATGCAGGGAAATATCGAAGACATGGCCGCCCGGACGCTTAAACCAGGTCGCCAACCCGCCGAACTGATAATGGTGTTCCAGAAGGAGGACGCGATTGCCCGCCCGGGCGAGGATGTTCGCGCTGGTCAACCCACCGAGGCCGCTGCCGATTACCACCGCGTCGTAAGACTCCCCGACCCCTTCCAGCCAGTCCTTTGCCATGCTGCTATGCTTGGCGCAATAGCCGCCGGCGGAGCAACCCTAAACGAGCCCCCTTCACCACCGCCTTCCCCGAAATTGGGCGGGAAAGTTCCTTGACGGTCCAGACAGCGCCCCCTTTACACAGGCAACCTGAGCCTGCGGCAACGAGTGCCCGCAGCCGGAACCCATCCACCGATTCATGTCATATAAACTCTTCATTCCCGGTCCCGTAGAGGTTTCCTCCTCGGTCTACAAAGCCATGACCACGCCTGTCTTTGGCCACCGCAGCCCCGACTTCGTCGAGCTGTATCAGTCCGTGCAACCGCACCTGCAGCAACTTTTCTACACCGAGGATCCCGTTTACCTTTCCACCAGCTCCGCATGGGGAGTAATGGAGGGTGCCCTCCGCAATCTCACCGAAAAAAAAGTCCTGAACGTCTGCTCCGGCGCCTTCTCCGACAAGTGGTTCGATGTTGCCAAGCGCTGTGGTAAGGACGCCCACGCCCTCAAGTACGACTGGGGCACTCCCATTGATCCCGAGGATGTCCGCCGCGAACTCGCCACCGGCGCCTACGACACCATTACCTTTATCCATAACGAGACCTCCACCGGCACCATGAACCCGCTCGCGGAGATTATGGAAGTCGTGCGGGAATTCCCGGAGGTCATTTCCATCGTCGACTCCGTCAGCTCCTTTTCCGCCGTGAAAATCGGGAAAGACGAACTCGGCATCGACGTTCTCCTCACCGGCAGCCAGAAGGCTCTCGCTCTGCCGCCGGGCCTTGCCCTCTTCAGTGTCTCCGAGCGCGCCCATGAACGAGCGGAAAAACTCGCCGACCGCGGCTACTATTTCGATTTCCTTGAATTCCGCAAAAACCACGAAAAGGGCATGACGCCTTCCACCCCGGTCATTCCCCTCATTTTCGGACTCCGCGCCAAGCTCGAGGAGATTTTCGCCGAGGGGGTCGAGGCCCGCTACGCACGCCATGCCCGCCTCAACGACATGGTGCACGCATGGATCGACCGTCACGGGCTCGAAACCCTCCCCCCGCGCGCCTTCGCCTCCAAAACCCTATCCTGCGTGAAGAATCTCCACGAATGGGACCTTTCCGCCATCGTCGAACACCTGAAATCCCACTACAACTGCGCCATCGACGGCGGTTACGGCAAGATCAAGGGCACAACCTTCCGCATCTCCAATATGGGCGACGAAACCGACGAGACCGTGGAGACGCTCCTTCGCCAGCTTGACGAAACCCTCGGCGCCCTCGGCTACAGTTCCTGACTCCCCATCTTACAATGAGCAAAAAACTCATCATCGCCGAAAAACCGAGTGTCGCCAGCGACATCGCCGGCGCCATAGGGCGCTTCAAAAAGGACGGCGATGTGTATGAGAACGACCACTACGTGATCACCGCCGCCGCCGGCCACCTCGTCGAACTCTTCATGCCCGAAGACATCGACAAGAAGGAATACGGCTTCTGGCGGTTGGCTGCTTTGCCCATTATCCCCGATTCCTTCCAGCTCAAGGCCGTCGCGGAAAAACGGAGCAAGGAACGCTTCCAAATGCTGAAAAAGCAGATGCAGCGCAAGGATGTCGACGAGATCCTCAACGCCTGTGATGCCGGCCGCGAAGGCGAGTTGATTTTTACCTACATCTATGAGCTGGCGAAGTGCAAAAAGCCCTTCGAGCGAGTTTGGATGCAGTCCATGACGCCCAAAGCGATCAAGGAAGCCTTCGATAAGCTCTGGGAACCGGAGCGCATGCAGGGCCTTCGGGATGCTGCCCGTTCGCGCTCGGAAGCGGACTGGCTCATCGGCATCAACGGCACCCGCGCCCTCACCAAGCGCATGTTCGGGCGCAGCAAGGGCGTCGCCACCGTCGGGCGTGTACAGACCCCCACCCTGTCCGTTGTCCTCGAGCGGGAGTTCACCATCCGGAACTTCGAACCGCGGGCCTTCTGGCGGATAGAGGGAACCTTCCATCTGGCCGAGGGGGAATACGTCGGTGTCCTTCAGCGCCCCAATCCGGTCGACAAGACCGATCCTCACGACAAACCCGACCGCTTCTGGGAAAACGAGGTCGCTGAAGGTATCCTTTCCCAGCTCAACGATATGCCGGGTGGCACCGTCAGGGACGAGAAGAAGCGCAGCAAGCAATCCAGCGGACGGCTCTACGACCTGACTTCACTGCAGCGCGAGGCCAACGGTCGCTACGGCTACGGGGCCGGCCGAACATTGCAGATCGCCCAGAACCTCTACGAAAAGCACAAGCTCCTTACCTACCCGCGGACCGACAGCCGCGCTCTTCCCGAGGACTACCTCGAAACCGTGAAGCAGACTCTTGGCAACCTCGACGGTCCCATTGCGGATTCCGCACAAAAGGTGCTCTCCAATGATTGGGTCAAACCCAATAAGCGCATCTTCAACAACAAGCAGGTCAGCGACCACTTTGCCATCATTCCCACCGGCGAAAAACCGAAAAAACTGACCTCCGAGGAATCGCGCATTTATGAGATGGTCTGCCAGCGCTTCGTCGCCATCTTTTTCCCGCCCGCCGAATTCGACGTCACAACGCGCCTGACCACCGTAAAAACCTTCACCTTCAAGACCGAAGGAAAGGTTCTCGTTAAGCCGGGCTACCTCGAGGTCTACGGCAAAGCCGCCGCGAAGAGCGAACTGCCGCCGCTTTCCGATGCGGATAAAAATCCGGACTGGCTCGAAAACACCAACCGCGACCTGCAGCTCGACGACCCCGAGGCCCACAAGGCCCGAGCCGCCGCTTTCGAGATGCTGGAGGAAGCAACCAAGCCCCCTCAGCGTTTCACCGAGGCCACGCTCCTCTCCGCCATGGAAGGGGCCGGAAAACTGGTCGAGGACGAGGACCTCGCCGAGGCCATGAAGGAATCCGGCCTTGGAACCCCTGCCACCCGCGCCAGCATCATCGACCACCTCGTCAAGGAAAAGTACCTTGAGCGCGAGGGGCGGTACCTCCTCCCCACCGCCAAAGCCGAAAACCTCTTCGAATTCCTCAAGGCCGTCCAGGCCGAGGCCCTCACCCGGCCCGATCTTACTGGCGAATGGGAAAAGAAACTCCGCGACATGGAAAACGGGCGCATCTCCCGCAGCGAATTCATGCGCGGCATCACCGATCTAACCAAGCTCATCGTCGACCGCGTTAAGAATTTCGAGGAAGACGAGGACGCCGCCCCCGAGAGCAGCATTGTTTCCCCCACCGACAACAAACCGATGAAGGAAATGCTGCGCTCCTACAAATCACAGGACGGCGAACTGACCATCTACAAGACCATTTCCAACCGGAAACTCTCCGAAGAAGAAATACAGACCCTCGTGCAGGAACGCGTCGTCGGTCCTCTCGACGGCTTCCGTTCCAAGGCCGGCAAGCCCTTCTCCGCCATGCTGCGTCTTGACCCCATGAATAAGGTCACCTTCGATTTTGGGGAATCCAACCGCGACCGCGAAAACGGGGAATCGGTTAACCTCGAGGAACTGCCGGTCGTCGGCACTTTCAAGGAATCCGGAGCCACCGTCTACGAAACGCCCAACGCCTACGCCTGCTCACGCAGCCTCCAGGACGAACCCGGCGATCACTTCCGCCTCTCCCGTACCATGCTCGGGAAAACCGTCCCGCGGGAAGAGGTCACCAAGCTTCTCGAGGAGGGCAAAACCAACCTCATCAAGGGCTTCAAGTCCAAGCGTACCGGTCGCCTTTTCGACGCCTTTCTTTTCCTTAAACAACACGGCCAGATCGGGTTCGAGTTTCCCCCGCGAAAAAAGGCCGCGAAAAAGGCCGCCAAGAAGTCATCGTAGACGAGAGGCAGGACAAGGCCTAAAAGCCTCACTCATTGGAAGACGCTTTGCGAGGAGTCCGCGTGGCCCGATGATAGAAACGTAGCATCCCGCCGTGAGGCGGATGATACGGCTTACCACATAGCATCAACCGGCTAAATTGATGAGGTCCGGGATCGTCATCCGCCTCACGGCGGGATGCTACGTCACGGTGGGATACTACGTCACGGCGGGATGCTACGTCACGGGGCTGGTGGCGGAGAGGCACGACAAGGCCTGAAGGCCTCACTCATTGGCCGGCGCT
>CAYFRH010000107.1:1450-8838 GCA_964345345.1 uncultured Puniceicoccaceae bacterium | reverse complement strand
ATCGAGCTGGGGGACAAAGACGCAGTGACTTATGGCCTTCTCGGAGCCATTTTCATGGAGGAGGAAAAGCTAGTAGCCTCCGAAAATTCCCTTCGAAACAGCCTCATGATCAATCCTGACATCAAGGAGTTCCGGCAATTGCTCGGAAACGTGCTCCTCCAGCAGGAACGGTACAAGGAGGCAAAGGAAATTTTTGCTGAACTGCTCATGGAAAATCCCGATAATGTCCAATTCTGGATGGCCCAGTCCAATTGCTACATTGCTCTCGACGAAATCGAGAAGGCAACCCGCAATCTTGAAATCGTCCGGTTCATGGGTGAAGCCAATGTGCAATCGCTGATGCTGCTCGGGGATGTCTACATAAATAAGGAAATGATCGAAGAGGCGACGGAGGTGTACCTCAACGCCATCGACCTCGATCCCGCTCAGAATAATCTTCAGCGCTTCATCGGCGCAGCGGAAACGCTCAACAATTTCGCCGCTTTCGATAAATCGTTGACGGTCATTGATGCCATCGAAGAACAGTTTGCCGAATCCCTCAGCGAAGAAGACGAGATCGAGCTGCTTTCCCTGCGCTCGGAAATCAACATTTCCCTCGGCAAAGGTGAAGAGGCGGCGGAGAATCTGGAGAATCTACTGCGCAAGGATCCCATGAACGCGCGGGCTCTTCTCACCCTTGCCCGATATTACAGCGACTTTACGCCTTCGGAAGACCTTCCCTCCGAGCAGCAGGATCTCGAACGTAACCGGGCCCAGCAGCAGGCGATCATCTACTTTGAGCGCGCCCAGAACTTGAATGATATTGACGATCAGGTCCGGGGATATGTTGGCGAAGCCCAGCTGCGCGTACAGCGTGATGAACTGGAAAATGCCGCCCAGCTCCTGGAAGAAGCCCAAGGCCTGAAGTATCAGGAAAGCGTACAAGCCTATCTTGACCAGATTCGCTCCGCTCTCAAAAGCCGCCGAAGCTGACGTCCACTCCCTGATTTCCCTTGATCGGGCCGGTTGGCGCAACGCCAGCCGGCCTTTTTCTGCTTTTAATCAGCATGACATCTTTCCGATATTTTTTGCCGAGCGCCTTGCTCTCACTGTCTTGCCTGCTTGCTGGCTGCGGGGACTCCTCCATCCCATCGGAGGCTTCTTCCGGGACTCCCGAGCTGGCCAAGGTGGTCCTGCAGACGGACTGGATGCCGCAACCTGAACACGGCGGCTTTTATCAGGCCCTTGCCAAGGGCTACTATCGCGAAGCCGGATTGGACGTAACGCTGCTCCCGGGCGGCCCGAATGCAATGAGTGTGCAGAAAATCCTCCGCGGTCGCGCCCACTTTGCCATGAACCGCGCCGACGCGGTCTACAGTTTCAATGAACGGGAGGTTCCGGCCATCATGGTCATGGCCACGCTGCAACACGACCCGCAATCCGTCATGCTGCATGCCTCTAATCCCATCGACAGCCTGTCCGAGCTGGATGGACAATCTGTCATGGCTATCCCCGGGTTGAGCTGGATCCGGTGGGTCGAGGCGCGCTACGGGATTACCCTGAATATCATTCCCCATGATTTCGGAATGGAACGGTTTCTCGAGGATCCCTCGTTCATCCAGCAATGCCTGCTGACGAACGAGCCTTTCTACATTCGCAAAGCAGGGGTTGAGCCTAAGGTATTACCGCTTCGGGAATCCGGCTTTGATCCTTATCATGGCGTCTACTGCCTGCGCAGCTTCGCAAAAAACAATCCTGAGCTTGTTCGCCGCTTCGTCCATGCCTCCGTCCGGGGATGGAGGGACTTTATCCACGGCGATCCGAAAGCTGCCTTTGCCCTCATTGCCGAACGCAACTCACGGATGACATCGGAATTCATGAACTTCAGTCGGGGGGAGATGATCAGCCGTGACCTCGTTACCGGCAAGGCCGATGACGGGGACGATACCGGGCAGCTCGATCCGGATCGACTCGTGCAACTTGCCCGTCGTCTCCACGAACTCGGGATTACTGAACAGAATCCCGCCGATGCCCCCCAGTGGTACACCACGCGGTTCCTCCCGTAGCGACGTGCGTTTTTGCCAAGTCGTTGCTCATCCCCGGGGATGAGCTTGTTTGTGAGCAGCCTTGAGACGGTCGAGACCGACGTGGGTATAAATTTGCGTTGTCGATAAGCTGGCATGTCCGAGCATGCTCTGCACAGCCCGCAGGTCGGCCCCCGCATTAAGGAGATGGGTCGCGAAACTATGCCGGATCTTGTGCGGCGTAAGATCTTCGGGAAGCCCGCTGTCGCGTAGATAGGTTTTCATGTCGCGCTGAATGCGATAGGCCGGCAGGGGCTTGCCGAAGGAGTCTTGAATAACGAAATTTTCGCCTCCTACGGCCACAGCCTGCTGTTCCCGGAAGCGGGTCAATTTCGCGGCGGCGGTCTCTCCCATGGGGCAGATGCGCTCCTTCCGGCCTTTCCCGACCACCCGGACAGTCCGGTTTTCAAGGTCCACCATCTTCCAACGCGCTTCCGTCAACTCGCTAATGCGCAGCCCTGCACCATAAAAGAGTTCGAAAACAACTTCGTCACGGGTGGCCGTGAAGGCGTCGATCCTTCCCTCCGCGAGCAGTCGGCTGGGGGCCTCCAGAAAGGTCTTCATCTGCGCGGCAGAGAAAAATTTCGGCAGCGGCTTCCGGTAGGCCGGCAAAACCAGTCCGGTAGCGGGATTCTTCGGGACTTCGCCGAGCCGGTGAAGGTAGCGGTAGAAGGAACGGATTGCGGACAGCCGCAAGTGCAGCGTACGGCGCGAAATGCCTTCCCGTTGAGCCTCCACAATATAAGAGCGCAGGTCCCGCGCTTCGATTGTCCGCAGGTCCCGCGACAGCTGGGAATGACGGTCCCCGCCTTCTTCCCGGACAAGGTCAAGAAGGGCCTGACGATAGTTCCGGATCGTGTAGCGGGAATAGCGGCGTTCCTCCGCAAGGTACGCCAGAAAGCGTTCGACAAGCTCCGGGACAGACGGTTCCTCCTGCTTTGCCTCCACTTCTCCGAACCGCCCTTCCCCGTCGTTGTCAGTCCAGCCCGAGGATACGCCGGCCTTCGTCGGAGATCATGTGCGGGGTCCACTGCGGATCCCAGACAATGTCCACCTGCGCGGTCGTCACTGCGGGCAGAGATTCGATCTTCTCGCGGGCGTCCTCCGCGATTGTTGGTCCCATACCGCACCCGGTCGCCGTCAGCGTCATTTTCACATCCACATGATAGTTCGCCTCAGCGAGTTCTTTGACTTGCAGGTCGTAGATGAGGCCAAGGTCGACAATGTTGACCGGGATTTCCGGATCAAAGCATTGCCGCAGGGAGGTCCAGACCTGGTCTTCGCTGAAAGGAACGTCCTCCGGTTGCGAACCAGCTTCGGCCCGGACTCGACCGGCGATCTCTTCCCCGAGGGCCTCCACGTTTTCAAGGCCAACCCGGTAAAGGCCGCCTCCGTCCCGGAGCGTGACGCTCCCGCCGAGAGCCTGCGAGATGATGTAGTTCTCTCCGCTTTTGAGTTCCAGTGATTCACCGGATGGAATGCGCGTCGCGGCGCAATTTCCGGCAAGAGTGATTTCCGTTCCACTTAGAGACATGATTGTAATTTATACCTTTTGAATTAACGGATGTACAGGCTGTAGGGCATGATCGCGTAGATTCCATAGGGATCATTCAGGGCCTGAAAACGCTCCCACTCGCTTTTCATGCTGCTCTCCAGCCGCGCCCAGACATCCCCGCGGGCCGACTTGACGGGAACGACCCCCCGCGCCTGCAGGAACAAGTCCGAAATCACTTCTTCGAGGGTTCTCCGTTGCGGACGTTCCACGACCTCGTAATCGTCCCCAATCCCCGCCAGGTCGGCCGCGCGCCGCATTGCTTCCCGAAGTCCGCCCTCCCGGTCCACCAGCCCGTTTTGCAGGGCCGCCGCGCCCGACCAGATGCGTCCTTTGGCAAGTCCCCGAACTTCTTCGAGTTCCATTTCCCTTCCCTCCGCCACCACTCGGAGAAAGCTCTCGTAAAAGTGATCGGCGAGACCACCGATCATTTCCATCTCCCGCTCCGTTTTCGGTCGCGTGAGGCTGAAGGTGTCCGCAAAGGGATGGGTCTCCACACCGTCGATGCCGATGGCAAGCTTTTCGGCAAGATCCCGCAGATTCGGAAACATGACCACAACCCCGATCGATCCCGTGAGAGTGGATGGTTGCGCGAAAATTTCCTCTCCGGGAGCGGCAATCATATAACCCGCGCTGGCGGCGATTCCCCCCATGGAAACGACAACCGGCTTTACTTTGTTGGTCAGGCGGACCTCGCGCGCGATTTTTTCGGCCGCCGTTGCGCTTCCGCCAGGACTGTTGATGCGCAGCACAACCGCTTTGCAGGTATCCTCTTTCCGCATTTCCCGAAGCGAACGAATCAAAGCCGCAGACCCCACCTGGGATTCCTCGCCCTCCCCATCGACGATGGGTCCGTCGGCATACACCACGGCAATCTGGTTTTTGCTTCCTCCCGGAAGAATATCCGACGGGGAGGGAGAATTCAGTCCGGCGTACGCGAAGTAAGAAAATTGTCCGAAGCTCTGATCTCCGGAATCGTAGGTCCCTTTTTCCGAAAGATAATCAATCAAAGCTTCCTCATGGAGCACCTTATCGGCCAGTCCGGCCTTGACCACCTCTTCTCCCAGAAGAAAGAGATTTTCCGAAGCCACCTCGTCGAGCTTTTCCCTTTCCGTGTCCGCGGCCTCGGCAAGATCCGTGACCACGGTAGACCAGAGATCATTGAGAAAGGCCGTTATCTGTTCCCGTTCCTTCGCCGACATCCCGGAGCGCGTGAGCGCATCGGCGGCGGATTTGTATTCCTCACGCTTGACCGCCTGTACCCCCACCCCGGCCTTTTTCAGGGTCTCGCCAAGATAGAGGCTTTCCGCCGACAATCCGCGGAAATCCACGAATCCTTCCGGATTAACAATCACTTCATCAGCGGCGGATTTAACATAGAGGTCCCGCAGGTTCTCCCCGTCAAGGTAGGCCCAGACCGGCTTCTGCTCGGCGAAGCGGCGAATTGTCTGACGAAGTTCGCGCAAGGCCGCCAAACGACTCCCATAACCCTGCGGTATCAGGTTCCCCCGCAGCAGAAGCCCCGCGATATTCTCGTCCTTGGCGGCTTCCTCGAGGTTATTCTGCAAATCGAGCAGCGTGACGGCTTCGCGGACCTCCCCCTCCAATAAGGCCTTGGCCATCCGTTGAGGATTCGCTTCCTCCGGTCGATCGCTAAGGTTGAAATTGAGATCAAGAACAAGGATGTCGTCCTTTTGCGGCTGCTCCGGTTCCGGGGAAAGCAGCAAGCCGATGCCCATAAAGAGAAAGACAAGCAGAATCACGAAAAGAACCGAGGCCGAAACGAGCGCAAGCAGGAGTCGCAGAATCGTAAAAAGGAATCTTACCATGTCCAAAACGGTTGCTCAGGGTCCAGCGAATCACAAGGCAAATACGTCTTCCGGCCAAATTGGGAAACGTTCGCCGACCGGAACACCCGCTTCCTCCGCGCAATCTGTTTCAGCGTCGTAGACAGCAATTTTCACCGGGAAGGGTTGCCATTAGAGCCCGGACGTACGGCGCGAATCTTGCCGGGACTGATGCCGTTGTATTTCTTGAAGAGACGCGAGAACTGATACGGATCGTCGAAACCGGAGCGTTCCGCCGCCTCCTTAACCGAATGGGAACCCCGCCGCAGGATATCAAGCGCGTGATCGAGTTTCTTCTTAAGAAGGAAGCGGTAGGGCGGCAGCTCTCCGTAACGCTTGAACAGACGGGAAATGTAGGAGGGATCGAGTTCGAAGGCAGCCGCGATGTCTCCCATTCCGCGCAACTGAATAAAACCGGTCTCAATAAAGTCGCGAATTTCCCGGTACACATGCCATGCCCGTTCCTTGTCCCGTTTCTCCCGACGATGGTTGCGGGCGCATTTTTTCAGAAGAATATCAAGGTACATGCAACAGATCCGCCAAGCCCCTTCCTCGGCATTGCTTCCTTCGGCCACGGCCATGGCGAGCAGTTCCCGGACGCCTTCGGGGTAGAGCGAATCAAAATACAGAGGTGCATGGAGTCCGTAGGCCTCCGCCAAGTCCGTTTCTTCCATTAGGAAGGCAAAGGAAGTACTTCTTCATGGGACGGCGACCGGTGTTCAGGATTGTGCAGGGAATGGCCGGGCCATAAAGAAAGAGGCATCCCGTACGCAGGGGATGTTGCTCGCCGTCGAGGATCACCCATCCTTCCCCGTCCTCGACGTATTCGAGAATATGGACCGGAAATCCCGTTCGTTTGATTTCATACTCCGGGTTACATTCCTCCACACCGCCAAAAAAAAGGTTCACCGCGACCCCGGATTTACGGCCACCCCGGTTAAAGGAAAAGTAGCGCGAATCGCGCACTTGCCGGGAAAGCTCAATCTGGGGACGGGAATGCATGGATAAGGTCAGAAATCTACAGGATAAGCAATTTCTGGCCATTCCCAAATCCTCCTCTGTCCGGTAGAATTTTCTTATGCAAAATCCACTCCTTATAAACATGCCAAAAATCGGCATCCGCCCCACCATCGACGGCCGCCTGGGCGGAGTCCGTGAATCACTCGAAGATACTACCATGCAAATGGCCCAACGCGTGGCCGACCTGATTCGCCGGAACCTCCGTTACCCGAACGGGGAACCGGTCGTCTGCGTTCTATCCGATTCCTGCATCGGTGGCGTGTCGGAGGCCAATGCCTGCGCCGATAAGTTCCGGAAACAGAATGTCGGGGTTTCCCTGACGGTGACGTCCTGCTGGTGCTACGGATCGGAAACCATGGACATGGATCCGCATCGCCCGAAGGCGATCTGGGGCTTCAACGGGACGGAGCGTCCGGGAGCGGTCTACCTTGCCGCCGTCCTTGCCGGACATACCCAGAAAGGCCTTCCCGCCTTCGGGATTTACGGCAAGGATGTCCAGCCCGCCGACGCGAAGGAGATTCCGGAAGACGTTGCGGAAAAAATCCTCAATTTCGCCCGTGCCGGCCTCGCCGTGGCCGTCATGCGCAACAAAGCCTATCTTTCCATGGGCGGCACTTCCATGGGCATTGCCGGTTCCATGGTCGACGCAGATTTCTGGGAAAAGTGGCTCGGAATGCGCGTGGAGGACATCGACATGTCCGAGATCATCGGCCGGATCCAAAAAGGTCTCTTCGACGAAGAAGAGTACACAAGAGCCCTTGAATGGGTAAAAGCAAACTGCCCCGAAGGGAAGGATTTTAACCCCGAAGCAAAGAAACGTTCCCGCGAACACCTTGATGAAGAATTGGAGTGTCGGCAATCCGAAGCTGGCAGAGAAAGGATACGGCGAGCAGGCTATGGGGCACG
>CAYFRH010000107.1:0-1350 GCA_964345345.1 uncultured Puniceicoccaceae bacterium | reverse complement strand
GTCGGCAATCCGAAGCTGGCAGAGAAAGGATACGGCGAGCAGGCTATGGGGCACGGAGCGCTTGTCGCAGGATTCCAGGGACAGCGGCAGTGGACCGACCACTTTCCGAACGGCGACTTTCTTGAGGCCATTCTCAATTCCTCCTTCGACTGGAACGGGCGGCGCAGCCCCTACCTCGTCGCAACCGAAAACGACGCTCTTAACGGCGCCACAATGCTCTTCGGCTACCTCCTCACCAACTCCGCCCAAATCTTCGCCGACCTGCGCACCTACTGGAGTCCGGAGTCCATGAAGGAAGCCAGCGGAAAACCTGCGGAAGGACCGGCCACCGCCGGCCTACTCCACCTCATCAACTCCGGTCCGGCCGCTCTCGACGGCACCGGACAACAATCCATCGACGGCCTGCCGGCCATGAAACCGTTCTGGGAAATCAGTGACGCCGAAGTCGACGCCTGCCTGAAGGCTACCTCATGGCATCCTTCCATGACCGAATATTTTCCCGGCGGCGGCATGAGTACCCGCTTTGCCACCAAGGGCGGCATGCCGGCGACTATGAGCCGTATCAACCTCGTCGACGGCCTCGGGCCCGTTCTGCAGCTGGCCGAAGGTTACACCGTGGAGTTGCCCGAGGATGTGCACAACGCCCTCGACCAGCGCACTAATCCGACCTGGCCCACGACATGGTTCACCCCTACCCTGACCGGCACCGGAGCCTTCCGCTCCACCTACGAGGTCATGAACAACTGGGGGGCCAACCACTGTGTCCTCTGCCACGGCCATGTCGGTCACCTCTTCATCACCCTTGCCTCCATGCTGCGCATTCCCGTGTACATGCACAATATCGCCGAAGAGCGCATCTACCGCCCAAGCGCATGGCGCTCCTTCGGGACCTCCGAACTGGAAGGAGCCGACTTCCGCGCCTGCCAGACCTACGGCCCGTTGTACGGCTGAGACCACGCTGCAAGTAGGTTGTAAAAATACAGGATCAGGCGCGCACCAACCCCGTTCATTTGTAGGGCCGGGGCTCCCGCAATTTTCGAAGGTAGCCGGTGCCTCTGTAGGGCCGGGGCTCCCGCAATTTTCGAAGGTAGCCGGTGCCTCTGTAGGGCCGGGGCTTGTCCCCGCGCCCACCCTGCCCCTCAGCGGCGGCGGGGCTCCCGCACATGGCGGGGCCCTACACTTACCACTGCCCCTCAGCGGCGGCGGGGCCCCCGCAATTTTCGAAGGTAGCCGATACCTCTGTAGGGCCGGGGCTTGTCCCCGCGCCCACCCTGCCCCTCAGCAGCGACGGGGCCCCCGCAATTTTCGAAGGTAGCCGGTGCCTCTGTAGGGCCGGGGCTTGTCCCCGCG
>CAYFRH010000106.1:0-8908 GCA_964345345.1 uncultured Puniceicoccaceae bacterium | reverse complement strand
GTTCACATCTCCATTTGCGTTGACATCGTAGCCGCCCCAAGTGTCTCCCCCATTGTCATAGCTGACGGGAGCTTCAAGGTTTTCGCCCGTGAAGTCCATGTAGAAATCGTCGAAATAATGGGGGTCCGGAATAACCGGGGCGCTCGGATTTCCGCCGAAGGCGCCGAGCAGAATCACCGTTTGTGGTTCATTACGCGCATTCCGGAATAAGGCAGTATCGAAGGTGTTGCCGGTCGGATTACCATCAGCGTCCAAATCCGGGACTTGGAGGAGGGTTTGTTCCGGGAACATTTCCCCACCGCGGACGTAGGTCTTATATTCCTGCGCATCCCCATTGTCGATAACGATCCAGAATTCATACCAGACGTTTTCCTCCATGTCGGTGAAGTCCTCGACGAATTTATAATCACTTGCATCGCGCACCTGAAATCCATCGTCTTGGTGCATTTTTACAAGTACCTCGTAAGACCCGAAGGTATGTGTATTGAAAAGTTCTTCTTCACTCACCTCGGGATCACCGGTCTGATTTGTAGTACCAATATGCACGCCGTTAAAGGGACCGGTTTGATAGTAGCGGAAGTACATCGTAGCGACTTCCCCAACTTCGATCGGCTGTGGTAGGTTGGTGGCAGCGAAGAGGTTGGCGAAGTTTTCGCCGATTCCGTCGGTCTCGAGGTAGTGAACGGTTCCAGACTGGCCTGCGGGATCTTCAAAGAAGCGGTGTCCGCCGTCGCCTTCCGGATTCTGATTACGTGTAAAATACCAGCCATCAGCGTCGCCGTCTTCCCAATCTTCAATCAGGGTCCATTCAGCGGATAGGGAGCCCGCGAAAAAGACCAGCGCGAGGGCCGAGAGGATATAAGTAATAGTGTTTTTCATATATTTAGTGGGTTTTTGTGATTTTAGTTTTTCTTGATTAGTTGAAAGTTTTCGATTCGCTGATAAAAACCGCTAACCTCAACAAAAAAAAGCGTAGGCACCGTCTGCAGCAGGACGAGGATTCTTTCAGCAAAACCGGTTTAATTCTGGTCGGCAGAGCGTTATATGTCGACCCCGTAATCACGCGGAGGATCGTACAGGAAGCGGCTATTCCAGAAGCCCCACGGGCGAAGTTGCCCGTTTACCTGCCATCACCCAACATGGATACGAGCAAAACCTGCCCGTCAGTCGGCTGGGAACGGAGGATCCGGCCTTGTTGACAAAATGCTTACGCTCAGGCGTTGAGCATTTAAGAATATCCATGCTTGAGCTCCAAATTTTGTAGGCTATATCTAAATACCCAAGGAGCAACCATGAAGAGTGCCAAGGTAATCGTCGTCGGAAGTTCCAATAGCGATAGGGTTCTCCAATTGCCCTCAATGCCAAGGCCGGGGGAGACTTTGATCGGAGGCCGATTTTCCATGGCCGCCGGAGGAAAGGGGGCCAACCAGGCAGTCGCGGCGGCGCGTTGCAGTGGTTCCATGACATTCCTGGCATGATTAGGCGACGACCTTTTCGGACGGCAGGCGATCGAGAGTTTCCGGAAAGAAGGGATCGAAACTGAGCACATCAAGGTGATAGAATCTGGTCCTTCCGGAGTGGCCCTCGTTTTTGTGGACGACAACGGCGAAAACAGCATCGGTGTTGCCAGCGGCGCCAACGCAAAGCTCACTCCCCAAGACATTGAAAAAGCCGCTCCCCTAATCGACAGCTCGTCAGTGGTACTGTTACAGCTGGAAACTCCCCTCGACAAAGTCGGACGTGTTGTTGAGATTGCGTATCAGAAGAACGCCAAAATCATCCTGAATCCAGCGCCCGCAAAGGAGATTCCGGAGAGATTATTGGAAAAACTTACAGTTTTCACCCCCAACCAATCGGAGGCGGGGCAGCTGTCCCATATCGACGTGAGCGATCGTGTGAGCAGCGAAAAGGCCGCAAGGAAACTTGTGCGGATGGGCTAAGGTGCGTCCTTGTGACACGCGGGAAAGACGGCGTATTGTTGTGTGAAAAGGGAGCATGCACTCATTTCCCGGCATTTAACGCCGCCAGGGTCGTAGACACGACTTCGGCGGGCGACACCTTCAATGGCGCCCTTGCGGTGGATTTATCCGAGTCGCTGCCAATGCCGGAGGCCATCCGTTTTGCCAGTATGGCTGCGGCGATTTCCGTTATCCGATTGGGAGCCCAGCACCTCATCCCGAAGCGGAAGGAAATCGAGAATCGACTTTCTCGCTCTAAGCTTGTTTGCGCGTTTGGATCCCTTGTCCGAGTGGATTCATCGGCTGGTTAATTCGCTTGCTTGCATAACGTCTCCACAAGAGATCGCACGGCGCGGAAATGTCTGACCTGATAACGATGCAGGTCCTCAACTGTGGACATGTCTTCCCGCGTCCGTTCCAGGACGGTGTTGCGCCGGCCGCCCTCAACCAGGAAGGCCGGGATTTTGTGCTCCGAGAGGCAGTACCGGTAGATCGTCCCGCCACCGATACTCGAAGCAGGGGTTTGCGATCGGGGATCCTTGTCCTCCGGCTCGAAACCTTCATAAAAGCATTCGGCATAGAGCTTAAGATCCGGCACGATGGAAGCATCCTCCATGGAAGAGAGAAGCCAGCATCCCGTAATCGTTCCCATCCAGTGGTAGTCGAAAAGGACTTTGGGATGGTATTTTTCTATCATCCCAATGACCGCCTGCGTTTCGGGCTCAGAGGCCGGGGCGGGACCTCGATAGGTTCCGGCAAAAGGATCGGAACTGAGCACTCCGTACGAATCGTCAGCTTCCTCCCAACCTGAAGGATAGTTCCGGTTCAAATCGACCCCATGGCCGTTTTTGCGCAGGTAGCCGGGCACACCCTCGATGAGCCGGTTACGCGCATCGATATTAATAGCGGGGATCGTGAGGATACCGGCCTTTTTGAAAAACGCGAGGTGGTCCTCGAGCATCTTCTCAATCGCGTAGAGCTGGAGTTCAGCGCCCGACTCTCCGGCATGCGAGTATCCGACCAAGGCAAGACAATTCTCTGGATTTCCAACCACCAGACCGTTGATGGGGTTTCCCTGCACAGTCTGACCGAAATGCACCTTCTTGGCATACTTCGGGTAGGTTTCGCTCAGCCGATCCATCGTCTGTTCGATTCTCGCCTGAGACCACCAGCGGTCGGCATTCCGTACTTTCAGGGCCAAAGGTCCAGCGATGCAATGTCCGCTTGGTGATTGGACCCAGTAAACATAGGTGAAATCCTGCCGGACCGCGTTATCGGCATATTCAAAACGTCCCCCATCCCCGGGTTTCACGGAAACCTCGAATGTCTTGCTCCGCTTGGGACTCAGTGTTCCGAGGAAGGAATCAACGCCTTGATAGGGGAACTCGTAGAGGCCAAACTCAGAACGGAGAAGTCTCAGCGTTACCGGCTCCTGTAGCTTTAATGGGGACTCAAAATGCAGACGTATCCGCTGCTGGTCGACAACCCTTCCGAAGAAGGTTTCCCGGGCTCCTCGAAGAAAAGTGGCTTGCGCCGAGCTGCTCACTGGTGGCTGGGACTGAGGCCTCATTGCATCACGGATCGCTCAGATCCATGTCGGAAAATTCCGCTCGTCGGTTTCCCGCGGTACCACATCTGCCGTTTCCTGATACCACTGCAACATCCGGTCCTTCAACTGAAGCACAACGTCCCTGTAGGCCGGATCGCCAATCCGGTTTTTCTGTTCCCGTGGATCGGCTTCGAGGTCGTAAAGCTCGTCCTCTTCGTAGAGGCGCTTCACATATTTGTGGGTCTTCGTTCGGCACATCGCCGCTTTGCCGTGGTATGGCCTTGTGTCGGTGCACTGCAAGCTGATTCGCGGCCAGTAGAGGTTCTCCTTGAGTTTCGGGTCATCCGGAGACTGAACCAAACTCCCGCCCTCGGTCGCCTGCGTTTCGGCATATCGCCGCCCCCCTTCGCAGAAAACCGCGTCGCGGTGTTCTTCCGTGCTCCCCGCCACAAGCGGAAGCAGGCTCTTACCGAAGCTGTCATAGCCGGGTGTAATGCCGGCCAATTCAAACACGGTCGCTGAAAAGTCGACCAGTTCCACGAGCGCATCGCGGATACCAGGCACGGTCGGAACATCCCTCGGCGGCTTTAACGCGAAGGGAACACGTGTCAGACTGTCTTCCATGGTGTTCTGGGTCTTCTCCACAATTCCGAAGTCCCCTGTGTAATCGCCGTGGTCGCTGAACAGGAATACGGCTGTATCGTCGTAGAAGTCCCGCTCGCGCAAGGCTTCCAGCAAGCGGTTGAATTGATCATCCACCCGCGCCACCATACCCAGGTAGGAGGCGCGCAGTTCGGTCCATTGTTCTTCCGTCCAGTTCTGCAGACCCTGGTTTTCCGCAATACCTTGAAGGGTCGATGGTTTTCCTTCCCAGTGTAGTGGCGGACGAGTACGCTCCGGGACCTTGCTGCGGTCGATCATTGAAAAATAGGGCTCTTCCACGCCATAGGGCGGATGCGGGAATTCCAGCGCCAGAAAAATGCAAAGCGGTTGATCCCCCTCGTAGCTGCGAATGAAATCAAGTGCCCCATGAAACGCCGTCCAATCCCGGTCGCTGTACTCCCTGTATCCGTCCTTACTAAGACGACCCTTCATGAAACTGTAATAGCGGTCGTCCCCGGGCTCGCCTCGCCATTGCTTCGAATTCTTATGAGGATTCTCCAGAGGTTTCATCCCCCACCTTTCAAAATCCTCCGCGGAGGCTGCAAAATGAACGTCGCAGTAGTCCTCATGCCCGTCCTGCGCCGGGACGATATCGTTCTTCCCACCCCACCAGACGAAGTATCCTTCCTTCTTCAGCAGTTTCAGGAGATTAGGTTCGCCTCGCTCCGGATGAAGCATGTGATTCATCGTGCGATGCCCGCGGACGTGAGGATACCACCCCGTCATAAAACTGCAGCGGCTTGGCGTACAGACAGGATTCTGACAAAAGGCATACCGGAAAGACACTGCCTCCGTTTCCACGAATTTGTCCAAATACGGGGTTACGGCAGCGGGATTTCCCAGATGGCCGACAAAGTCAGCGCGCCACTGGTCCGGGTTAAATATGAGAAGATGCGGTTTTTTCTTCGTCTTCATAGGGTTTCTCGTACTGTTGGCACTCCCTATTGACTGTGAGTAAACAATTCTTTCGCAATGACCAATCTCTGGATTTCCGGACAACCGATTTGAATGCCGGGCGGCCATCCACCAACATGGTCCTGCCCGCCTTTATTCCATCTCACAAACCGGTTGTCCGACAAACGTGGCAATTTCACCCCGGATAGCTTTGCCTGGGATTTTGTTGAATCATTAAAAATATCACATGATTACCGCCTACTTTCTCGAACACGGCTTATGGACCGTCATTCCTCATCAATTACAGGCAAACTTCGCCGACATGCGGGACATGGGATTCGATGGGGTCGCCATTACCTTCGGGGAAAGCGACGCCGTTTACGCACGCAGGGCCTTCGAATTGCAGGTCAAGCTCGCCCATGAAGCCGGATTGAAAGTCCATGTCATACCCAGCCGCGTCGGAGGTCGTTTCGCAGGAGCGCCACTGACGCCAAGTATCTGGGTAAGCCAGCATCCCGAACACGCTATATTCAACGAGGGATGGTGGATGCCCATGGGTTGCCTGGATGCGTCCGCCTTCGTCGAGTGGATCTGTGGCTTCGTCGGGCAGATCCTAAGCGATTACCCGGTCGATGGCATTATCTGGGACGAGCCCAAAGGAACGAAGGGACCCTCCGACCATCAGGCCACGCAGGAACGCTACGGAGCCCGGCCCACAGAGGCGGACAATCACGCCAGCTGGAAGGACTTTTTCGAAACCCTCACCAACCATTGTGCTTCGGTTCGGCCCGGTATCCACCAAGCGGTCATGAACGAGGCCGGGATTCCGGAAAGCCTGACCTCTGCGTTTGCCCGACTACCGGCGATAACGCACCACGGTTATGACGGCAACCTGGCCCGGCAGTCGTTTTTTCACGAGGAACCCGCATGGCATAAATATCGACTCGAGTCCGTTTGGGAACGTACTGCCGGGGAATGCAAAGCAGCTGGGAAAGAGAGTTACGCGCTCGTCGAAAACATGCTCATGCCCGCTGAAGCGATGGAGGAGTACGAGCGGAATTTTGATGCCTATCTGGCAAACTACCGCCCAGACCATCTCTGTGTCTATTACTACGCCCATAACAATGAAGACCCCGAAGGCGTCATGTCCATCACCCGGCGCCTGATGAAAAAACACCTCGCCCGATAAGGTTATTCCGTGTCCCGCATAGAAAGAAAGCCGGAAATGAAGAGAACGCGACACATCGGGGAACAGATCCTGCGAAAACAGCGGGAGGCCGATGGGGCCGGGGCCGGCAGCATCGCGGAGGTCTGTCGAGGGCGACCTCAGGCGTCGGAGCGGGCAACGGGGAAGAGCTCCCGGGCGATGCGGCAATAGAGAAGAGCCTGACGGTAACGGTCGGATTCTTCGCGGAGGCGACCGTCGGCACCGGGAAAGACCCGGGCGTAGTAGATGTCGGGCCGGAGGAGCTCGGGGGCGAAGACAAGGACGTCGCCGGGGCCGGCGTTGGCTTTGAAACCGGCCATGCCGCGGGACCACATGCGCTTGAAGTGGGCGAGGTAGTCGGCGCCGAGGGCCATTCGCGGGGTCGACGCGGCCTCCTCGACAGGGGCCTGCATGTAGCCGGGGGCTGCGATGCGGCCGTGGATGAAACCGGTCCTGACAAAGACGGGGTCGAGGAAGTCGAGCTTGGCGTCGAAATCGCCGTAGGCCATTTCCTGACCGCAGTAGTAGTGGCTGAAATCGGCGTTGAAGCGGATCTCGGGGAACCGCCGGGTCAGTTGCACCGTCCGCCACATGTCCTGGGTGATGGTGGCACGGTGGGTTTCAATAAAGGCCGGTAAGCGGTGTTTTTCCGAAGCGGTCAGGACGGCTTCGACGAGAAGGTCGACCTCGGCGTCATCCTCCCAGCCCCAACCGACGTGGAGGGTGAGGCAACCGTCGCCGCGGTGCCGGTGGCGAGCGAACACTGCTTCCGCTTCGTCCGGCGCGTTGATCCGGTCGAGCCCGCAGAAGGGAAAATTCCCGGCAGGGATCGGGAATTGTTCCGGATCGCCGATCTGAACGCCTTCGAAGCTGTCCTTGCGCAGTCTCTCCAGCGCTTCCGCGCCGGCAAGACCGGGCCAGAGGGAATCCTCGGGAAGAGCGGTGAGATTGTCGGTGTTGAGGAAGCAGCGCAGTTTTGGGGCCTCCCCGCTGCCATCGTTGTAGGTACGGGCCATGGGAACGGCGGTGCTCAAAATTCGTCGAAGGCGATCTGTTCGTTGCGGACCCCGAGGTCCTTGAGCATTTTCGTGCAGGCCTTGATCATCATCGGAGGTCCGCAAAGGTAAAACTCGACCGCCTGCGGATTAGGATGCTGCTCGAGATAATGCACGAGCACGACCTCGTGAATGAAGCCGGTCTTGCCGGTCCATGCGTCTTCCTCAAGCGGATCGGAAAGGGCGAGGTGGAAGGAAAAGTTGGGATGTTCCTTTTCCAGTTCGCGGAAGTAGTCCTCGTAGTAGATTTCCTGCTTCGAGCGAGCCCCGTACCAGTAGCTGACCTTGCGGGCGGTCTTTTCGGTCTCGAAGAGGTGGGAAAGGTGAGCGCGCAGGGGTGCCATCCCCGCGCCGCCGCCGATGTAGACCATTTCCTTCTGGGTCGGCTTGATGTGGAAATCGCCGAAGGGACCGATCGCGGTGACCGTATCACCCTCTTTTAGGTTGAAGACGTAACTGGAACCGACGCCGGGCGGACAATCCTGTCCGGGAGGCGGGGTCGCGATGCGGACATTGAATTTGAGGCTCCGTTCCCTGCTGCCGTTGCTGGCGATGGAGTAATTGTTGCGGCGGCTGCCTTTCGGGTTGGAGGCGACCAGATCAAAGACATGCTGCCGCTCCCAGACGGTGGCGTAGGGTTCGGGGATGTCGAATTCACGGAAGCGGATGGTTTCGTAATTCGGAATATCCAGCTGCATGTAGTCGCCGGCGGTGAACTGGATCTTGCCGGTGGCCTCGGTGGGTTCGAGGACGAGTTGCTTGATGAAGGTGGAGACGTTGCGGTTCGAAACGACCCGGAAAGTGTAGGTCTGTTGCTGGCGGGCGCCTTCGCCGCCGGCCTTTTCCACATTCATCCAGATGCGGCCGCCCCTTTCCTCAATGGGATAGGTGGCGAGGGCGCGGCAGATGGGGGCGCGGGCGGGCGAGCCGTCACAGAGGTTGAAGCGGCCGTTGTGCTTCGGGCATTCGATGGTTTTCCCGACGATGAGCCCGTTCGCGAGGTGGGTGTTGCCGTGGGTGCAGATGCCGTCGGTGGCATAGAGGATTCCTTCCGCGTCGCGGTACAGGGCGAAAGTCTTTTTCCCATGGTCGAAGCGGAGGACGTCCGAAGGACCGAGGTCGGCGGCGGCGCAGATTTCGATCCAGCCCTCCATGTTCGGCTCGGACTCGGAACGGTAGCCTTCCTCGTCGAGGCGTTCCCTCGGCTCGGGGAGTTTGCGTTTTATGTGGTAAGTGGGGTCCTTGGTTTGCTTGAGAATGGTCGGGATGATTTCTTTCCAGCAGGACCACAGGCTCGGGTAGGGTTCCGGCATGTCGTCCTTCACCATGCGGTGCAGGCGGGGAAGGTTGTGGTACGGAAAGAGGGGGGACAAGTGGGGGTCCCCATGGTAGGTCATATTTCAATAAAAAAAACGATGGGGGGGGGGTTGGGGGATCAGAAATTTGGCCCATCCGGCGTCCACGGCCAGTTTCATGGAGGTGGACATGCCGAAGACGGGAAAAAGGGGGGGGCCCCCCAGCATGTTTCCCCCGCCGTTCTGGAAATCGGGAAACCAGGCCATGACCTGCTGCACCTGCCGGC
>CAYFRH010000105.1:0-9142 GCA_964345345.1 uncultured Puniceicoccaceae bacterium | reverse complement strand
GCCGTGAGGCGGATGGTACGGCTTACCCCGTAGCATCGACCGGTTAGGTCGATGAAGTTGGGGATCATCATCCGCCTCACGGCGGGATGCTACGTTTTGGCGGGATGGTACGTCCATGCGCTGGTGACGGAGAGGCAGGACAAGGCCTGAAGGCCTTACTCATTGGGAGACGCCCGACATGCGTGCTTCGGCCTCCTGCCTGTTTTCAGGTAGGCGGGGGCATTGCGGGGGCCGGTGTTCGTGCGGGAGGGTATAGGGCATGAAAAGAAGAACGAGCGGATTCAGTCTGGTAGAACTATTAATGGTACTGGGGGTGATGGGCTTGTTGATGAGCGTTCTCCTGCCGGCGGTGGGGGTTGTTCGGGAAAAAGCGCAGCGAATGGCTACGGGCCAGAAAGTACGCCAGCTTGCCCTCGGGGTTGCCAGTTATCATACCGTGACGGGGCGGCCGCTGACGGCGGCCAATCTTTCCGGTTGGATGAGCCGCCTTGCGGGGGCCACGGGTATTCGCGAAGGAGGCCTGTACATTTACCCGGAGGATCCGCTCATGGCGGCGATCGCGGAGTCTCCGCCACCCGCGCTGATTGAGCGCGGGGAAGATATGGGCTGGGGCCCGATCGAAGGCTTTGAGGAGTGGCCGGTGGGCGTCGCGGTGGCCAGCGGCATTGGTCCCGGAGCCTCTCCTTCGACGACCCCGGTCGTTTGGACCCGCGGTCTTACCGGGGAAGGCGTCTGGCAGGGGGGAGCCGGGCAGCGTGCCGGCCTTTATGGAACCGAAGGCGGCTACATCGGTTTCCTTGACGGGCATGTCGAGTTTTACCGGGACCTCGGGGAAGGCGGGGGCCAGTTGCTCGACTACGAAACAGGACGGCGGACCGGCGATATCCGCGAGGCCCTGCCGCCGGGAGCGCGGGTATTTGATCACCTTGGGCGGGTTTTCTGAGCAAGCGGGGCTTGCCGCCGACAAGGACCGGCGGCAACTTTTCTCTCGAATATGGCCGAAAAGAAGAACCGCTACATTCCCTCCATGCGAACCGTGCGCGAAGCTGCGCAATCGCTTCCGGAACCAAAAAACTGGCGTGCAGAGACGTATCAGGTCCCGATGGGAGAAGAGCGTCTCATCGAATTCCGAAAAGTTCCCATCAAGACAAAGGAGGGAAAAAAGGACCGCTGGATCTACGACGGGAAACTTTTCGTTACTCGAGCATAAGGTTTTCCGAACGATCTTCGACAAGACCTTCGAGGTGGGCGGTGGCGCTTTCGGCGATGGCGTCCAGGTGGTAACCGCCCTCGAGAATGGAAACGATGCGTCCGTTTGCGAAGGATTCCGCCTGTTTGCGCAGCCAGCGCGTAAGGCGGAGGTAATCACCGCCTTCCAATCGGATATCGGCGAGAGGGTCGAGCCGGTGGGCGTCAAACCCTGCGGAAAGGAGGAAAAGCTGCGGCCGGAAGGAACGCAGCGCGGGAAGGAGTTCGTTTTCGAGGGCATCCATGTAGTGATCGAGGGTGGCCCCATTCGGAAAAGGGCAGTTCACGGTCAGGCCGTGGCCAGCTCCCGTTCCCGTTTCATGGAATTCCCCCGAATGTGGATAGAGGGGGAGTTGATGGAGACTGCAGAAGAGCACCGTGGGACTGTTGTAGAAGAGGTGCTGCGTGCCGTTTCCATGATGTACGTCCCAGTCGAGGATACAGAGTCGGTCGAGTCCGTAGGTTCGCTCGGCATACTGGGCGGCAATGGCGATGTTGTTGAAAAGGCAGAACCCCATCGCCTTTTCCTCGCTGGCATGATGTCCCGGCGGGCGACAGAGGCTGAAAGCGGCGGGGTATCCTTCCCGGAAAACGGCATCGACGCAATTCATGGCTGCTCCGGCGGCAAGGAGGGCGGCCCGATAGGACTCCGGACAGACGAGGGTTTCGCCCATGTCGACCGTGCTCTTTCCTTTCAGGCAGGTTTCTTCGATGAAGGCCCGGTATTCGCGGGTGTGGATACATTCGATCCATTTGGCCTTCGCCGGGGTGGCCTCGTGAAAGTGAAGGCTGGAGGAAAAGGGCGCTTTGGCGAGGGCATCCCGGATGGCAGGGATCCGAAGCGGACTCTCGGGATGGCTGCTGCCGGTATCGTGCAGTTCACAGGCCGGATGGGTGAAGATGGCAACCGGACGGGACATGGAAAACAGACTACAAAAGACCCCGGCGAGGGCAAGCAAGGGCAGAAAATCCGGAGAACGACAAGCCGGATGCCGCCCTTCCGCCGAGGCGGCCGGGCGGCACCCGCTCGCGGGTCGTCCTTTCAACTACAGCCCAGCGAAGTGCCGCAGTTGAGACAGCAGGCGCAGGTTCCGGTCACTTTGACCTTGGAGCTGCCGCATTCGGGGCAGGTCAGGTTGCCTTCCGACTGCACAAGCAGCTCCATTTGTTCGGAGGATAGCTGTCGCCCGTCGCCATCGTCCTCACGCTCGATGGCGACGGAGTTCGGGGCCTTGTCTTCGAGGCCGTCCTCGAACTGGACGGCCGGGGACATTTTTTCCCGGTAGCCGGAAATGTATTCCATCCCGAGCCAGCGGGCGAGGTAGTCCATGACGCTTTTCGCCATGGGAATATCCTGGTTGCGAGTCATCCCTTCGGGTTCGAAGCGGATATGGGAAAACTTCTTTACGAGCGTCTCCAGGGGAACGCCGTACTGGAGGCAGAGGGAGAGGAGCGTCCCGATGGTGTCCATGAGCCCGTTGATGGTACTGCCTGCCTTGGCCATTTGGATGAAAACCTCGCCAGGGGAACCGTCCTCGAACTGGCCGACGGTAAGGTAGCCCTTGGAACCGGCGATGGTGAACTTGTGCGTGACGGAAGTGCGTGTATCGGGTAAGTGACGACGGTAAGGTTCGGTGACCATCTGGACGCTGTTCTCCTTGTCCCCGGCCGCTTCCTCCTTGGTGGTGCGCACGGGGGCGCTGCGCTTGGAGCCGTCGCGATAAATGGCCACGCCCTTGATTCCTCTTTTCCATGCGTACAGGTAGGTCTCGCGGATATCCTTGATGGTGGCCTCTCGAGGCATGTTGACGGTCTTGGATATGCCTCCGGAAAGGAAAGGCTGCACGGCGGCCATCATGTCGATGTGGGCGACATGCCCGAGGACGCGCCTGCCGCTGCCGGAGCGGAAGGCGGTGTCGAAAATGGGGAGGTGTTCCTCGCGGAGGCCGCTGACGGCGGGTCCGTCCTGGAGGCGGACGGTTTCGAGGGTGCCGTGCTTCTTCACATGATCGAGGATGCGCTCCTTTTCCTCCTCCCGGTAGCCAAGATTGTCGAGGGCCTGCGGGATTCCGGTGATGGGCAGCTGCAGAAAGCCGCCCCCGGCCAGCGATTTGTAAGCGACAAGACCAATGGCGGGTTCGATGCCGGTGGTGTCGCAGTCCATAAGAAAGCCGATGGTTCCGGTGGGGGCGAGGACGGTTACCTGCGCGTTGCGGAAGCCATGCTCGCGGCCCATGCCGCGCGTTTTGCGCCAGACGGATTGGGCGAAGGTGTGCATGTCGGGGTCGACGGAGCCGTCAAGGTCTTCCACGGCGGCGGCATGCTTGTCGATGACCTCCCGCATGGAGGCCACGTTGTCCTCTGCGGGAGGATTCGGGCAGCCGTAGTGGCGCGCCTCGTGATACCCGGGGAAGGGGCCGACCCGGCCCGCCAGTTCCGCCGAGGTCTGGTAGGCGGTTCCGGTCATGACGGAGGTGAGAAGAGCGGCGAGGGAGCGGCCTTTGTCGGAGTCGTAGGGATGGCCGTAGGACATGAGCAAGGCCCCGAGGTTGGCGTAACCGAGTCCGAGGGTGCGAAACCAATGGGAATTGTGGGCAATGCCCTCCGTCGGATAGGAAGACCGGTCGACGATGATCTCCTGCGCGATAGTGAAAAGGCGGCAGGCATCGGCGAAACGATCGAAATCGAATCCATCGGGGGTGCGGAACTTGAGAAGGTTGATGCTGGCGAGGTTGCAGGCGGAGTTATCGAGAAACAGGTATTCGCTGCAGGGGTTGGTGCAGTTTTGCCGGCCTGAGCCCTTGCAGGTGTGCCACTGGTGGATGGTATCATCGAACTGGAGGCCAGGATCCCCGCAGAGGTGCGTCCCTTCGGCGATCCTGTCGAGGAGTTCGCCGGCGTTCTTTTTTTCGCAGGGTTCCCCGTTGGTGACCTGCCGTGTCCACCATTCCTCCCCGTCCCGTGCCGCTTTCATGAAATCGTCGGAAACGCGGACGCTGAGGTTCTCATTCTGAAACTTAATGGAACCGTAGGCCTCACCATTGAAGGAAGGATCATAGCCTTCCTCGATTAGGGCCCATGCCTTTCGTTCCTCGATCTTCTTCGCCTCAATGAACTCTTCGATGTCGGGGTGCCAGTCCTTGAGGGTATTCATCTTGGCCGCGCGCCGGGTTTTGCCTCCGCTTTTTACCACGCCGGCAACGGAATCGTAGACGGCGAGGAAACTGAGCGGCCCGCTGGGACGACCGCCGCCCGAAAGCTTTTCTCGGGTCGATCGGATAGAGGAGAGGTCTGTGCCGCTTCCACTGCCGAACTTAAAGAGCCTGGCCTCGGCCTCGGCGAGGCCCATGATTGATTCGAGGTCGTCCTCCACGTGCTGGATGAAACAGGCCGAACACTGCGGGTACTCGTATTGGTTGGGAGCGCGCCGGACGCCCTCCGCTTCGGAATCCCAGTAATAATTCCCTTTCGCGGAATCCTTGCCCACGCCGTAGGTCTGGTAAAGCCCGAGGTTGAACCACACCGGCGAGTTGAAAGCGCCCATTTGGTGGATCAGAAGGTACGTCAGGTCTTCCTCAAAAATGCGCGCTTCCGTCGGCGTCTGGAAATAACCGTCTTCGCGGCCCCACGCGGCGAGGGTTTTCGCAACCCGGTCGACCAGTTGCCGGAAGGAATGCTCGCGACCGCCTTCGGAAGGATCCCCCGTGCCCTCCGGATCCCCATAAAAATACTTTGAGGCGAGGATCTTCGTCGCCAGCTCGGAGAAAGACCTCGGGACCTCGATGTTGTCCTGGCGGAAAATCGCCTTGCCGCTCTCGTCGAGAATTGCGGCCGAGCGTTCCTCCCACTCCACTTCCACGTAGGGATGGCGGTTCGGGTTGGCGAAGCGGTGTTCCGGACAAAGGTCGCCGACCGGGGCAGAGCCTGCTTCAGAGGTGGATAGGCGATCGGAGGTAAGGGAGGCTGTGTTTTTCATAGGTGGCGCATTGGCAGGTGCTTGGAAAGAAGGAGAGTGTGGATAAGCCTGTGAATTGTTTGTTAACAATATCTGGGGGTCAGGGTCTCTTTAAACCCCCATATATTGTGGCACTATCTCTAACAAGAAGCGCCTGCCGTTGGAAAGGGCTTTTTCTTCTCTTCGGCGGATCATTAACGCCCACCCTGAAGAGAATAAGAAATCCTTATTCCGTCTTGCGGATGTCGAGGGCGAGAAGCTCCCGGATCCACCTTCGATGAGGGGCGGAGAGGGAAACAGAAGAAAGTTCCGCCACGGGGACTCGGCGGAGGCGGGGGCTTTGCAACAACTTTTGCACGAGGGGGTGCTCCTCGGGCAGGGCGAAAATTTCCTCGCGGATGGATTCGGAACTGATGCCACGGGTCCGCACGCGGAGAGGCTCGACGTCGGGTGCCCCGGAAAGGGTGGGCAGTTCGGCGAGACCGGCGAGGCGGGGAGCATCGCCGGCATATTCCTCCAGAAGTAGGTGGGTGCCGCTCAGGAGAAAAAGCCGGTGCACCGTCCGCCGGCGGGTGGATTTGCGGACGAGGCGGGGCAGGACCTCCGCCCGGCCGCGGGCAGCTCCCTCGCAATGCTCGCGCACAGGGCAGAGAAGGCAGGCCGGCCGTTTTTTCCGGCAGAGGGTGGCCCCAAGTTCCATTAAGGCCTCGTTGAAGGCGCCGGGACGGTCCGGATCGAGCAGTTCCCGGGCGGAAGGAAGAAAATGACGCCGGGCGGCCTCCGGGGAGGCGAATTCCGTCTCATCGGCCTCAAGGCGGGCGAAGACGCGGATGACATTGCCGTCGATGACGGGCTCCGGCAGCCCTTGGGCGATGCTGCCGATGGCGGCGGCCGAGTAGGGACCGATGCCCGGCAGGCGACGCCAGCCCTCGATATCGCGGGGAATTCCCTCGGCAACAAGGGCTTTGGCGAGCCGGTGCAGGTTGCGGGCCCGGGAGTAATAACCAAGGCCCTCCCATTGTTTGAGCACTTCTTCCTCGGACGCAGCGGCGAGCAATTCGAAGTCCGGAAACCGTTCCAGCCAGCGTTCGAAATAGGGCAGGACCGTTTCCACCCGCGTCTGCTGAAGCATGAATTCGGACAGAACGGTCTTGTAGAGGGTCGGATTCGTCCGCCACGGAAGAGAGCGTCGATGCTGATCAAACCATGACAGAAGCCGTTGACGGAAGGAGTGGGTTTCCCCTCGCATGAGGCACGGAAAATGCCATAGTGGCGTCGCTTCCACTTAAAAAGGATGAAGAGGAAAAAAAAACAGGACGAAGCGCAGCCGAAGAAGACGACCGTTCACACGGTAAAGCTGGATGAAGGTCAGTTGGGAAAGCTGGAGGAAATCTGCGACAAGCGGGTCTTCGGCTGGTACCATGTCGACCACAGCCTCTTTGCTTTCAAGGCTCCGCAGGAGCAGGTCAACCTCGTTGCTTACAAGAGCGGCAAAGTGGTGATCCAGGGCAAGGGCACGGAGGAGTTCGTGCGGGATGTGGTGGAAGCGGAAATTACGGGTGAACCGCGCTTCGGGTACGACGAGGTGCATCATCCGGAATGGTTCGAGCCGCATGCCGGAGTGGATGAGGCGGGCAAGGGCGATTTTTTCGGCCCACTCGTGTCCTGTTGCGTGATCGCTGACGGCGAGATGGTCCGCCACTGGCAGGCCGAAGGGGTTAAGGATTCGAAGAGCCTGACCGACGGCAGCATTCTGCGCCTTGAGAAAATTATCCGTGGTACCAAAGGCGTTGTGGTGAAGCGGATGGCCTGCGGGATGCCGAAATACAACCAGATGATGAGCAAGCCCGGAGCGAATCTCAATCAGCTGTTGGCTTGGTTTCACGCCCGGGCCATCGATGCCGCCTTAAAAGAGCGGCCGGTCGACTGGGGTATGCTGGACCAGTTCAGCAAGACGCCCCTGACCCAACGCCAGTTGAAGCGCGACGGCATCGAATTCGACCTGCGCATGCGGACCCGCGCGGAGGAGGATCCTGTCGTGGCGGCGGCCTCAATCTGTGCCCGGGCCGAGTTTGTGCGCCGGTTGCGGTCCCTCAGCAAGGAGGCCGGGGAGGAACTGAAAAAGGGGGCGAGCGCCGCCGTTAAGGAACAGGCCCGGCAACTCGTTGAGAACCTTGGTGCCCATCGGTTGAAGGATTTCGCCAAGGTCCACTTCAAGACCGCCTATCAAGTCCTCGGGTTGCCGGTTCCGGAGAAGCCAGCCTTTCAACGGCGCTGAATCGGCTTGTGGCAAGGACTCCAGCCAGTTTTGACCGGCAACGGCTGCGGAATGGGGTGACCGCGCTTGTTGGTATCGACGAAGTGGGCCGGGGTGCGCTTGCCGGACCGGTGGTCGCGGCGGCGGTGCGGATCGAGGCCGCTTTTTATGAACGCGGGGCCAAGCGGCGCATGGTTCGGCGGGTGACGGATTCGAAGAAACTTTCGGCCGCGCAACGGGCCGGGATTGTGGCGGAATTCCGGGAAATTCTGGCGACGGGTTCCATGCGGATCGCCTACGGCCTTGCCGAAATTGGCGAAATCGAGCGCCACAACATTTCCGGAGCCACCCGATTGGCCATGGGGAGGGCAGCGGCGGATTTGATGCTCGAAGGCGAACTGCCTTTCCGGGAGACAGAGGATAAACACCCCGGAGGGGTCCATGTGCTCATCGACGGACGGCCCCTGCGGGGATTTGTCTGCGGGCACGAAGCGGTGGTTGGCGGCGACGCCAAATCGCTCGCAGTGGCCCTCGCCTCCATTCATGCCAAGGAATGGCGCGATGCCCTGCTGGTGGAGCTGGACAGCCGGTTTCCGGCCTATGGCTTCGCCCGCCACAAAGGCTACGGGACACGCGAACACCGGGCGGCCATCCTGCGGCACGGGGCCTGTCCGCTCCACCGGCCTTCCTTTCTCCGCAAACTGCGGGAGATGGCTCCGGAGCGAAAAAGCCTCAGCGAGGACTCGCTTTTTTCCCATTCCACGCCTACACGGAAATAATCATGGCGGAACAAAAGCGCATCCGACTCGGGGTCAATATCGACCACTGTGCAACCCTGCGCATGGCTCGCTACCGTGGCTATCCGCGGTTGCGGGGCGAGATGGTGGAGCCCGACCCCGTCGCCCTCGCGCTGGAGGCTGAGCGTGCCGGTGCTGACGGGATCACCGTGCATCCGCGTGAGGATGCGCGGCATATTCAGCAAGACGACGTTCGCGAACTGCGGCGGATGCTGCAGGTACCGCTCAATATGGAAATGGCGGTCACGGAGGAAATGGTTTCCTTTGCCCGGGAAATCCTGCCCCCAACCGTCTGCATGGTTCCGGAAAAACGGGCCGAGGTGACCACGGAGGGCGGGCTCGATGTGGTCGGCCAACTCGATTCCGTCCGCGAGGCCGTTGCCGCGCTCGCGGCGGAGGGGATCCGGAGCAGTCTCTTCATCGATCCGGATGCAGACCAGGTCAAGGCCTCGGCGAGAGCCGGAGCCGTCTTTGTGGAGCTACATACCGGTGCCTATTCGAACGAATACTACAACAGCGAAGGACGCGACCGCGAGTTCCGGCGTCTTGCCGGGGCTCTGCAGCTGGCCATGGAGAAGGGGCTCAACGTTAACATGGGCCATGGCATCAACTACACCAATGTCCGGGACCTTTGCGGTCTCGGGGGCATTTATGAGATGAACATCGGGCACAGTATCCTCGCACGCGCCCTTTTTGGGGGAATCCGGGAGGCAGTGCGGGAAATGGCTCTGCGGATCAACGGGGAGCCGACCTGAATGGAGATTTCCCTTCCGGAAGGCGGCCTCGTTCGCAGCGTCGGGACCGACCTCGTCGATTGCGCCCGCATCGCCAAGGTGTACGAGCGCCAGCAGGACCGCTTTCTCAAGCGGGTCTTCACCGCGGCTG
>CAYFRH010000104.1:0-9174 GCA_964345345.1 uncultured Puniceicoccaceae bacterium | reverse complement strand
CCCACGGAACCGGCGGCGGTGCAGCGACGGGACACGGGCGGGAGCCCGTGTCTACGTCTTGAACGGAAGCCGTCGGACTTTTCGCGCTTGAACCAGGCTTCACGCCCCGGCGATCCGCGGCATGTGCGGCGGGGCCTTCGCCATTTCGGCATGCACGAATTGTAGTAACAGCTCCTGCTTCAGCGCCGCTTTCGCGGGGTCGTCCCAGAGATTGACGACTTCCCCGGGATCCTCCTCGAGGTCGTACAATTCGCCGTAGTTGCAATTCCAGTACACGGTCAACTTGTAGCGCCGGTCGATATAAGTCTCAAGGTAAACGGTAGAGAACTCGTGCCGGTTTTCCACGAGGACGTGGTCGCGAATCGATTCCTTTTTCCCCGCAAAAACGGCCAGCTGCGATTTACCGGACATGGTTACCGGAATGTCGATCCCGGCGTATTCGAGGAAAGTGGGGGCGAGGTCGACAAGGCTGATAAGGGCCTCCGTCCGGCCGCCTTCCGGATTGTCGGGATGTCGGGCGATGAAGGGGACGCGGACGCCATCCTCGTAATGAAAAGCCCCTTTGGCAATAAGGCCGTGCTGCCCGAAGAAGTGGCCGTGATCGGAGGTGAAGACGACGAGAGTCTCTTTCGCGAGACCGCTTTCCTCAAGGTAATCGAGCAGCTTACCAATGTAGTGATCCATCATACTGACCATTCCGTAGTAGACCGCTACAGCTTTGCGCTGGCGTTCCTCGTCGTCCCAGCCGGGCGTGTAGAAACTCTCCTTGTGCCGATGTGAGTGGTAGCCGTGAATGCCTTTCCCGCTCTCCTCCCATGGTGTATAGTCCGGATTTTCCTCCTGAGTAAGTTGGAAAGGCGGGGGATTTCGGCGAATTTCCTCCGCCTCCGCCTTTGGCGGAAGTTCTATTTCGTTCGGATCATACATGGAGGCCCACGGTTCGGGGACAAGGTACGGAGGGTGGGGGTCGGGATAGCTCGCCCACAGGAAAAAGGGCGTTCCGGATTCCTTATACTCCCGCATGCGATCGATGCTGCGCTCCGTGATCCACGTATTGTAGTGATATTCCTCGGGAAGATTCCAATGCAGGAATTGGTTTTCAGCTGTGCCTGTTGGTTTTTGGAAGCATTCCCGCCAGTCGGTAAATCCCTTCTCCTCCATCCACATGGCGTAGTGCTGGCCGACATGGGCCTCGTCCACATGATTGCGGCAAAGCTCGAAATCATCGAATCCGTAAAAGGGACCTTCGTATTCTCTCCAGAATGCAAGGTCTTGCAGGTGTGGGTAGGCCTCGAGAGAGGTGTACTGCTCCGTTTCCTGCAGCGGTTGTAAGTGGCCTTTTCCGATTAAACAGGATCGGTATCCAGCGTCCCGAAAGACGTCGCCCACGGTTGGAACCTCTTCCGGGAGTTTTGTTCCGAGGCTCCATGCTCCGTGTTGGCTGGGGTACTGGCCGGTAATAATGGAGGCGCGCGTGGGCGTGCAGGTTGGATTCGGGCAATAGGCCCGGTCGGCAAGCAGGCCGCTGCGGGCGAGTCGGTCCAGATTGGGCGTTTTCACCGCCGCGTTCTGCAGCCCCAGCATGGTCCAGTGCTGCTGGTCGCTGGTGAGAAGAAGTATGTTCTTTGGCATGGGGCTTTCAGCAAGTGCGGACGATTCCCTTGCGTCAAGCGTCCGCCCGTCGTCAGAGAAAAGGCTGCCCCCTTCCTTGTCTTTCATCCCTCGACGAGGATGTAACTGAGCAGATTGATTCCGAGGCGGGTGTAGAAACGGTGGGCATACTCGTTGATGGCCTCGCCGTGGTAGTAGCGGAAGACACGATAGGTACCGTCGGGTTCGCGGACCCATGCGGGCATGGTTGGCGGCTGGCAAAAGACGACGTCGGTGCGGCCGTCTTCCCGGGTGACGTTGAACCGCTCGCCGGTGTACGTGGCGGAGGCAAGGCGCTCATCGAGTCCCTCGGCATTTTCGCGCACGCGGAAGGAGATGCGGGTGGTCCAGCGGTCGAACTGATCGCGTCCCCAACCCATGGAAAGGATCGGCATGGCCATGACGGCGAGGCGGCCGTTTTCCGTGAGCAGCCCCATGGCGGAATAGGTGCCCTCGGGCCATTTCTCTTTCACAACGAACTCACGGATGGCCTCGGGGAGGGGTTCCGGATCGGGCAATCCGCTGTAGAAGCCCTTGAAAAATGGGTGGTCGCGAGGCAAGGGCTTGAATTCCCGGCTGGGGAAAACGCGGCGGAATTGTTCGGCGAGGACCGGCGTGACTTCCCATGCGGCGAAGCTGTGGCGCTGCCCGTGGGCGGCGTCTGCCTGGAGAAATTCCGCATTGATGCCCGCGTCGATAAACAGAAAACCTCCCTGCTCCAGATAGGACCGCAGGGCGCTGACCTCTTTGGGGGAAAGCTCCCAGTTGTTGCGATCAGCAAAGTTGACGTAACAGAAAGGGGAGTTTTGGAGGGCCGGATCGGCGAAATCCCGGATAAAGATCGGGTCCGGCGAAAAGGAGAAGCTCGTCCGCTTGCTTGCCTCCTCGAGCAAGGAAGGCAGGGCATCCGGACGCAGCCGCCGGACCGGTTCTCCCTGAACAAGCTGAACGACGCGAAGCTGGTCCGACGAGTCTGACAGGTCCGACGAGTCCGCCGTCGTCGCAAAACCGCAGAAGAGGAAGAGGAGGCAAAAAGGAAAAAAATATTTCATGAGGCAGCGAGTTGTTTGCGCAGAAGGTTGGCGACCGGAGTTTCCGGAAATTGTTCGAGGAAATCGCGCGCGATCTGACGGCCTTCGGGCGCGAGGGGACCCAAGAGGAGTTGGACGGCTTTGCGGCGTACGGTTGGATCGGGATCGCGCAGGGAGGCCATAAAGAGGCGGCGAAAGTTGTCGGGGCGCAGGCTGGCGAGGGTTTCCAGCGCGGCGGCACGGATGGAAGGTTCCTCATCGATGAGGAGGGAAAGGGCCAGCTGTCGGCGCAGTGCGGAGGGAGCGGAAGCGGCGATGGCGAGAGCGTTTCGGCGTACCGCGGAGTACGGATTCCCGGCCATCGCGTCGAAGAATTCTGCGGAGAGCCGATGTCCGCGACTGCGGGCGAACCGTAGAGCGGACCGGCGCAGGGCCGGGCTTTCGTCGGTGAGGAAACGAAGGAGCAGGTTTTCCGGCACTTCTTCGCCGTGGGAGCGCAGAAGAAAGGAACCCGCCATCCGGCGCAGGTTGCCGGAGGCCTCTTCGAGGAGGGTCCGGGCGAGGGGGCGGCCGGTTTCCGGAGGAAGGGACCGCAAGGTCCGCATAAGCCGTTGTTCTCCGCCGGTCTCGAGCTGGCCGGTCTTGATCCGTTCCAGCACGGCTTCCGGAAAAGAAGGCCGCGGTCGTACCAGGAAGAGGGCGAAGGCGGCTGCGGAGGCCACGCGGGGTTCCTCGTCCCGCCGCAGCTTTTCGAGGAGGGGAGCGGAGGCCGGATGGGGACGGCGGGCCAGCGCATCGGCAAGGAGAAGGCGGCAGGAGGGGGAGGGATCCGGATGACGGGTGGCGGCCGCCTCAACAAAATCCGTCGGTGGAAGAATGGCGGCGGCAGCTTCGTACGCGGCAAGGCGTACTGCCACGACGGGGTCGTCAAGCGCGGCCCGGACGGTTCCCGCCGGCTTGGGTCCGGGGAAAAAGCGCAGGCTCTCAAGTACGCGCCTGCGCACGACCGGCTGTTCATCGCCAAGAGCGGAACGGATGGCGCTCTGAATCGGCTTAAGGGTATCGGCGTTATTGGTTCCGCCACGCAGCATCTGCATGAAGAGAAGGTCGAGGGCGGAAGCGATGGCCTGGCGGACCTCGCCGTCGGGGTCCTCCAGGGTGAGAACCAACCTGCGGGCCACCCGCGGGGTGAGGGCATTCCGGTTCTCGACAAGGGAAACGGCGGCGGCGCGGCGGACGGTGGCCGCCTCGTCGTCAAGGGCACGAAGAAGACCACGGCGGGCAATGACGTTACCGGGGTATTTGGAGAGGAGCATGACCGCGCCTTTTCGTCGGTCGGCGCTGGCAGCCTCCAGGTCCTCGACCGCCCGGGCGATGGTGTCCGCGGTTGTTTCCGTGGAGGGGTCGGCTCCGGCTACCGGAACGGTTGCCTGGGCCTGGAGGAAGGCGCTTCCGGCGAAGAAGAGAAAAAGGAACAGGAGAAGAGCGGGAATGTATTTGCTTTTCATTACATACATGAGAAGGCGGGGGGATCAACGCAGGCCACGGCGGCGGCGCAGCCACCATTCGAGAAGGAAGAGGATGAGGGCGAGGAGAAGAAAGGGCCATGTCCGCGTCCACCGGAAATGGTCCGTCCGGACGGGTACATTTGCGGCGACGGGGATTTCCCGCAAATCCCCTGATTCCCGCGCCTCCAGATAACGACCGCCTGTGATGCGGGCAATGTCGCGCAACGGCTGCTCCCGCATGGCGACGTCGGTCATTTCAGGGCCGAGAGGAGCGGCGGAAAACCACGCCGTGCGCAGGAGACGTTCGCCATCGGGAAACGCGGCCTCGTAGTCCACGCGCCACGCGCCGGCTTCCGGAACCGGGATGCGGGCGCGGTACATGCCGGGTTCTCCAAGATCGGCCTTGAGCCGCCGCGTTTCCACGCTGCCCTCCGGCGAGGTAATGGTAGCGCTGACCCGTGCATCCATGCGGGGTTCATAACCCGCTCCAAGAAGGCGGACCGAAAGTTCCGCCGGCTCCGCCGTAGAGAGGAGCTGACCGTTGACGGGCGTGCGCATGCGTTCCTTGCCGCCGGTGGCAAGCCAGCCGAGAAGGCTTTCCGTGAATGTGCGGTAGCGGGCGGCCTCCGTTTCCCCGCCGAGGGCCCAGCGCCATGTGAAGGAACCGGCCAGCCATGCCGCGCGGCCGGCGCCGTAGGCGTGCAGGGAAACGACGGCTTCTCCGCCTTCGCGCAAGGTAACCGGTTGTCGCGCGGCCCGGCTCTGTCGCTCGGGAAGGAGAAGGAGGGTCCCGCCGGAAATGACCGGGGGAGGCGATTGCAGCAAGGAGCCGCCCGCCTCCTGGCTGAAAAGCGGATGCGGATCGATACGGAGAGGCGTGTCCTCGGCAAGGCGTCGCGGCTTCGTTTCGCGGACGGGGAAGATGTTGCGCAGGGACGCCGGCAGAGAGGAAACGTCCTGGTTGCCGCTGCCGGGCAGGAGGAGGCAACCTCCACCGCGGGTGGCGACAAAGCGCCGGATGGTGTCCCTGACTTCCTCGGGAGCGGCAACCAGGGTATCGAAATCGAGAATCAAGAGGTCATTCTCAAGGTAAAAGGAGGGCTCGAGCGGGAGAGCCTCATAAGTATGGCGCTTCTTTGCAGGGCTGGAGCGGTTTGACTCCTCCTCGGCCCGATAAAAATACCTCTCCTCCTCAACGCGGACAAGAGTCTTCAGGACCAGCTCTGATGATTTTCCGGCAAGGACCCGGAGCAGGCGCCCTTCCCAGCCCGGGCGGGAGGACAGGAACAGGATTTCGGTCCGCCCGTCCCCGTACACGTTCCGGACCGCGTAGGCGGTGTCGGTGGAGGGATTCCGGTCCGGGGTTTCCGGAAGAAAATTCGCCCGCAGGGTTTCTACGCCGGCCCGCCCGGCGGAGTAGTCGACGGAAACGGAGGTTTCCTCGCCGGCGGGAAGCCGGACCGTCCGGTCGGCAATAACTTCCTCTCCGCGAAAGACGCGCAGACGTCCGCCGCGCTCTTGCTCCATACTGTTCCCGAGAAGAATTTCCGCCGATTGCGCGCTTTGTTCCTCGACGCGGGCGCGCGACCGGGCAAAGCGGACGGCCACGTCCCCTGTTGTCGTGGTTTTTCCGATACCGATGACAGTGAGCGGGATTCCGGCGGCCGCATACCGGCGGGCCGCCTCGATCGGCGGCAGGCCCTGGTGGTGGATACCGTCGCTCAAAAGGACAAGACCTCCGAGGGCCCGCGGCGAATCCGTATTTGCCCGCAGGCGGGCTTGCAGGGCATCTCCAAGGGCGGTGGGGCCGGCTGCGGTGCGGTCCGGAAGGGAGCCTGTCCATGGGCGGACTTCCTCACTAAAGAGATGCAATCCGAGGCGGGGATTCTGGTCCCGCAGGGTTTGCAGAACAGGCCCGGGTTCATCGTCGTTGCCAAGAAGGCGGCGCAGCTCCTCGAGGCGCGTCCGCTCGGCGTCCGCATCCGGCGTTCTCATGCTGCCGGAAACATCGGCGAGAATCTCCAGCCGGTAGGCTTCCGGGTCCGGACGCTTACGAAGGAAAGACGGATCGAGAAGGGCAAGGAGAAGGGCGAGCAGGCCGGCCCCGCGCAGGAGGGCAAGTTGCACCCCGGAGCGTCGGAGAGCTTCCGCGGCAGACTGGAAAAGACGCTGCAAAAACTTGCTCATGGCTGCTCGGGCTCATCCGCAAGACGGCGGAAATAGGATTCGACCTGGCGGCGGTATTCTTCCGGCGGCGGCGCGGCTTCCCGGTTTAAGCGGAGGCGGGTGGAGCTTCCAACCGCGTCGAGCATCCGTTGCAGTTCCCTTCCAGCCTCGCCGAGGATGGCGCGTGTGGCACTTAGGTCGCCGGACCATTCGCCGCGCAATTGTCCACCGAGAGCCTGCGCCTGGTTTCCGAAGCGACGGTTGCCCGTCATTTGTTGAAGTTGCTGAAGTTCTTTTGCCCATTCGCCGCGAATTTCTTCGAGACGGCCTTCCTCGGCGAGTTCCGGATCGCGGGCATAGCTGGCCAGTTCCTCAAGGGTACGGTTCAGTTCACGGGCCATGCGGGCAGCCTTGCGGGAGGGATCGGCGGCAATGCGCCGGGCGGATTCGCGCAGGCCTTCCGCGAGGCCGCGCAGGCTGCGGGCCGCTTCTGACTGAAGGCCCGAAGCCCGTCCGGGCTGCCCGTAAAGGAGGGCGTTGGCGGCGCGTTCCATGCCGCTTCCCGTTGGCGACTGGCCGGCTTTGCGGGCTGCCTCGCGCAGAGCTTCCGCCACTGCGGGGTCGCGTTCGGCCAGTTCCTGCGCCTGTTGACGCATTTCCTGCACAAGTTTTTCGTATTCTTCGCGCAATTGCCGCTGGTTGGATTCTTGTTCGGAAAGTCCGGGCGCTCCGCTTTCTCCGCTGGCAGCGGCGCTGCTTTGAGTGGCGGCGGCGGCCTGTGCCTCGGAGAGCTGTCCGGCCTTGCCGGCAGTCTCCGCGAGAGCACGGTTGGCGGCCTCGCGGGCCATGGCGGCAAGGGCGGAGGCCCCGGCGCGCAGGGCTTCCCGAGCCCGCAGACCAGAACGTTCCGCTCCGCCGGCATCGGTGGCATCGGCGTTTGTGGCGGCGTCCTTCATCCGCCTGCGGGCTTGGTCGAGCGGTGCCCGGATGTCCTGACTGCCCGGCAGCGCCTGCAGGGAGCGTTCAAGGTTGCGTGTACGGGCGGACAGCTGGCGTTGCGTGGCGGCGTTTTTGCGGGCCGTCGCCTCCGACCAGCCTCGTTCGGCGGCATCGGCAAAGGACCGGTTGAGCGCGTTTTGTTCACTTAGCACCTCCTGGAGCTCCTGTGCAACCTCGCCCATGGAAGGACCGTCGTTTTCCGACGATTCTGTCGGTTTCTCCTGTTCCTCCGACTGTCCCTTTCCGGAGCCATCCTGCGAGGATTCGCTCTTCGATTCACCTTTGGAGCGGATATTCCTCCGCATGGCGTTTTCAAGGCGGAGGAGAGCGCTCATGGCGATGCCCTGCGGTTCCAGCGAGTCCTCCGGGTCGGCGCTTTCAAGGTATCCCGCCGCAAGGGTGTCCCGCTCAATGGCAATGGAGAAAAGCTTTTTGGCGGCGTCGCCGCCGGATCCGCCAAGCATCGGTTCGACCTCGGCAAAGGTCTCCTCGATAGCCGCGACAAGTTCGTTCATGCCGGATGCGGACCTTGCGAGCAACTCGCGTTCGGCGCGGCCGCGCAGGCCCATGGCCCGGTGGGTTTCGCGGAGGAGCCGTTTCTGTTCCGCAATGAGGGCCCGAAGGTCGATCTCCTGCTGCTCCATGGGCATGCCTTCCATCTCCTCAGGCGGTTTGGGTGTGCGGATCTCGACAAAGCGCAGATCGGTGGCAGCACGATTGGGCTCCGGCTCGCGGTTGTCCTCCGCTTCGAGATAAAGGGAGAGGATATCCCCGTCTTCCAGTTCGAGGGATTCGAGCGGAAGAGCGTCGTCGTGATTCCATTCCCGGGGCCTGCCCTCAAGCGGCAGTTCCACCGTTCCCGCCTCGCGCCCGGAGACGCGCAGGCGCAGACGAACAGACGCCACCCCGTAGTCATCCGCCGCGAACAACTCGAGTGGAAGGGCTCCGTCCGGAGGCAGGGAGAGGTCCTTTTCCGGTTGGAGAATTTCCAGGACCGGAGCTTCGTCCGGCAGGACCGTCAGGCGGGAAAGCGGGGTTTCGTAGCGGCGCCCGGTGGCGTCGGAAAAGAGAAGCCGAAGGTCCACGGTCGCCTCCGCCCGGAAGAGGTGGAGGAATTTGCCTTCTCCCTGTTCCCGCAGGACCGTCTCCTCTTCGCCGAGCAGGAGCTTCCCCTCGGTGGCTGCAGGCGCCGTCGCTTCGAATCGCAGCAGGCTGCCTTCCACGACCTCCCAATCCCCGAGACCCTCCGTCCGCCGCCGGGGAAGTCCGGTGTACGCGGGTGGATCAATGACGACTTCCAGTTTCTCCAGATCGGGCGGATCGTACAGGCGCGTCCGCTTTTCCTCCGATTGAAGGGAAGGCGTGGTGACATAAAAGTCGGTGGGGCTTTCGAGGCCGTACAAAGTGAATGTACCCTTCCCCTCCCGGTCGAGAACGACCGGTTCCGCGCGCCATTCACCATTTTCCCGATAATGGAAGCGGGCTTCCTGTTGCCAGCGGTTGACCTTGATACCGACGACAAAATCGGCCCCGCGCGGGATCTCGGGCTGCTCTGGTTGGACGGTCAGCCCCGGTTCGCCGTTCCCGATATGCTCAGCGAGATGCAGCGTCGCCTTCCTCACCGGGAGCGCACCTGCGGCCATTCCTACCAAAAGCACTGCGACGAGCCCGGCGGCCACGAGCACCCGCTTTCGCTCGTACCAGCGTGTGGAAAGCCCGCGCCAGTCCACCCCGTGCAGTTGTCCGCGTGCCTCCGTGAGAACATGATCTTCGAGCGGGTTCGCCTCCCCGACTCCGCCCTTGTTCCGAAGGATATGGGC
>CAYFRH010000103.1:0-9395 GCA_964345345.1 uncultured Puniceicoccaceae bacterium | reverse complement strand
GGCATCGCCCGCCGGTGCGCCCGTATCGAGGACGAGGTCCGCGAAGTCCGTCAGCTTGCGGCCATCCTCGCGCCTGCTCGCGCTGGCCTCGGCATGACGTCGGCTGACAAGGGCGACCACGCGGACGCCTTCCTGCCGGAACCGTTCCGCTATTTCCACGGGGACGATATTGCAGCCGCTGGAGGAGATGATGAGGGCGGTATCCTCCTCAGTGAGGGCGAAGTTGCGGAGGATCCGGTCCGCGAGCCCGCTCACGTTTTCAAGGAACATCGCCTGGCGCTGGCCGTTACAGCCCACGACGAGGTTGTGATTCGAAACGGAAAGCTCGACGATCGGGTTGAAACCGGGGAAGGAGCCGTAGCGCGGCCACATTTCCTCCGTCATGATCCGGCTGTGGCCGGAGCCGAAGACGTGGACCATGCGTCCGCCAAGAATGGTCCCGGCGAACCAGTCGGCCGCCGTGCCGATGGCCTCGGATTGTCCTTCGACCGTGGCGAGAAGACCGCGGCATTTCTCAAGGTATTGCTGTTGGGGGGTCATGGGTTGTCGGAATCGCTTGCCTGGAAATCGTTTTCGATGAAATAGCGAAGGGCGGATAGGGTGGGGCTTTTCCCGGTGCGGACGTAGAAGCCGGAGAAGAGGACGCCGAGGGCGAGGCTCTGCTGCAGGTCCATCCCGGTGAGATGGCCGAAAAGGCAGCCTGCGTTGAGATGGTCGCCCGCCCCCGTCGTGATCAGGGGGTTCGGCTCGTAGGGACCCTCCACGAAGGCCTCCGTTTCGCGGTCGGCGGCAACCGCGCATTCGGTGGGATGGATCATGACGAGGTCGAGGTCGAGGGCCTGCCGGATGGCGGCGGCGGCGGCGCGCAGCGAGGCCTCGCCGTTTTCCGGCGCCTCCAGTCCAAGGGCGCCGGCCACCTGCCCGGCCTCGGACAGGTTCAGGCCAAGGAAGGTTTTGCCGAAGCAGCTGAATCCGGCGATTTTCCGGAGCATGGCCGCAACCGATTCCGCGGAATGCCGAGCCGGGTCCGCGAGGTCGAAAAAGAAGAGGCGGTCGCGATCCTCCGGCAGTTGCGGCAGGATCTTTTCCTGAAAAAGGGTAAAGATTTCCGGAAGGAAGGGGAGACAGCTCCAGTTCAAGGGCGCGAAAAGGCGCGCCGCCCGGGTCAGTTCCACCAGCCGCTCCATGCCCACGCTTTCGCACAGGCGCTCCGCCGTAATCTCCTCGTAAGTTCGCAGCACCGGCAGCATCAGTTTGCCGTCGTTGAATTCGAGGGCGTGGGTCACCGCCGGTTCGGCGAGGGAGTGCAGGTCAACCTCTTCCGCCAGCTCCGCAAAGACCGGATGGAGCGGATCGCCGAAGGCCCCAAGCAGGGTCACAGGCACGCCCGCGTTCGCCAGTGCACCCGCCATGATCGGCCCGTTCCCGCCGATCTTGGTTGTTTTCGGGGCGATCTCGAGGCAGGCGCTCCGCCCGGCGGCCGCCGCAACGCAGTCCCCGAAACGCTCGAGGGTGGGGAAGGCCCGGTAAGCTTCTCCGGTCCCGTTGCGTTCCTCCACCACCGTGTAAAGCCGGTCGATGGTGCCATCAAAGCCGACAAGGGCTGGCGCCGGCCTGCGGTCGGCCGCCCCTTCGAGCCCCGGAAGAAGGTCGTGGAAGGCGTTCACGCCGGTCCTCCTTTCGCATGCTGGCCTTCGCTTACGCTCCAGCCGCCGTCCACCGACAGAACCTGTCCGGTGAGAAACCGCGCGGCGTCGCTCATGAAATACACCGCCGCGGCGTCGAGGTCCTCCGGCCGGCCGATCCGTCCCCCGTCGAGGGGCTGTTTCGTGGCGATGTAGTCAAGGATGACGTCGTCCTCGGCGGCCCGTTGCGCCATCGGGGTCTCGACAAGGGCTGGCGCGAGCACGTTGCAGCGGATGTTCCGCTCCGCGTAGTAGGCCGCAATCGATTTTGTGTAGCCGATGATGGCCGCCTTCGTGGCCGCGTAGGCATGCGTGCTGAAATACTTCGGCGCTGGCGAAAAGCCGAGAACGGAGCCCATGTTCAGGACGGAACCGCCCGTCCCCCGGGCAAGGAAATCGCGAACCGCCGCCCGGTTGGAGTAGAAAAGGGAGGTCAGGTTCAGCTGCAGGGTGAAGTCCCAGCCTTCGTCCGTTAATTCGTGCAGCGGGCCGTCGCCTTTGCCGCGGCCGCTGCCCCCGGCGACATGGTACAGGCCGTCAAAGCCGCCGTGCAGGCCGTGGCAGGCCTCGATCGCTTTCACCGCCGTCTCCGGGTCGGTCGCGTCGCCCCGCAGGGCCCGACCGCGGTCGCCCAGCGCCGCCTCGGCCGCCTCCACCGAATCCGGGTTGCGGCCCACCACGACCACTCGCGCCCCCGCCCCCACGAAGGCCCGCGCCGCCGAGAATCCCAGCCCCGTTGTTCCCCCCATCACCACCATGCATTTGCCCGTCAGCTCCATCCTCTTTTTATTCTGCCCCGGAATCTCCCCTTTGGCATTGTCCTTTCCTCAGGAAATGCAGAATCTGGTATGGTAATGGCGCGACCGACCACCCGCAAAGTACGACGGATCGAGGCGGAACTGCGTCGACGCATCGACCGTGGTTCCCTTCTGCCCGGGGAGGCCTTTTTTTCCGGCCGCCAGCTGGCGGAGCGCTTCGGGATCTCCTACCAGACCGCGCACCGCCTCCTTGGCCGCCTCACTGCGGAGGGCCTCCTTCTGCGACATGGACGCTCAGGAACCTACATTGCCGGGCAGCGGGCCCCTTTCCGCGCAGTCGTTTTCCTGTTCCATGAACGGGGCCGCCAACGGGGGAGTTTCGGGGATCGCCTGCTCGCCTGCCTTGCCGCGGCCTGCGATGCGGAGGGCCTTCCATGGCGGGTGGGGTTCGATGCGCGCGCAAGCACGGGGGCGGAGGAACTGCCGGTCCTCTGGGAAGCGGAGACGGCGGCCCGGCGCCTCGCCCGGCTCGACCGCCCCTTCGTCGTCCTGAATGACCTGCCCCCGCCCGGTGCCGAGGCCTGCTGCGACACCCTTGAGATCGACGACCTTGCCGGCGGCCGTCTGGCCGCCGGGCACCTGCGGGAGCGCGGCTGCCGTCGACCGGTGTTGATCGCGGGGCCGCGCAAAGATTCCCGCAGCCGCCACCGGGTCGAAGGTTTCCTGCGCCGGTTTCCGGATGCGGAAGTGCGGCACAACCGGACGTGGTTTTTCGATGAAGCCGTCCGCATGACCTTCCGCATCCGGCTGGATCCCTTCGACGGGGCCTTTTGTGCGAACGACCGCCTTGCCGAGGCCCTGATCCGGTCCCACCTGCTGCCGGAAGGGTTTCCCGTCGTCGGCTTTGACGGCGCGCCCATCTCTGCGCGCATGAACCTGACGACCGTCTCCTTCCCGTGGGAGGCCTTTTCCCGTGAGTTCGTGGATCTTGTCCGGGCGCGCCTGCGCGGCGGGGACGGCCCTGCCCGCCGCCGGGTCCTTGCGCCCCATCTTGTCGAGCGGGGCAGGTCGCGTTAGAGGCCGAGGGCTTCCAGCGCGCGGCGACAACGCACCGTGAGATCCCGCGACGACAGCTCCGCGGCGTAGCGCTTCGAGAAAATCTCGATCTCCGCCGCCCCTTCGTAGCCGGTCTCGCGCACGCCGCGGATGAAGCGGGGGAGGTCGATCACTCCTTCGCCGGGGATCGCTCGGTCTTCCAGCAGGTCTTCCGTCGGACGGCGCCAATCATTGAGGTGGAGGCCGGCAACTTCCCCCCTTGCCTCGGCGAGCTCCGCGTCTCCGCGACTCCCGTTTCCCATGTGGGCTCGCACCAGAGTCCGACACCATCGTAGCCGGTTTCCCGGACAAGCGGCAGCGTTTCCTTCATGCCAAGGTTCGGAACGGAAATGAGGTTGAAGGCGTGGATCATTAGAACCGGACGGGTGTCGGAGAATGGTTGGTCCGGTCAACTCCTCATTGCCGGGCCGGGCGGTCATGGACTCATCCTTCCGTTTTCATACCACATCCGCGAAAAGGGACTGCTTCTCTCTTTATCGGATCTTCCGCTCCCGGCTAAAGTATGCGGACAGGTTTGGCCCCCTTGCTCAATCCACCGGAAAACCTTCCCAGCAACCATGCAAGATTGCCCCTTACGCACCTCCGTCATCGGCAGCTATCCCTTTCCGGGCTGGCTTGAATTCGCTTCCGGGCACCTCGACCGGTTCGGAAGCGCCGACATTGCCGAAATGCAGGAGGACGCGGTCATTGCCGCGATCCACGACCAGGTTGACGCCGGCCTCGACGTCATCACCGACGGCGAACAGACCCGCTTCGACTTCAACCTTTCCTTTTACGGGTATCTCGAGGGCATCGAGCTGGAGAGTGCCTCGCCCCGCCGCTTCGGGCCGCCGGCCCACGACCAGCGGGGCAAGCACGCCATTACCGGTGAACTGCGCGCCCCGCGCGGGCTCGGGGCGGTGGCCGAGTTCGAGCGCCTGCGCCGCCTCGCCCCTCGGGGGGTCGACTTGAAAGCGAGCCTTCCCGGCCCCTTCACGCTGAGTGGACGCCTTCTTCCCAACGAACAGTATCCGGACCGCATGGCCGTTACGGAGGCGCTCCTCCCGATGGTGCGCAAGGAGATCGAGGCTCTTGTCGCCGCAGGCTGCCGGGAAATCAGTGTCGATGAGCCTTCCATGAGCTGCTACGCCTATAAGGCGGACCCGCGCCCGTTCGTCGACCTCTTCAACCGCACCGTCGAGCCCGCCGTGGGCAAGGCCCGCATGTGCACGCACCTCTGCTTCGGCAACTACAAGGCCCGCGGGGTGGGCAAGCGCACCCCCGGGGCGATGTTCCCTGCCTTCCTCGACCTCCATGCCGATGAAATGCACATCGAGATGTGCACCACCCACTGGGCCTACCTCGAGTTGATCGAGCAGGTGGTGAAAAAGATGGATGCCGCCGTGGGCGTGATTGATGTGAAGAGTTACTACATCGAGACGCCGGAGGATGTCGCCGGCATCATCCGCGAATCCCTGCGCTACGCTCCCGCCGACAAGCTCCTCTTCGCTCCCGACTGCGGTCTCAGCCAGACCGCGCGCTGGGCCGCGAAAAAGAAACTGGCCAGCATGGTCGAGGGCGCCCGCACGGTACGGGCCGAACTTTAGGTCCCATGAAACAAGCCATCCGGAAAGACGAAGCCCTCCTCGCCGACATTGCCGAAGCGCGTTCCGGACCGCCGGAACCGCTGCATGCCTGGTGGCTGGGGCAGAGCGGTTTTCTCGTCGTGAGCGGCGGGCGCTCCCTCCTCTTCGATCCCTATCTGTCCGACTCCCTTTCCCGCAAGTACGCCGGAACCGACAAGCCGCACGAGCGCATCACGGAAAGGGTCCTCGCGCCGGAACGGCTCACCGGCATCGACGTCGTCACCTCCAGCCATAACCATACCGATCACCTCGACCGCGAAACCCTCGTCCCGTTGCTGCAGGCCAATCCGGAGGCGGCCCTGGTCATTCCGGAGGCGAACCGCGGCTTCGTTGGCGAGCGTCTCGGGATGGATCCCGCCCGCCCGCTGGGCATGGAGGACGGGCAGCGCCGCGAAGTGGCCGGGATCGTCCTGCACGGGCTGCCCGCCGCCCATGATGAGCTTTCCACCGATGAAGAGGGCCGCCACCACTTCATGGGTTTTGTCGTCGAGATCAACGGCTGGACCGTCTACCACAGCGGCGACACCCGCCTTTACGAGGGACTGCTGGAGCGGCTGCGGGGTTTTGCCATCGACCTCGCCTTCCTTCCCATCAACGGCTACAAGCCGGAGCGCCGGGTGGCGGGCAACCTCGACGCTGCCGAGGCCGTCGGGCTCGCTGCCGCCACCCGCCTGGGCCATGTCGTTCCCCATCACTTTGATCTCTTCGCCTTCAATACCGCCGACCCGGCCGATTTCGAGCACGCTTGCCGACGCCGGGGCGTCCCCCACACGGTTCTCGGCAACGGGGAACGGCTGACCCTCGGTTGAGGGTACGAAACGGTCCTCAGCCGCCCGCAAGGGCCACGTCGCGCAGGGCGAGGAAGTTTTCCCGTGGGACGTAGCGGGCGATGGAGTTGCCACTGCCGAGGGCGTAGCCGCCTTTGCCGGCGGAAAGGGCGAGGAGGTTGCGGGCGCGCTCCCGCACTTCCGCCGGGCTTTTGCGGCACAGGAAATCCATGTCCATGCCCCCCAGGATGGCGATGCGCTCCCCGAAGCGCTCGTATGCTTCCTCGACGGGAAGAAAAACGTCCTCGTAGGAGTGCTTCCCGTCATAGCCGAGATCCTCGATGATATCCTCCCGGATGGTTTCGAGGTTCCCGCAGGAATGCAGGATGGCGGGCCGCCCCGCCGCATGGATCAGGTCGACCAGTTTCTTGTGCCAGGGGAAAATGAACTCCCGCATCTGGGTGGTGGACAGTATCGTCGAGGTCTTGAAGCCCCAGTCGTCGTTGACCATGCAGGCGCCGACGCTGTCGTACTCGAAGAGCCGTTCGTAGTACGTCAGGAGCCGCGTCCCGATCGCCTCCGCGATCCGGGCGACGAACGCCGGTTCATCGGCCAGCAGGTAGCACAGATCCTCATACCCCACGAGGTCGATCAGGTTCTCGAGGATCCCGCTCGGCAGGACGCCGATGAACTTTCCGTTGCCCGGGAGCCATTTCTCCCATTCCCTGATCCGGCTGTAATCGGATTTCTCCGGGTTCGGCCACGGATACTTTTCGAAGGACGCCTCGTCGCGGATGACCCCCACATTCCGGGAGCGCGATTCGCCATCCTCCTGCTGCGCCCTCGGAAATTCGATGAATTTCGTGATCCACGGCGGCAGGCTCGCGCAATCATACTTGTTTTCGAAAAAACAGCGGACGTTCTGTTCCAGCCACGCCTCCGTCGTATCCGCCGTGGTGGGCTCCCCCAGCATCACCTCCGGGGTGCTGATGAACTCGAACAGCGTCGGGCGTTCCGGTTCCTCCCGCCGCAGCACCGCCCGCAGGTTTTCAAAATCAGGGGTCCGTATCCTCTTCATCCCCACCAATCTAGAGGATCCGTCATGAATCCGCTATCACCGCCTTTGCAGAATTCGGCACTTTGTTGACCGCCATCCCCGGCCCGCGCTTTTTCACGATTTCAGGGTTGAATCGGCCGAAGGGATCGCATTATTTTCTATTTAACAGACTAATATTCCAATCAGTAGAATTTATGCGAGAAAACAGGAACGCAGTGGCGGGCGAAGCGCGGGATTCGAGGAGAGAGCCGTTGGCGGACCTTGCCCCGCGGAAGGGCCGGGAAGTGGTGATCCGGGACGGAGAGGTGCGGCTGCGGGCGAGCCGTTCGCGGGGCAGCGGGGCTTTTGCTTTTCCGCCGGCGACGATCTGTCCGGAGACGGGACAGGCGGACATGGAGCCGTTCGAGACGGAGGGGCGGGGAACGCTCTATTCGCATTCCACGGTGCATGTCTCGGCGGCGCGGGAGGTGCCGTACACGATCGGCTACGTTGATTTTCCCTGCGGCCTGCGGGTGCTCGCCCTCGTGAAGGGGGAGCTTCCGGAAGGGGCGGGCTGCGACCTGCCGGTGGTCCTGCGGGCGGACGAAGAGGACTGGTGGGTGGAAGCGCGGAACGGGGGGGTCGCGTCGTGAAGGGTATCCGGATCCTCGGCGCGGGCATGATCCCCATGGGCAAGCACCGCGAATCAAGTTACCCGGGACTGGCCGTGCCGGCCTGCCTGACGGCCTTGCACGAGGCGGGCATCCCCTCCTCGGCGGTGGAAATGGTCTTCTGCGGCCATTCCTTCGGCGGGATGCTGGTGGGCCAGCGCATCGGGAAGGTTTTCGGCATCGGGACAATTCCGGTGGTGAACGTGGACAATGCCTGCTCCGGCGGGGCCTCGGCCCTGCACCTCGCCTGCAAAGCGGTGGAAGAAGGTCGCGCGGAAGTGATCCTCGTCATGGGGGTGGACAAGCTGACGCAATTCGGGGGAGGCACCCTGCCGCTGGTGGAGGAGGATCCGGAGGTCCGCCGCGGCATGGTAATGCCGGCTTTGTACGCGATGCGGGCGCGGCGCTTTCTCTACGAACGGGGGGAAACGGCCTCCCTGCTGGCGGAAGTGAGCGTGAAGGCGCGCCGTCACGGGGCGGCGAATCCCTTTGCCCAATTCCGGGAGGAAGTGACGGTGGAACAGGTTCTGGACTCGCGGCCGATCGCCGATCCGCTGACCCTGTTCCAGTGCTGTCCGACGGGGGACGGGGCGGCGGCGGTCGTGGTCACTTCGGAGGCCTTTGCCCGGCGGACGGGGGCCCGGGGCGTGTCCGTGCGGGCCTCGGAGCTGCATTCCGGGAAAGCGACGGGCGGATACCGCAATATGCTGCGGCCGGAGATCACGCAGCATTGTGTGGCCGACGCCTACGCCGCATCCGGTATCGAGCCGGGCGACCTTGATGTAGTGGAATTGCACGACGCGTTCACCATCGCCGAACTGGTCTACTACGAGGCCCTCGGCCTTTGCGCGGAGGGAGAGGCGGCGGCCTTCCTGCGGGAGGGGCGCTCAACGTACGGCGGCGACGTGGTGGTTAATCCGAGCGGCGGGCTGCTGGCCAAAGGCCATCCCGTGGGCGCGTCCGGGGTGGCGCAGGCGGTGGAAGCCTACTGGCATTTGACGGGGCAGGCGGGGCGGCGCCAGGTAGAGGACGCCCGTCTGGCCATGATTCATGTCACCGGCGGCGGCATTGCCGGCATGGACCACGGGGCCTGCACGGTGCATGTCCTTGAATCCTCATGACAGCCGGAGGGACAGTGAAAGGGGACCTTGCTTCGGAGGACGAACGCAAAGGAACGGTGCAGCGCGTTCTGGACGTGATCGGGGTTCTTGCCGAGGCCACGGAACCCATCTCCGTCGGGGAAGCGGCGCAGAAGCTGAACCTTGCCCCCTCGACGGCGCACCGTTTTCTCAACCTTCTCTGCCGGGAGGGCTTTGCCGTCCACCTTGCCGCTTCGCGCCGTTACACCGGCGGACCGGAGCTGTTCCGGGTGGCCGCGCGCATCAACCGAAAGTCGAGTCCGGTGCGCGTTGCGGGGGAAACGATCGCCGCCATCGCGCACGAATTCAACCAGACCGTGCTCTTCGGCCTTTATCTTCCGGAGCGCAAGGCCATGTGTTTTTCGGCGCGGGCGGAGGGCAGCAACCAGCTCGTTTACCGCATCGAGATGGACAAACCGCTCTCCCTCGTGCGTGGAGCTTCCGGCAAGGTCATTCTCGCCTTTCTCGAACCGGAGCAGCGCGAGGCGGTCCTGCGGGCGGAGGCGGCGGCGCTCCCCGCCGGCGCCGGGACCGCCGCCGAGGTCTCCCCCCGGCCCGGCGTCGTCCGGCGCGGGTCCGGAACCCGACGACGCCCCAT
>CAYFRH010000102.1:0-9401 GCA_964345345.1 uncultured Puniceicoccaceae bacterium | reverse complement strand
GGCGGGATGCTACGGGACGACGGATGACCTCATCCCGGCGATGGACCGCTACTGAGTCCGGTTACTCCTGCGGAATCCCACTGTCCCCAACTTCCGGCAACAGCATGGAACGCGCCTCTTCCGTCTCCAGCAGCAAGGGGAGCGAGTCCGCAGCCTCGGCCGGGTTCGTCCGCAACCATGCCCGCCCGATGACGATTTCAAGAGTGGCGCGCTCTTCCGAATCACTCACCGATTGCGCCCAGACCAGAGCGGTGGCCGGCTCGACCTCCGCCGTGGCCAGGGCAAGTTGCTCGATGGCCCCATCAAGGGTGGCATGGGGTCCACGGCTGTTCAGCCACTGCGCGAGGGGCGTGGGGCCATCGTTGGCAACCCATTCCTCCGCAAGCAAGTCCATCAAAACGGTCCGTGACTCTCCGTTGTAATGATCCCAGACCCAGTTAACGGCCGCTTCCGCATCTTGAAAAACCCATTCCCGAAGGACCGCGCCGAGACCCTCTTCCTGGCTGGGATAGGCCTCTCGGAGGTAATCGGCCGCCGCTTCCGGATTGCTCAAGGCCCAACGTTTCGCGACAAAAGCCGCCGCCGCCGGCTGGGTCGGACGCGGGAGCTCTCCCAGCCAGTCAAGGGCACTCGTCGGACGCTCCCAACGTAAAATCTGTTCCATTACCACAAGAGCCATATCCTCGCGAAAGTCCGAATCGGGAATCCGCTGCAACAGGTCGAAGGCCGTCATGCGGTCTTTTCCACCCAGATTAGTGAGAATAATCTCCAGCCAGCGTTCGGCTCGGCGCGTGGTCCCGGAATGTTCCACCACCCAGCCCCATGCCTCCGCTGGTTTCTGCCGGCTCCAACCTCGCAAAATGGCGGCAATCGCCGTCTGGCGCTCCCGCTGTTCTGTGATTCCCGTGGCAAATCCAATGGCACTTCGACCATCTTCCCGGGCCCAGCCCTCCAGAAAAACGCCCCAGACCTGGTCGCGGGCCGGGGCCACCGGTAATCCGGACAAAAATTGGATGCAGGCCATGCGCTTCCGGAAAGGCAGGCCCTCCCCGATGCGACGTGCCGCCACCGCCCGATCCTCCCGGACGGGATGCCGCAAAATCGCCCGCAAGGCCTGCTCCAACTGCTCCGGAAAACCGTCCCCGGCCGCCACGGACTTCAAGGTCGCGATATCCGCCGTTTCGCCGGTGTAGCGCTCCATGGTCACGAGGAGGTCACGCTCCGCCAGTGTCAGGCCGCTTCCACTTCCACCACCGGCATCCGGTCCCAAGTGAAAGGCGAAAGCGGAAAGGATACCGAGGACGAAGACAGCCCCCAGGGAAAGAAGCCATCCAAGGCCAAAAGCCGCTACCGTCATTTTTTTTCGCTCTTTCATGGCAATGCCTCCGCGCACCCCCGATCCGCCTGCAGACCCGATGAAAAGTACGCTCAATCGCCAACCAAAAGCCCCCCACTTCCCGGATTCAATCGCAAAAGAAGGGGTCCGACCCCGTACGAAGCGGATCAATTTCTGGTAATCCGTCCGTCGTTCCCTACAGTTCCCCGTATGTTAAATACAACCTACGACCTCGTCGGCGTTGGCTCGCCCATCGTGGACGTCCTCGCCCGTGTGCCGGAAACGTTCCTGCAGCAAGTGGGCGGCGAAAAAGGAGGCATGGTCCTCGTGGATGCCGCCGCCATCGGCCAGTGGATGGCCGCGTTGCCCGACGGCTTCGCCGAAGCGCCCGGGGGATCTTCCGGAAACACCGTCTTCGCCGCGAGCCGACTCGGCTTGCGCACCACCTTCGTGGGCAAGACCGGCAACGACACCGGCGGCGAATTCTACCGGCGCCGTTTCGGCGAGCTGGGCGGGGACGCGAGCCGCTTCAAGATTGCGGAGCAGCCCAATGGCCGCTGCCTTTCCCTCATCACGCCCGACTCCGAGCGCACCATGCGCACCGATCTCGGAGCCGCCGCCACCCTCGCTCCCGAGGAAGTAACCCCGGCCGATTTCATCGGTTGTCGCCACGCCCACATCGAGGGCTATCTCCTCTTCAACGAAGCGCTCATGCGCGCGGTACTCGAAGCCGCCAAGTCTTCCGGATGCACTATCAGCGTCGACCTCGCTTCCTTTGAAGTCGTCGGTGCAACAAGGGAAATCCTTCCGGACATCCTGCGCGATTACGTGGATGTGGTACTCGCCAATGAGGAAGAGGCCGCCGCTTACCTGGAAAAGGAAGAGTCGCCCGAGGCCATGGCGCGGGAACTCGGAAAAGTCTGCGATCTTGCCGTGGTCAAAGCGGGGGCCGACGGAGCATGGATCGTGCGTGGCAAGGAGACGGTCTTTGCTCCCGCATTGTCCGGTATTCAGCCCGTCGACACCACCGGAGCCGGCGACTACTGGGCCGCCGGTTTTCTCAGTGGCTGGCTCAAGGGAAAACCGCTGGAAACCTGCGGCCACTGGGGCTCCATTCTCGGCGCGGAAATTGTTCAGGTCATCGGGGCCAGCCTCGATGAAACCACATGGGAACGGATTATGCCGGAATTCCGGTAAATTGCCATAAATTAGCTTCTCACACGGAGTCACGGCGAGATGGGGACACCGAGAACAACAACCTTTGCGCCTCCCCCCTCGCTCATCGTAACTCCGTGTAAATTTTAGCTTATAGGAATGGACCCGCCCAGCAGCTCCTCCCCCCTCGTGGTCGTCGGAGCATTGGGTTATGACGCGGTCACCACGGCGCAGGGAAAAGTTTTCCACGACCTCGGCGGAAGTGCCGTTTACGCCTCGCTGGCGGCGGGGTTTCTCGCCGAGGTGGTGGTGATCTCCCGCGTCGGAGCCGATTTCAGGCAAGAGGACCGCCGCTTGTTGCACGACCGCGGCATCCGCTTGCCCTACCTCGAGCTGGATCCCGAAAGGCCTTCTTTCCGCTGGGCCGCAACCTACCGGGAAGCGGGTGAAGCCCGCGAAACAACCCGGCTGGAGCCGGGGGCCTTCGGGGCTTTCAAGGCTGCATGGCCCCAAAAACTACAAGCGGCGGCGGTCCAGATGGGCTCCATTTCGCCGCCCATGCAGCTGCGCCTCCTTGCATCCATACCGGACGGCCAGCCGTTGGCCTTCGACAGCTTCCCCCACTGGATCAGAGACTATCCCCGCGAAGTCGCGCAGCTTCTTCGGCGGGCCACCTTCATTACTCTTAACGAGGAGGAAATCCGCCTTCTTGCCGAAACCGAAAATGCCGAAGAAGGAGCGTTGCAACTCTTCGCCTCCTATCAGCCCACGGCCTTGATCCTGAAACGAGGTGCGCGGGGCGTTCAGGTTTACAGCAGGGAGGAAACCTTTGCCCTGCCAGCGCTCGAGGTCACCCCTCCCGTCGAGACTACCGGGGCCGGTGACAGTTTTGCCGGTGCCTTCCTCTCCCATTGGGTTAATTCCGCGCAAACCAGTCCGCAGGACTTGCGCGAAGCCGCCGCTCACGCCTCCGCCGTCGCCGCCGCCGCCGTGTCCGGCCCCGGTGTGCGCGGACTCCTGGGCGCTAATGCGGCGGAATTTGCCCCGGCCGCCGAAGGACTTCTCGCTCAACTCCAAAAGTTGTCGTAGTCGAAAAGGCCAACCGTCGGCCCGCTGCGGCGTCGGTTCCGGAAACCGGATTTAAAAAGTAACCGAAGCCGTCAGCCGTTGGCCCTTTGCTTCGAATCCCCTCCGCACGCTTGCCTTGCGAGGATGCGTTCCCCAGCGTCGAAAACAATGACCACGGCAACATCCGACGTCGAAAAAACCGTCCGCGCGATCGCGGAAAACGCCCTTCTCGCCTCGCGGCGACTTGCCCCCGTGAGCACCGAAAAGAAAAACGAGGCCCTCGCCCGGCTCGCCGACCTGCTCGAGTCCCCCGAAACCGAAACCCTTCTTACCGAGGCTAATGCAAGGGACCTGCAGACCGCTGCGGAAATGGAGCTACCGGAGGCTATGGTGGACCGCCTCCGCCTCTCGCCCGAGCGAATTCTCGCCATGGCCACGGGGACCCGGGAGGTAGCCGCCCTGGCCGATCCGGTCGGCGAAGTACTTGAAACGCGACAGCATGCCAAGGGCTTCAGCATCGAAAAGGTCCGCGTCCCCCTCGGCGTGATCGGGATTATTTATGAATCGCGCCCCAACGTCACCGTCGATTGCGCCATCCTCTGCCTGAAAAGCGGCAACGCGACGATTTTGCGGGGCGGCAGGGAAGCCTTTCACACAAACCAGGCCCTCGCCGACCTCATCCGCCGCGTTCTTCGCGAAAGCGGCCTGCCGGAAGACGCCGTCCAGCTCATTCCCACCACCGACCGCGCGGCCCTTACCACCCTTCTCCATGCCGACGATTGTATCCACTGCCTCATTCCCCGGGGCGGGGAAAGCCTCATCCGCTTTGTCGCCGAGGAGGCCCGCATGCCGGTGATCAAACACTATAAGGGCGTCTGCAATGTCTACCTTGATGACGAAGCGGAGTCGGAAATGGCGATCCAGGTCGCCGTAAATGCAAAGTGCCAACGACCCGGCGTCTGCAACGCGGCGGAAAATCTTATCGTGCACGAGGCGCTCCTCGGAACGATCTTCCCCCGTGTTGCCCGGGCTCTGGCGGACGAAGGGGTGCTTCTCCGTGGCGACGGCCCGGCCCGGGCCGCCTGCGAAAAAGCCGGAATCCCCTGCGACGTCGTCGAGGAGGCCGATTATGCCACCGAATACCTCGCGAAAATTCTTTCCGTGCGGACGGTGGGTGACCTTTCCGAAGCCATCGACTTCATTAACCACTACGGCTCCGGTCACAGCGACGCCATCCTTACGGAGAATGCCGAAAAAGCCCGCCGCTTCCAGGCGGAGGTGGACGCCGCAAGCGTGTACTGGAATGTCAGTACGCGCTTTACCGACGGGTTCGAGTTCGGACTCGGCGCGGAAATTGGCATTTCCACGGACAAGCTGCACGCGCGCGGGCCCATGGGGCTGACGGAGTTGACCAGCTACAAGTACCTCGTCCGCGGCCAGGGGCAGACCAAATGAATTCGCGGCGGGAACAGCTCCTGCCGGGCCTGCGGAAACGCTTGCGTTTCGACGAGCTGGATCCGGCCGTTCTTGGCGGACTCATCGACCTTGCCCGTCGGGAGGATCTCGAAGGCCGGGGCCTGGTGGAGATACCCGCGACGAGCGGGGACGTAACCAGCCGCATTCTGCGGAAAGGTGCTGAGCGGGCCGTCGCCCGCCTCGTCGCCCGCGAGGATCTCATCCTGTGCGGCATGCCGCTCCTGCCCCTGATTCTGGAAGCATACGATGCGAAGGCGCTTGCGACGTCTCTTCGGGAAGACGGGGAGTGCTGTCCCGCCGGAACCGTCCTCGGGGAACTTCGGGGTCCCGCTGCCGAATTGCTCGCCGCCGAGCGCATCCTCCTCAATTTCCTGCAACGGCTCTCGGGCGTGGCCACTTTGACCGCGCGTTTCGTCGACGGTCTCCGAGCAAGCAGTACCCATCTTCTCGATACACGTAAAACCACTCCCGGATTCCGGGTCCTCGAAAAGTACGCCACCACCTGCGGAGGCGGGTATAACCACCGCATTGGTCTTTTCGACCGCGTCATGCTGAAGGATAACCACCTCGCCGCCGAAGCCAGCTCCCGCGGCGAAGCTCTCGCCCACCTCGTCCGGCGGGCCCGCGAGGAAGTCCCCGGACTGCTCATTGAACTGGAAGTCGACGAACCCGGACAGATCGGGCCCGCGCTCGAGGCCGGGGTGGACATTCTTCTCCTCGATAACTTTTCCCCGGAGCAGGTACGAGCGGCCGTGCAGCTCGTCCGCGGGCGCGCCGTCACCGAAATCAGCGGCGGCATCCACCTCGACAATCTGGCCGATTACGCCGACACCGGCGCGGATTTCCTTTCCACGGGAGCCACCGTTCACCGCGCCCACTGGGTTGACATCGGGCTCGACTGGGAGAGCGGAAACGCATGAAAACCGCGAGCGACATTCTCCGCATTCTCCTGGCCGCCAGCGGGGACTATGTCTCGGGAGAGGCCATTGCCCGCGAAATTGGCTGCTCCCGCGTGCATGTCCACAAACTCCTTGAGTCCTTGAAAGAGCAGGGCTTTCTCTTTCATGCCGTGCGCAACCGCGGCTACCGGCTCGTGGAAGAACCCGTCCGCTTTCATGCCGGTCTCTTTGCCGCCCTCTGTGCCGCCGAGCCGCTTCCGTTTTTTCGGTCCATCCGGCATCTCGGCTCCACCGGAAGCACCAATGCGGTCGCCGATGAGGATCTCGCCGCCGGGGCGGAAGCCCCCCTGCTCGTCACCGCAACCGAACAAACCTCCGGTCGTGGCCGGCGGGGCCGCCACTGGCACAGCCCTCCCGACCACAATCTCTACCTTTCCGCCGGTATCCAACCTACCCTCTCTCCCGGACGGCTCCAGACCATCACACTCTTCCTTGGCCTGCGCATCTGCACCTTCCTGCGGGAGCAATTCGCCCTTCCCATCCTCGTCAAGTGGCCGAATGATCTGCTCCTCCACGACCGCAAACTCGCCGGCATGCTCACTGAGGCCCGGGTTGACGCCGAACGGACCCGCGATCTGGTTTTTGGCCTTGGCCTGAATGTGAACGGAACCGAGGACGAGTTCCCCGCCGACCTGCGCACCGTCGCCACCTCGCTTCGCGCCGCTGTCGGCCGGCCCCTCTCCCTCAGTCGACTCGCGCACGGGCTGTGCGGAGTCCTCGCTTCCGGCATGGAAGATTTTCTTGGCGGCGACGCCGCCGGAGAACTCCTCGAATCCTGGCCCGCTATCGATGCCCTTCGCGGACGGGAGGTTATCGCCGGTGACCAGACCGGCACCGTCCTTGGCATCAGCCCATCCGGTTCCCTCCGCCTCCGCCGCGCCAACGGTTCCCTCGTTCTCCTCCACAGCGGCGAGGTCTCCGTCCGCCCGACCGCTCCCTAATCTACAGGATCGCGGCCGGGGAGCGGCGGCGGCGCTTGGTTGCCGGCATGGGCCGGGCTTCCTGGGAGTGGCGGATTTCGTAGGCGCCGACGCGACGCTCCACGTACTTGCGGATGTCCTCGAGGGGCTTGTGCGGAAAGGCGGGCCGACCCTGCAGTTCCGGCCGAAGCGGCTTGGTCGAAACAAAATCCTGCACAACGTACCGGTCGGCCCCGTGCACGAGTTCGGAGATCATTTTCAGTTCCCGCGTGGTATGCAGGCCGGGAACGACGGTGGTGCGAAACTCGTGCGGAACCCCCGAGTGCTTGATGCACCAGATGCTGGTCCGAATGGCCTCCGTGTCGATTCGACGACCGACAAGGCTTCCGTAGTTTTCCAGCGGCGCTTTCACGTCCATGGCGATGTAGTCGAGAAGTCCTTGGGCAAGAAGGTCGCGAAGCACCTCCGGTTGGGTTCCGTTGGTCTCCAGCATCGTCGCGAGCCCCATTTTGCGAACGCGCCCGAGGCAGGCGGCAAGATCTTCCTGCAGAGTCGGTTCCCCACCACTGAAAATGACGCCGTCGATCCGGTCGAGACGTTTAGTGAGGTGGTTTTCGACACGTTCCCAGTCGTACAGGTCGCTTTCCTCGCATTTGTCGAGAAAAGCGCCGACGGAGCAAAAGGCGCAGCGCAGGTTACAGCCGCAAGCACGGATAATGACAGAACGCTTGCCGGGAAAGACGCCTTCACCACCTTTTTCCATGTTCCCGATTTCCATAAGTAAGTGATCAAAACCTTATCACGGGGCCTTCAGGCGACAAGATTAAATTAGGATAGCTTAACAAATTAATTTTCAAAAACAGCAAAACTAATCCCCAGGCAATAAGCGGCGCAGGGTTCCTTCTCGACAAAGATTGGACTCCCGGACAGGAAAAAAGAATGCCGCCGTCACCGTTTCGGGCCCGGGTTTGGACAGAGGGCTTAACGCCGGAACTGCACGTGGTCTCCGGAGAACGTACCCGGATCGACCGCGGGCAGTTGGACCTTGGTGATCTTGGCGACCTCCTGGAGAAGACCCGGGAACGAAACGACGAAGCCTTCGAAGCGCGATTTTATCTTTCCTCGGGAGGCAAAGAACTGGAATTGCTCCTGACGGAAAAGGAACTCCACGCGTCCGATCCGCGGGACGCCAATTACCAGAATCTCCGGGTCCGCGACGAGGATTTGCCCGGTTTTCTGCTCGACTACTTTGCGAAAGCAGAGACTGCGACAAAGAAGGCGAGGGATGCCATCGGGCTCCGCTGGCAGGACCGAATCCTTACCGGGGTAGTCTTTGTGATCCTCGTCTTATCCCTTGGCGTTATGGGAACCGTTTTAACGGCGGAGACGGACTTTCTTCCCCCTCCATAAGGCAAACCGATCCGGGAGACCGGCCGCGGACCCGCTCTCCTGGAAGAATTTGCCGGCGTCTACGTCAGCAAAACTGGATGCGGGCGAACTGCTCCCGGAAGGCAACTTCGCCTTCTACGACCTGACCGCCCGCCCCGGCACTCCCCTTCTCACCCTGCGGGAGGTGACGAGCGGCACCCATCGGCCGGTTTTGATCGAGGAGGATTTCGCCGTTGTCACCGATACCAATTTCCTTTTCCAGCCCATTATCCGCGAAGGGCTGGTCTTCCTGCAACGCCGCTTTCAGCGCATCGCGAAGACGCGCGGGGAAATTCCACGTCTGGTTGAACCGGAATCCTGAAAGGTGCGGGCGCGGGAAATCGGAACGATACGGCCCTCCCCGGCTCCCCCCTACTCCACGATGCCGCCCGAGCTCAGGAATATGCCCTTGAGGTTCATCTCGAGCGCTTTGGGATTGGGTGAGGCGGCCAACCCGGTCTGGCGGCTAATGAGGCCTTCCTTGATGAGCCGGTAAAGGTCCTGGTTAAAAGACTTCGAGCCGGCATCCTGGCTGGCTTCGAGGACGGAGGGAATCTTTTCGAAAGTTCCTTCGCTGATGACGTTGCGGGCGAGGTGATCGACCCGGAAAATTTCCACCACGGGCAGGCGCCCGCCTCCCTCAAGGGCGGGAACGAGCTTCTGCGTGATGATGGCCCGCAGGGACTGCGCGATCTGCCGCCGAAGGCCGAAATGCTGATCGGGAGGATAAAATTCGAAAAGCCGCTGGACCGCCTGTTGCGCGTTGCTGCTGTGCAGGGTGCCGAATACGTAGTGCCCGGTCTCGGCAGCCGAGAGGGCGGTATTAAAAGTTTCCGCATCGCGCATTTCCCCGACGAGAATAATGTCCGGATCCTGACGCAGCACGGTGGTCATTCCTAAAGTGAATGTCGGAGTGTCGATGCCGACCTCGCGCTGATTAAAACTGCAACGAACATCGGAGTAGGTGAATTCGATAGGATCCTCGAGGGAGACGATGTGCTTGGACTGGTTGTGATTGATCCAGTTCAGCATGGCGGCGAGGGTGGAACTTTTTCCGGA
>CAYFRH010000101.1:0-9402 GCA_964345345.1 uncultured Puniceicoccaceae bacterium | reverse complement strand
CGCCGCATGCGGCGAAAGATTAAGTTGTTCGCATAGCTCTTCTTTGTTCATGGAGCTGCACTCCGAGGAGGTCGTCTCCTTCCTCAGAGGGTCAAGGTCTCGGAAATGGCAAAGGCGCTCCCCCATTCGGATTCGCCCTGCGCCGTGATGATGACTTCATTGGGAAGGTTTTCCGAAAAAGGCAGTTTAAGAACGGGCTCTGCGGAACGGAGGAGGACCTCACCTCCGGGAGCGCGCACTTCCCAACCGGACAAGCTGAAGGAGGTCTTCCCAGCCCGGTCGACCAGTTCGATCAACCCGACCATCTGCCCGGCTTCCTCAACGGTATCCTTCACTTGAACCTGCAGGTCCCAGTCGCGGCGGTCGATTTCTTTGGGCTCAGCGTCATACTGGTTCGCCTGGTCGACCTTGAAGGCCATGGCAATTTTTCGCTCGGAGGTCAGGCGGGTTCCTTCTCCGCCGGTGTAGCCCGCGAGGTAGCCCGGCTGGTCGAAGCCGTTCGGGAAGTAGTAGGTCTCCCCGTCGATCTCGACCTTGTTGTCACCATCGAGTTGGTAGCGGCCGACTGAGCTTCCGCTTCCCGGTGTGGCTCCGGTCCCTGCGCCCGCGCCGCCGCCGCTTTCGGCCGCGCGGATCTGGTCGAAGGTATCTCGCCCGCTCAGCACCGCGTCGTAGTTGCCGTTGTCAAAATTGGCTTTCAACTCGTCATACAGCGCCTTGTAGCGTGGATCGCCCGTTGCCTCGTAGCGCGCGAGAATTTGATCGAGAAGCTTTTGCGCCGCCGCCGCTTTGCCTGCGCTGGCGCCGGTCGCCATGGAGGTGCCACTGCTGCCGCTGCCTTTCGCTGCAGCGTTGTTCTCTCCCTGCCCTACGTCCTTCGGCCCTTTGCGGATCTTCTGCAGGTCACCGGCTTCCACTCCTTCTACATCCGCGGGCAGCGCCGCGGCCGCCGCTACCGCCATTTCTTCGGCCGCCTTCACATTGCCGGACTTCAGGGTGCGCTCCAATTCAGCGGCCTTGTCGCACCACTTTGGATCTCCGGTCTCCTCGCACAAAAGCTTCAAAGTCCGCAGGACCGTACGGATGTAATCAAAATCGACCCCCATCATGCGGCTGACATCGTCCTGTAAAGCGAGGACCACACGATTCACGCTCCCGTGGCGCGCCACGAGTTCACGGAATTCTTCCATGAGGTTGTCGCGGCTTGTCTGGGTCACGAAGAGGCCTTTCCACGAGGCAATTTTCTGCGGGTGTTCCCGCATAAAGATACTGGCGTCATCCAGTTCGGCACCAGCTTCCACGACCCGCAACCAAGCAAGGGAAGTCAGGTCCACCCCGACGTCTTTACGGGCCTCGTCCACTTGGAGCTCGGCCTGTTCAATGTGGGAATTAATTTTGCGTTGTTCTTCTCGGAGGAGGGAACCACTGATGGATTCCGCAACGAGCGGGGCCGCGAGGAAGAGGGAGGAAACGAGCAGAACTATACTTTTCATGGTACCGGATTAATTGAAGGATTTAGAATTGGCAGAAGACCTGCCCTTGCAAGTTTTTGGCTTACCAATCTACGGCTATCAACTCAAAACTGGCTCTCCCGACCGTTCGAGAGCGGACGATCCGGCGGAAGCAAGGGAACAAGCATGGGCGGCAAATCCGGCCCCGAAGGAGGTCAGCCAAATCCGTTCCGGAGGAGGCCCCTCCCTGAGGATCCGCTCGAGGACGAAGAGCACGGACGGACTGCTCTGGTTGCCATGGGCGCGCAGAACTTCCCGACTTGGCGAAAAATCCGTGGCGGGGAACTCCCGCTCAAGGGCATCGAGAACATCCCGCCCGCCGGTGTGCGCCGCCATGGTCGCCTCCGCCGCTGGACCGGTTCGGTCGTACAAGGTCCGCACCGCTTTGGCGGCGAATTCCGGAACGGACTTGTGCAGGCGGTTGCGAAGCTTCCCCCCCGCGTTCGTGAAGCGAAGGAGCTCGCGCTGCTCCGGACGGTGTACAGTAGTAAAATTATTAGTACAAAGAAGCCCCGAATTCGCTTCTCCGTCGTTCCAGATAGTGGCGGCCGCCCCGTCCCCGAAAAGGCACGCACTAATGAGGACGCCGGGATCATTCTCAAGGTAGAACGCGGCCGAGCAGATTTCCACGGCGACACAGGCGACCGAGGCTCCGGGGTTGGCGGCGAGAAAGCCCTGCGCGGCGCGGTGGGTGGGAATGGCCGCCCCGCAGCCGAGACCGACAAGATCCTGCAGGAAGGCATCGTCGCGCAGGCCGAGGGCCTCCGCGACGTAACTGCTCACACCCGGGCAGAGGTAGCCCGTGCAGGTGCAGACAAAAAGGGCATCAAGTCCGGACGGCTCCATGTCCGCCTTTTGGAGAGCGCTCGTCAGCGCCTTTCCGGCAAGGGTGGGAGCCGCCTTTTCAAAAAGCCGGTTCAGGCCCTCCGCGTCGTGACGGAACAATTCCGCCGGCTCGCTCGTGCTGAAGTGGCGCCGCTCAATGCCCCCGTTGCCGAGGAGAACTTTCTCGAGCAGGCTTCCCGAGCGCGTACTCAACCGGTCCAGAATCTTATTGCGCCGCAGGATTTCCCAACATTCGGGCTGGGTAAAGGAGGATTCAGGAACGGCGGTGGCAAGAGAGGCGAGGTGCATGATCAATGCGTCAATCGGTAAAGTGGGCCAACCGGGAGCAGGTGCAAGCGTGCGGCCGAAAAGAGAAACTGCTGCTGCCGGGGATGATTGAACATTGGATGCAGGCAGCGGGCCGAGAGCAGTCGCGGGCCGAATTGCCGGAGACAACGGCATCGGATACGCTTCCGGACCGCCGTCCAGGAAAGCTCCCCACGGGCCCATGCCAGCAGCGGCGGATAAGCAAGGGCCGCGCTTTCCAGCGCAAGTGACATGCCGTTGCCGGTAAAAGGCGGGATAACGCTGAAGGCGTCGCCGAGCCGGAGAATCGCATCGCCCCGCGCCGGTAACCGCGAAAACGCCACCCCCGCCACGCCCGCATGACTCTCCGGATCGATTCCGCCTCCGGCGATCCGCTCCGCCAGAGAGTAGAGTCCGGCATGGGAGAGATAGCGCAAAAGAAGATCTTCCCGCGGGGCATGTAATTCCGGGACGCGGCGGACAAGGGCACAGACATTGACGCGTCCATCCTCCACACCGGACAAGCCGAGATATAAATTCCGGCCGAGATGCATTTCGAGATCGCTCTCCGTTGCCATGGCGGTGCAGTGCAGCTTTAAACCCATCCAGTCTGTTTTCGTCGCCGCCCGTCCACTACAAAAGACGATTCCCTCCCCCGCCTTACCACGGAAGCGGTTCTTTTGCCGAAGTTTCCCGCCCGCGTCGACAAAAGCATCGGCCAGTACTTGGTCGAGCCGGTACCGGGAAATCCCCGCTGCTGGTTCCGGCAGACGGTGCCGGAAGGTCCGCCCCCCCGCACCGTTCCAGAGAACCTCCCGATGTCGAGCCGCTCCCCGCAGAGCCTCTCCCAGCCCGAGGGAACCCAGCGCCGCCGTCCCGCGCCCGCAGATGAATTCTCCGCAGACGCGATGACGCGGATAACTCCCCGCTTCGAGCAGATTCACCCCCACGCCTTTTCTTGCCAGCACCGTTCCCAGACCGAGACCGGCAAGCCCGCCGCCGACGATGGTCAGCTCCTTCATCTCCGCCACGCCTCCATCCGGTAGGCCCCGCGCAGGGTCTCGCTGATGCGCCAGTCCCAGTTTTCTTTCCCGAGTCCGAGCATTCGCGGCAGTTCTTCTCCCCGGAATCCCCCGCGGATGCTCACTGCTCCGTCATGCAGGCTGACTCGGTTGAATCCAATCAGCACCCCCGCCCGCAACTGCCAGACATGCAGGCGCGCCCGGCGAGGTTCCGCGACAAGCATCCGCTGTATCCCCGAATCTATTACATTCGCGCCGAGTTTCCCGAGGTCCTCTTCTTCGAACTGATGCAGGATCAGGGAGCCCAAAAAAAGCTCTGCCTCCCCAAGCGCCCCGCTTTCCCGCAAATCCGCCTGATGCCATTCCGCGCCTTCCGGCAGACGGGACGGGAACGGACCCGTGTCAACGGCCCGGTATTTCACTTCCGGGTAGTTGCGCAAAAAACGTTGGGCAAGCCGGCCCTCGCCCGCGCCGCCTTCCACTATCCGACGGATCGAAACAGGGTCCCGGCGGCAACGCCGCAAAATCCAGCGCGAATTCCCCATAAAAAAATCGATCAGGCGCAGGTCCCGCCGGTTTCCGAGCGCCAGCGGATCGTCAGCCGCCAGTTCATCCAGCCATTCCGCTTCTACCTGCCGCTGCATTCTGACAGGCTACCGGACAACCTTACATCGTCAATCAGCCTGGATCTCTTGGGCCAGCTTTTTATCCGATGCTTACCGATGATTTCGCCGATCTTGAACCTGGCCCTCATGCTTGGCACTGGCGATGCCCCAATGAAAAGAGCCACATAAAATTACTGTCAGGATCCGTGTCGGATTTTTGTCCAACCGGCGAGGATCCACCGATCTTCCTCAATTTAGGATTCCCCTATTGCATGAATTGCGTCAGATAATCGAAACCATGAAGAAAATGGTCCGGGCTCTTCTCCTTCCCTTGTACCGCCTGCTCAGCAAATTGCTGAACCGGATCGGCTACGAAATTTCTCCGAGGGAGGAAGCGGACAGACAGAAGCGTGTTCGGCAGGTGCTGCCCTACCTCCAGCTCGTCGGTCTTCCCCCGGCCTACACGAACATTTCCCGCTCCCAGCATGGACAGGACCTGCTGGTGATCGCCCTGACATCGGCTGAACAGCATCAAGGCTTCTTCGTCGAATTCGGTGCGGTGGACGGCCTGCAAAACAGCAATACCGTCTTCCTCGAAAAAACATTGGGTTGGCGCGGGATTGTCAGTGAACCCGCCCGTCGATGGCATGAGAAACTCCGCGCCAATCGCAGCTGCCATGTCGACACACGGTGCGTCTTTTCCGAATCCGGCCACAATCTTGAATTTGGGGAAACCGGATCCTGGATGGGCGGCAACACCCTGGTGCAATACAGGGACGAAGGTGGCGCCGAACGGAAGTTCAGCGCGACGTACGCCGTGGAAACCATCTCCTTGAACGACCTTCTCAAAGAGGCCGGGGCTCCGTCCGTGATCGATTTCCTTTCCGTCGACACGGAGGGTTCCGAGTATGAAATTCTCAGAAATGTGGACTACGACCGCTGGTCATTCGGCCTTATCCTTGTCGAACACAACTTTGATGAAGAGAAACGGGATAAAATCCGCTCGATCCTGAATTCCCGCGGATACACAAAGCTTCCGGTCCCGGAAGACGCCGCTGGTGTCGATGATTGGTATGCCTCCAGGCAGATCGCCCAAAAGTTCGATCTGCTAACCGGCGGAGCTTTCGATCCCGCCTAAAAGGGGTTGCCGCAACCAGGTACAGCGACGATTTCAATGTCCCCCCAAAAAGAAGATTGGTGCGGGCGGCGAGAATCGAACTCGCCCTTCAAGCTTGGGAAGCTCACGTACTACCGATATACTACGCCCGCCCGTGTCGGGCCGCTGCTGAAAGCGGCTAAGCAGTGGGTGGTAGTGGTAGCGCGGGAGTAGGAAACATGGCAAGAGCAAAGCGAGGCCGCGCGTAAATCCGGCAACAGAAGGGCTGGAACGGCACCGGGGGAGCGGGCTCCGCTGGCGATACGGAAAATGCGCGGGGCAGTGTCAGCCTAATAGCGGTACCTTACCTGCGCGATGAGGATACCGTCCATCTAGACTTTGCAGACGATCCGATGCCGTGCATTGATCCTGCGAAACCAGTATCCTGACAGAGCGTGCTTCGAAGGTTCCGGGTTTCCAATTTCCTTGGAATAATTCCTTTTGATGTCCCGGATCAGGTCATTTATTCTTTTCAGATTTTTGCTTATCGGACTTCTGCCAATACAAGTAATCCTCCCATGCGGCATCGGAACAACCGTGCCTAATAGAAGTCTTGCCACAAAACTGCCGGCATCCGCGAGTCCTCCGGCAAAGTCAAGCGCGCCACATCCCCGCGAAGAGGAAGCCCGTCTCCAGATGCAGCCGCATCCCCAGCGGCAGCCGATCGTCGTTGAAGTCGAAGGACGGATGGTGGCAGGACGGCACTTCCTCCACTCCTTCGGGACACGCGGGGAGAAAAAAAAACGCCGGCAGGCGTTGCCCGTAAAAGGCGGAATCCTCTCCACCCATGTTGGGGGTCACCTCGACCATCCGCTCACCAAGGCCGAGATCCTGCAAGATCTCCCGGAAGGTTCATCGACTTCTTTTCAAGGATGCGAATTGTGAGGCCGGCGGGAAGACTTTCCTGCAGGTCAGCAGCGTTGTGCAGTCAAACGGCGGTATTGGAATTGGAACGGGCCTGCACCTGCTTGCGCAGTTCGCCGACCCGCCGGACCAGCTCTCTCTCCTCGACCTGAAAATCCACCGTTCCCTGCGCGCCGAAAAAGGCGATATCGGAATGCCGGTCCCCTTTCTTCCGGATCAGCAGGATCGGCATTTCCGCTTCACCGCGGAACTGCCGCATCTCGTAGGTCAGATCGAAATCCGGCTCGCTGGGGAGGTCCCGCTGCAGCAGAACCACGTCGACCCGGTGCCCCTCGCGAATTTTGCTGACCGCCTCCGCGGGCGCGCAATCCTCCACCTGGAAGCCCTCGGGAACGAGGCTTTTGTGTATCCACTTTTTCATTTCCGCATCCTCTGTCACGGAAAGAATGTTCCCGCGGTCGCCCCCGCCTTGATCCCCGGCGCCCGGACTCACCGGTGCGGGATCCTCATCGATCCCGAAAGACTCGCAGGGAAGGGAAAACTGGAACAGGAGACCGAAGCTCTCGTTGACTTCGATGTTCAGCTCGCCCCCCATGAGAGAGACCAGTTGGCGCGCGGTCTCGATATGCGGTTCGGCATCGAGGTCGTCGACGGAGACCTCGTCCTTTGCCACCAGATAGGGCGAGCCGGCCGCCGGCGGTCCGGCAATGAAGAAGAGGTTTACGCTGCGATTCTGCCCGCCGGAGAGGGATTCCCGCAGGTTGTCCACGGGGACGGGAAGCGGTTCCTCCTGGGTCGGGACGGGATCATGCGTAAGGTGGATGGTGATCCGGTTGCTCTGATACACCTTGATGGCGAAATCCAGCAGCGTTTCGAAGACCCGGTTGAAGACCATCTCGTCGATAATGACGACAAGGTCCGACATCTCCGCGAGCTCAAGGGAAAAATGGCCGCCCCGCATCTTGGCCATTTCCAGATAAGGGATGCTTTGTTTTTCCAGCCATTGCGCAAGGAGCAGCGGTTCCGGCTGGAGTTCGAGCTGCAGCGAGGCCACCTGCTTGCGGAACTGGGCATTGGTGAGGGGCGCGTAGAGGTCCTCGCTTAATTTCTGCAGGGCGAGGACAAAGTGGCGGTCGGGACGGGACAGGTTCCGGGAACGACCAAGGAGTTGCGCAAACTGGCGAATCCGTTTTGCAGGCCGCAACAATTGCTCCGCATCGAGACCCGGAGTCAGACGGGCCTCCGGACGCTCTTCCGGGTGCGACGGCAGCTCCCGCACGGCAACAAGGGCCCGGATGGCGTTTCTGCGGCAGGGGGTAACGGTAACGCGGACGGGAAAGCGGCTCCCTTCCTTGCGGAGTCCCCAGGCCTCGTGCTCGAAACCGACCGTCCGTTCCCCGCTGCGCAGGCGCGTTGCCGAATCTTCCGAAAAACCCTCCGGTAGAAGCAACAGACTCTGGTAGTTGCGATCTGTCAGTTCCTCAGGGGCAAAACCGAAGAGGGAGGCGCTTCTTCGGTTCGCATACACGATACGGTCGTTCTCATTTACGCCTAGCAGCCCGTCTGCGAGGTGTTCCAGCAAATCGGAATCCGGAGCAGCGGCGGAAGTGGCCTGCACGGCTGTGAGTCCGCTGTGCCGTTCCGGGATCCGCCGCGACGTCCCCCGGCTCTTTTGTGTGTAGCGAATAATCGAATACACCAACAACAGGTTGAACACCGCCATGAGGGCGAAAAAGAGGACCACGGACCAAGCACCCAAGGAAACCACGGAAGAGGACACACTGTCGAGCGGGATCATGGAGCGGTATGAAATCAGGCGGAGAGGGTGGCAAGGGGGGCCGAGCGGCCGAAGGTCAATTTCAGCAAGTCATCGAGTTCACGCCGGATTTCGGGGATGGCGCGGTCCACCGAATCCCGAAGGTCCTCCAGCATTCGCCGTTGGGCGGATTCGCCGTCCCAACGGTCAAGCGCTCGGGAGGAGAGGAGGCTGAGGCAGGCGAGCAGCTCGTCATCTTCCGCCCATTGGGGGCTTCCGCTGAAACCGAGGTGATGGCGCTTGGAGAAATCGTTGGCGAGGAAGAGGACTGCGGCGGTGTCTCGCTCCTCTTCCGGTGCAGACCGGGGATCGCTGTGATAGGCCATCGCGTTGATGATCGCCCGCGGGAGTTTCTGTTCCTCAGCAAAGAGACGGCCCGCTGTTTCATGGTCACATCCGAAGACCTCCCTCTCCGCACGATTTAGCTGAAAATCACTGATATGGCTTAATCGCAGCAGCGACCGGTAGGTTTCGGGAAATTCCGAGGACAGGAGGATCTTGCCAACATCATGCAGCAAACCGGCGGAATAGGCATGCGGAAGGTCCGGCAAGCGGAGCAGGTTAGTCAGGAGCTCCGCCAGCAGGCCGCAGGCAAAGGAATGGCTCCACAGATGGCGCAGATCGAAGCCGCTCACCAACTCGTTCAACTCACTGACGGCCCCGAGGGTCTGGGCGAGGAACCGGATCCGGTCCAGACCAAGCAGTGCCATCGCGTGCTCGATATCCGTGATCTCGGACTCGAGGCGGAAAAAGGAGGAATTGATCATGCGCAAGACCTTGGCATGCAACCCGGGATCCCGGCGCACGAGGACGGCCAGTTCGGTGAGATTGGCGTGTTGGCTGCGCGAGGCGATTTGAAAGCTCTGGGAAACGGAGCGAAGAACGGGGATGTGATTCAGCGACTGAATGCGGTCCCGAACGGCCCCAGGTTGCGGCCGGGGAAGGTCGCGCAGTCCGGGGAAGATATCGGAGAAACTGCCCGGGGCCGAAGAGGGAAAAGGCACCACGTGCTCGGAAAGCATTTCCTCAAGGGCTTGAAGATTGTAGCGCCAATGCGCCTCGAAGGGAGGGTCCTGTTCGGGCTGAACCTCTTCGGGCTCCTCAACCACGGGCTCCACCTCAATCCCGGTGCTCTCAACCTCCCTTTTAGGAAGAGGGACCAACTCGGTGGAAGCCTCTTCGAAGAGGCGTTGCCGTTCGGAGCGCTTCCGGAAAAAAGCAAGGAAAGCACGGATACCAATCTTATTCAGCAAGAAGCCTCTCCTCATTGCACCTGAAGTGTGCACCTCAGTTTCTC
>CAYFRH010000100.1:0-9597 GCA_964345345.1 uncultured Puniceicoccaceae bacterium | reverse complement strand
CCACCGACGGGGTCGGACCAAATTAAGTTATTACCCGGCAGATACTAACATCTAAAATCCCCCGGATTTATTTCCTAAATAGCCTGTTTTCGCAGGGGAAATGAAGCCACACCATTTGTAGCGGTTTCCCGCTACGTTTTTCCTTTAGGAGCGGAAAATCGCGAAAAAAGGGCCAAAACAAACTTGTGATTGGCCGCAAGCGACTTGAATTCAATGCTTCAATCGGATCCGCCCCCGTCTGCCAGCATTGTCTGAAGCGTCTGGCGGTCGCGCAGGAGGAGGGCCTTGTTTTTCTCGGCGTCCTCCTCATCCCCGTATTCCATATGAAGGATGAGGGGAACGCGCAGACCGGCCTTGCGGACCAGCGGCCAGAAAACATCCCAGGGGACCATACCGGTTCCGAGCGGGACGAAACGCCGACGGATGCCATCGCGAGTACGAGTATGTACGAAGTCCTTGATGACGAGGGCGGAAATGCGCGGCTTGAGCAGATGAAAGCCCACTTCCCATGACACCGCCGCCTCCACCACGGCGTGGCAGGGATCGTAATGGCAGGCCATGGCATCCGGAGGCAACTCCCTGATGCCTTCCCATAGATCCCAGGTCAGGCAGCTGAGATAGAACCGTGAATGATTCTGCACGGCGGCCAGCATCCGCATTTCCCTGGTAACGCTGGCGAGGGCGGCGAGATTCTCCTTCCAGTCGGTGAATTGCTTCGGGACCGACTGGGAAAGGTCATACCGGCGGCTGCCCACGCGGAAGTGACGGATCCCCTGGTCGCGGGCGACCTCGAGAACTTCCCGGTTGTGGGGGTCCTCAGGATGCAGAACGTCGGTGCTCATCGTCTCCACTGCCATGCCCGCTTCCCGGATGCGGCGGACGGCCTCGGGGAGGTTTTTCCGGACCTTGGACGGTTCCACATGACCACCGCGCCGGACGGTCAGGTCCACGCCGTCAAAGCCCATTTCCGCCGCGGCCTCGCCGGTGGCGGCGTAACCGAGAGCCTGCAGGTGCTTGGAAAACACATAGACCGGCAGATCCGCGAGGGGGCCGCTACGTTCTGCCCAAGAACTGACCGGGGCCAGTCCGAGGGCTCCCACCAGACCGCCCGTGCGGGCGAGAAATTCACGGCGTTGCATGGCTTATCAGGTATAACGGGGTTCGACGCGGTCGTCGTATCCGGGATTCTCCCATGGGGCCGAGCCAAGGTCGGCGAGCCGGCCGCGGACATACTCGCTCATCTCGGAACGCAGATCGGCCGCCATGGGCTCGAAGTCGCTGGCCATGTCCGCGTTCTCCTCGAGGTGGGCCAGGGAGTCGAGGCCGACGATCGCACTGGCGACGCCCTCAAGGCTCATGCCGTAGCGGACCAGTTGCGGACCAGGCAGATCGGAATTCCGGGCCCAGCGCACGGTTTTCATGGCGATCACCCCCATGTTGCGCTCCCGCGCCAGCGGCAGCAACTGATCCTCGTAGGCCCCATTATCCGGTCGGTCCACCGGGAACACCGTCAGGAGCGCGTCCGGGTCCCACCGACGGATGCCTTCCATGAGAATTTCCACCCCACTGTGGCCGGTGATGCCGAAATTCTTGATAGTCCCCTCCTCCCGGGCCTCCTTGGCGGCACGGACCGCACCTTTGCCGATGGCGTCAAGGTCATGATCCCGCGAGGGCTTGAGGTTGTGGATGTGGTAAAGGTCGATGTGATCGGTGCGCAGATTCTTCAGGCTTGTTTCCAGCTCCCGTTTGAAGCCGTCGTAGCTGCGATCGGCCGACTTGCTGACAAGATAGATACGGTTGCGGTGCTTTTCGACCACCGGCCCGATCAGCTTTTCGGAGCTACCGTAGGCCCGGGCGGTATCCCAGTAATTGACACCGCGGTCGAGGGCCCGCAGCAGCACCGCTTCCCGCTTCTCCGGATAGTCTTCAAAGGCCCGGACGAAGACGCTTCCCAGTCCCAGGCCAAGAAGCGAAACCTCCGTTCCGGTTTTGCCGAGCCGCCGCTGTTCGACTTTCTCCGGAAGCTTTTTCGCGTCCGCCGCCCGTAGGCTGCCCGCCGCGGTCACGGCGGCCCCGCCCAGGCCAAGTTTCATAAGAAATTCCCGTCGTGATCCATTGCCATTCATGTCCTGCCTCTTTCCTGAAAGATTTCTTATCGCTCGCGTTCACCACCTTAATTTAGGCATATTATATTCCAGGCTTGCGTCAAATTTGTAGCGAAACCTGCGGACCAATGGACCCATTTACCCCTTGGTCGGCGCGGACCGTCCGGAGGCCGTTCTAAGAGAAGGCAGGTTTCAGCTGTCTTTTCTCTTTGAGGCGGCTTCTGCTTCGTTTCTGGAAGCGTGGGAAAGGCCCCAGAAAAGGATACCGGTCCCGGAAGCCGATAAAAAAAGAAACAAGCCGAGGCCAAGCGGAGAGCCCCAGGATAATATGCCGTAAACTACTTCCATGATGATTTCCTCATAACGCGTCAGAACATTAGCGCCAGACCTATCTCACTTTCTCCGGAATACAATCTTTTCAGTTTCCGAGGCCGCCGCTGGGATGCGGCCAAATAAGAGAAAAGGCGGGCCGGAGGTCCGTCGCAAGCCGCGGCTAACCTCTTACGGGTTCGGCCACCCCCTAACGGCTACGGCTGCCTGTATCCTGTCCGTTGGTTGTGCGATTGTCCTATCTGTTCCCGTCGCTCCGCGCCGGGTGGGACTTACGAAAATCCATAACGGAAAAGTACTATAGCGGTTTTTCCCCTTAAGTCGATATAACCAATATGGTTTAATCTGATCCGACCCCGCTTTTTCCGCACCGCTTCTTTCACCACTCCGATTGTCGAATTAATTGGAACGTGGATTCTTCCGTCCCTTCCGTGATCTTTCCATTTATATCTCTTATCCGATAATCCGCCTCAACGCGCCCATGGAACTTGGTCGAGAACTCAAAAACATAATGAAGCTTCAACAGTCCTAATTCCTCGTTTGGTGAAAAGTTGACCGCAAGAGTGTCGGCGTCGAGTTTCTCAGCCGTGTAGGGAAAATTTTGGAACCATACTTTATGTTCCCGTTTCTGCGTGTAGACTCCGACTTTCTTTCGTTTAAATCTCCAGAATTCGGCCACAAGATCTTCGCCACCATCCAAACGCAATCTCACATTGTTAAGGAAGTCGGGTGCCTTTTCGGAAGTGGCTCTTTGCCAGAAACCGTAATCGAAATCGAAAAGAATGACGGTTTCTTCCAATTCCGAATAGCGGTATTTCCACGACATCGTTCCATAGTCATACAGATAGTGATCAAGGTTCGCAAAAGAACCATAGGTGCTTCCGTGATTGTGAAAGTAAAGAGAAAGCGAGTCGAACCGGTCGTAATAGAGATAAACATTCCCCCAACTGTTCGACCAGTACCAACCTTCTCCTAATTGCCGACAATAATCCAGCCCCTTAATCCAGAGCCAGTCCTCCACTTTCAAGGCCGGCCAAGCTAAATATCCCTCCACCCTGTTCTCGGTTCGCGGATTAAAGGATCTTGCTTGGTAATAGGCACGGCCCTGCACAGGCGGCAGTCGGTGGAATTGCGTGAGGCCACCGGCTAGATTCGGCTTGTAGAGCTCCTGCAACCAGGGAAGTTCGGGTTTTTTACCAATATAAATTGGGTTCGCCGGGTCTTCCATGGGCCGGTATATATTCGGATACTGGAACACCCCCTCTGTGCAGAGGATGAATGAACCGTCGCTGTCAATAGTATCCACGACTTTTCCACCAGGCAATTCGATCAACTCTGTAGTGGAGGTTTGGTACTCATCGAGAACAAGAGCATGCCGCGCATCCGGAAAAACCGCGAATCTTGGATTCCTTACGTCGGTTGTTAAGGTTTCAAGATCCATTCTTTCATATTCTCCTTCTTCCTTGTTCCAAGGATACAGCTCTCCGTGCTCCGTTGCAAAGCCTCTTTCCTTGGGCAGCGGATAAAAGCTTTTTGAGTAATGCTTGTCTGACAAAGCGTAGACAATCTCTCCGGAGAAATTCAGACAGTACCTTCCATTCAGAAAAAATTGGTCCGTGAACCATTTTCCTGAAGGCTCTGTATCCTCGATTCTCTCGAGGATCAATCGGGCCTTTCCCTTCTCAAGGTCAACCAACCAAGTGTCGTAAAGATCCCTGAACGAGTCCGAATCTGATGGGGTGCTCAGCAGAACGCGACTGCTTCCTATCCCTGGAATAATTGTGGTCGCTTCCTTGGGAAAAACAAATCCGCCTGCTGGGAGCGGAGCTCCGTGTTTGTACGAGCGAAAGATGGTTGTTTCCGGAAGCCCCTGCTCCGAATAAGTCAATTCATAAGTCCAACTTTCATCGCCCACGATTGTGGCAGAAGTGGGACGCTTTAGTCCGTGGATGGCCGCTTCACTTGCCGGAGCTAGCGATATCGGCTCCCGGTCCGGCAGTTGAAATTCACTTAGAGGTCCATCATCCAGCTTCTCATAAGTATCCTCCGATGAGACGTAATAATGGACGAGGTTTCTTCCCTCCAATCTGCTGAAAACGCGGTCCCCGTTGCTTATTCCGGGTCGATCCTGTTTACCGAGATAGCGAAAATCGGAGGAGTATAGATGGATGTGCGCGTCGCTCCAATACAACCAATATTGGTCGCCCAACGGTTCTATCCAACGATAACGTCCGCTCAGCAGGACTACCGGAAATCCGGTTTTCCTCGAAAAGATCCCTCGCGGCGATGCATCAAACTCACTGTTCGGCAAGGCGAAACTGTCTCTCCAGAATTCAGGGTCTTCAATTATGTTGATAAGGTTAAAGTCGGTATCGAATTTGTACAAAGACTTTCTTCTTTTTAAATCCACAGAGTGAAGGACCATAAATTCGTGGTCCCGGTAGCACGTCACACCGACGCTCTTCAACTCATCAAGTAGAGCGATTCGCGTCCTTTCCTTGCTAAACAGGTCTTGGCGCCAGATTCCGTAGTCAAGAGGATCGTAATAAAAGACATCGGTGCCTTTTACGTTGATCAGCTGTTCGGCTTTCCCTATTTTACGCCCCTCGGCGTTTCTCTGCCAGAGAAGCTCGGGTTCGGCCTCTCCGCGCCGACCAAGTGCAACCCAATAAGGATGAACTACCAGGAAACGGTCGTCATCAAGAAAATGGACATTGGTATAGGGACGCCTTCCTCCGAATGCAAAGGAGGTCACTTCCTCCAGAGTCCTCAGGTTAATCTCCCGATACATCCACTTTTTTTTAGGATAGGCTCCGTCTGGCACGGCAACCGGGTCAAGAACCGTGAGCACTTCTCCGTCTTCATCGTAGCGCCACGGAAATGCTAATGAAGCCGGACAAGGCTTCACCCATAAAAAAGCCATGGAAAGCAAAGGGATAATTAATAAATTTCGCACGCCTCCTTCTCTAGCCCGGGACTTTCTGAGCGCAAGCCCGATCCGCCTTATGCGCGGTGCCGCATGAGGCTCACAGCGTTACGCGCAGTTGTCCCGGCCATTATCGAAACTGCTTCGGTAAACCGTCCCCAAGAAGGGAGGGCCACCGAACTGGATCACGGAAAAAGGGGTAAGGCTCACGAGAAAGGAAATCGAATTTCCCATCAATCGTTCGAGGGCACGTCGAATCCCAGAACGCGCCGACGCCAATCCTTGGGCGCGCGCCTGTAGGCGCGTTTGAACGCGGCCGAGAAATGGTTCGACGCGCGATAGCCCAAGGCGGCGGCGATCTCTTTGATCGTCAGGTGATCGTCGCTCAACATTGCTTCGGCCCGGGCCATTCGCAGTTGCTCCGCGTAGGCTTTGGGCGCGATTCCGGTCGCGGCTTTGAAGAGGCGGTGCAAGGTGGGGTAGCTCATGCCGAGCGTCGCGGCGGTCCCTCCGACGCTCGCGCCCGCCGCGAGGTGCTCGCGCGCCCGGGCCATGATTTCGCGCCGGCCCGGATGCATTTTCCAACGGCCTCCGCCCACGGGAAAGTCAAGGACTTCGGCCAGCAAGGCCATGGCCCGGCCCGCAAGGTATCCCGGTGAAAAACCGCGCCGTTCGCGAACCCCGTCGTGCAAGGCGTCCATTTCGCCGAAAAAATCGATGGACTCCGGCAAGGCGAAAACGCGCTCCCCGGCGCGGGCGAAAGGAAGCCATTGCTCCACCTGCGGCCCGCGCAACTCCAGCCAATCCTCCGTCCAACCCGTTAATCGGCAGGGGCGGTAGCGGTGCCATTGCCCCGGCGGCAGAAGAAAGGCCTGATTCGCTTCCACCGAACGCTTTTCGCCGGTCCATTCGACTTCGCCCGCGCCCGAACGAAGGGCCACGAGTTGCAAGGCGGACAGAACGCGGCCGCGTTCCCATGAAAAATCACGACCCGGCGGGTGGGTGTGCGGAGGGTAGGACGTCCCGGGTTCGATTTTCGTATGTCCGATGGCCGAGACGTGGTGGCCCCATCCTTCTTCAACCGGTCCCGAGGGAAAGTAGTGGAAATAGTCCTTGATCGATTTTTGTATAAATCTGCGAGTTTTGCGGAGGCAAGGGGATTTGCGCACGGGGGGCCGAACGCCCACGCTGTATTGATGGACGTACGGCAATACCCCCTCCGCATCGGACTTTTCGGCATCGGATTGGAGGCCTATTGGCCTCAATTCGAAGGCATGAAGGAACGCCTCGAAGGCTACGTCGAAACGGTCGCTCGACGAATGGAGCGATCGGACCTCGAACTCGTGAACCTCGGCCTGATCGATTCGCCCGAGAAGGCCATGGCCGCCGGGCACGAATTCCGCCGGGCGGACGTCGATTTGATTTTCTTGCACGTCACGACCTATGCGCTGTCCGCCACGGTTCTGCCGGTGGTGCACCGCGCGAAGGTTCCGGTCGTTATTCTGAATCTCCAGCCGGACGAGGCGATCGACTACGCGAGCTTCAACGCGCTGGGCGATCGCACACAAATGACCGGCGAATGGTTGGCCAACTGCGCGGCGTGTCCGGTTCCGGAATTAGCCAACGCCTTCCATCGGGCGGGGATTGATTTTCATCAGATCACCGGCGTGCTCGAGGGCAAGCCATCACCGTGGGAGGCGATCGACGAATGGCTGGATGCCGCCCGCGTCGCCCATACGCTCGCGCACAACCGTCTCGGCCTCATGGGCCATTACTACAACGGCATGCTCGACATCTACACCGATACCACCCGGCAATTGGCGACCTTCGGCGGCCATATCGAGATCGTCGAGGTGGAGGAAATCGCCTCTCGCCGGCGCGAGGTCGATACCGACGCGGTGGCCGCCAAGTTGGAGGAATTCCGGGAATCCTTCGACATCCAGAAGGACTGCGCGGAGGAGGAACTCGAGCGGGCCGCGCGGACTTCGGTCGCGTTGGACCGCCTCGTCGCCGACAAAGGCATCGGTTCGTTGGCCTACTACCGTATGGGGACGGGCGTGGAGGAACACGAAACCGTCATGAGTTCGATTATTCTCGGAACCTCCCTATTGACCGGGAAGAACGTGCCGGTGGCCGGCGAATACGAGGTGAAGAACGCCCAGGCCATGAAAATTCTCGATACGCTCGGTGCGGGCGGCTCCTTCACCGAATACTACGCGCTGGACTACCACGACGACATCGTCCTCATGGGCCATGACGGGCCCGGCCACATTCGCATCGCCTCGGGCAAGACGAAGGTGCGTCCGTTGGAGGTCTATCACGGAAAAGTCGGCAAAGGGCTGTCCGTCGAAATGAGCGTCGAGCACGGTCCGGTGACGCTGCTTTCGGTCGTCGAGACCGGCGGGGGCGCGGTGAAACTGCTCGTCGCCGAAGGCGAATCCGTCGAAGGACCGATCCTCGAAATCGGGAATACGAACAGCCGTTATCGGTTTCCGATCGGCGCGCGACAATTCATGGAAGCCTGGAACGCCCACGGACCGGCGCATCACTGCGCGGTCGGTGTGGGGCACTGGGCCGCAACGCTGCACAAACTCGCGGCCCTGCTCGGGATCGAGTGTATTCAGGTGGCCTGAGGGCGAACGCGCGGGGCGCCGAAAATCCGGACCTCCACTCCACCGAATGGGATCACGGAAAGAGGGGCAAGGCTCAAGAAAAAGGAAATTGAGCGTAAGGGCCTTCCGGTCTTCAAGCATTGCCTGTTCGTTACTCTGACAAGCTCAGGCGAAAGAGCGTCAATTTTGGAAGACTTCCGCTGTATCGTAAAACGGGATCAGCTGATGATCGTGGATGCGTTGTGACTGGTCTCCGCCATAGATGACCGCACCTGGATCGATCCGGTCGTTCCAGCGGCTGAACTTCCTCAGGTTGCTGAGGAAGCTCTGGTGGTAGGTGCGCGCTGATTTGATTTCAAAGCTCCGAAGACGGCGCTGGCGCGAATAGATCAGATCGATTTCAAAGCCGCTCTGGTCCCTGAAGAAGTAGAGATCTGCGTCCTGTCCACAGTTCCAGCGCGCTTTCAGGGCTTCCACCACGACCAGATTCTCAAACAGACCTCCCAGAAGCGGATCACGTCCAGCTTGCTCCGGAGAACGGATCTCCAGAAGGTACGCCGCCAGTCCCGGTTCGGTGAAATAGAGCTTGGGTGATTTAATGAAGCGCTTCCCGAAATTTTCATAAAAAGGCGGCAGGCGAAAGACGATGAACGAAGCTTCCAATACCGACAGCCATTCCCTCAGAGTGGGAGAACTGACGCCAATCTCGCCGCTCATTGCATGGAGATTCACGACCTGACCAATCCTTCCCGCCAGCAATTTCAGGAACAGCTCAAAGGGAGCTTGCTGTTTCAACTGAATGAGCTGCCTGACATCGCGCTCAATGTAGGTTTCATAATAATTTCGATACAATTCTGCAGGTTCGAGCTTGCCCTGATAGAGACGTGGCATACATCCCCGAAAAATCCATTCATCCCGGTCTTGCATAAGCCCTGCATGCCCGAGTTCACGAATCGACAAGGGCAACAGCTTGTGAATCGAAGTCCGCCCGGCGAGAGACTGGGAAACGCCCTCTTTCAATTCCGGCTGATGGAAACCCGTCAGGATGTAGGCCCCTTTCTCCGCAGGTTCGGAATCGACTTGTACCTGAATCAGACTGAGCAACTCCGGCACTCTCTGAATCTCATCCAGAATGAGAGGAGACGGGTGGCGGTGAAGAAATTCCTTTGGGTCCTGTTGCGCGAGAGAACGCAACTCCGGGTCTTCGAGGTTCGCGTACCGGTGATGCGGAAAGCATTCCCTCACCAAGAGGTCGTCTTACCGGATTGCCGAGGCCCCAGAACCGTCACCACAGGATACCCCTCGGCCGACCGCTTCAGCGATCCCGTCAGGTCCCGTGGAATCATCCCGGATGAATTCCCCAACGGCATGCAATGACAGTGTTTTGCATTTTTAAAAGTTCAACTTTAAAATAACAAGTACTCATCGCAGAATCCCCCCGGACAGTTGTTGTGCGCCCTTCCCATTGTAAAGGATTCAGAACCACGCCACTCCTCCAACCAAATACTCATGACAATTTGTGCCCATTCAGGGAGATAAATGGTGGTGGGAGCAGGATTCGAACCTGCGAACCGATTACCGGAACAGATTTACAGTCTGCGTGCTTTGGCCGCTTGCATATCCC
>CAYFRH010000099.1:4397-9628 GCA_964345345.1 uncultured Puniceicoccaceae bacterium | reverse complement strand
ATCCATTGCTGTCGGTCGAGGTCGTACAGGCCTACCGGTCCGCGCACTTCCTTCGCCTCCACCCATTTTTGCAGCGCCGGCCACGCGGTGGAAGGGTGCATGCCCATCAACCGCCAACCCGCCGGTAAAAAGCCGCTACGGCCGTTGATGGTGGGAAGATTCCAGTTTTCCGCCAAACGGATCGCGGCAGTCTGTGCCATTTGGCGCAACCCCGGACGGTCGTCGCGGTCCGACGGCATAAAGGCGTAGAAACAATCCAACTCCGCCGGAGGAGCGGCGGCTTTGTCGACGAGCCGCCCTCGCTCTTCCCGCGACATTCGCGCGTTGGAAGAAAACTGCGCCTGTTCAAGGATGAGAAACAGCCCGAGGAGTGCCAAGGGGACGCGCCTTTTCCAGTTTTTCTCCTTCCAGAGACTTTGCGTTAAATGCATCAACAACAGGAGAGCCGGCAACAAAAGAACGAGGTTAAACCGGAAGGCTGCCCGGATGCCCTCCGCTCCGGGAAGGAGCAGCCAAGGAATGGACCAGAGGGAAAACCCATCCACCCGGACAAGCAGCAGGGTTCCGCTCAGAAAGACAAAAGCCGCCAGCCTTTCGAGGCTGAAAATCCGCCTTTTTATTACGAGAAGATATAAGGCGTAGGCCACGACGGAAAAGAACAGGAGAGGAGGCATTCCCAATTCCACCTCATGGGGCCGATAGGCGGGATACGACCAGATCGCTTCTGCCAGCTTCCCCCAGAGGGCGTTGGTCGTGGAGTGATTGAACAGATCCCATGGAAGGGGAAGGTGGGAAACCACCGCTTCGAACGGACGTCCGCCGGTTTCCTGAAGAGCGGGAAGGTAGGTTTTCAGGAACAGAGCCGCAAATAAGGCCAGTATGCCAAGGCCGGGAAGGAGTTCCGTCCATCGTTTCCGACGTTCCCATGCCTGTGCGAAGCTTCTTCGGAGGCCGAACAAGACAAGGCTTCCCAGGAGACCCAGAAAAACGAGAAGCGCGAAGAAATAGGCGACGTAGAAAGTGCTGTAGGTCAAAAGCCCGAATAGGGCGGCAAACATTGCAAAGAGGAGCGCCACCCCTTTTTCTCCCCGCCAGAGACGGAGAAGGATGCTTTCCATCAGGATGAGATAAACGGGAAGCAACCAGACCGACAGGAGTTGCGGGTGGGAATTCCGGCTGGCGAGGTAGATCGGGGAGGCTACCAGAAACAAACCTGCAAGAAAGGTGGCAAGCCCCCGCTCCGTTTGCCGGAATTGCCGCAGCCAATAGTACATTCCCCAGAAACCCGCGCTGCTTAGCAATATCAGCACCAGCTGCAGGGAGAGATAGGGATCCAGCCCGAAAAAGCGCAGGACCGTATAGGGAATACCGGTAAGCAGAAAGGTGTCGCTGTAGCCGAGAACATTCTCCGCCGGATAGAAGAAAATCATTTCATGCCAGCCTTCCAACCCCCGCGCAAAACGGAACCAGTGTTCGTGAAGCGAGGTGATCAGCTGCCCATCGCCTGGGCCACCGGTAACAAGATCGCCCCCGCTGAGGAAAAACTGGCGGAAGAAAATGAAAACACCGCCGAGCCAGGCGGAGATCGGCAGGAGCAGAGGCAGGCGGCGGCGAATGGCGTTCATGAGCTTCGCAGAGTGGGAGGAATTCGCTTGTAAGAAGACAAGGCAAAACCGACCCTTGCGGCCATTCCGGCATGAAGATCTCTATCGTTATTCCCTGCTACAATGAGGTCGGTACCCTCCGCACCATCGTCGAACGCGTCACGGCCTCCCCGGTGGACCTGCACGAAATCGTCATCGTGGACGATGCCTCTACCGACGGCACGCGGCAGATCCTTGCGGAAATGGAAAGCGACCCGCTCCTGCGCATCGAGTATCACGAGCACAATCAGGGAAAGGGAGCCGCTCTGCGCACCGGCTTCCGCAACCTCAGCGGGGAGGTCGTGATTATTCAGGACGCCGACCTTGAATACGATCCGAAGGACTACGCCCTCCTGCTCGATCCCATCCTGCGGAACGAAGCCGACGTCGTTTTTGGTTCCCGCTTCATGGGCGGCGGTCCGCACCGCGTCGTTTATTTCTGGCACATGGTCGGCAACAAACTTCTCACCCTCGTTTCCAATATGCTGACCAATCTCAATCTCAGCGATATGGAGACCTGTTTTAAGGTGTTTCGACGGGAGATTCTGGAACAGATCCGCGTGGAAGAGGACCGTTTCGGGTTCGAACCGGAAATCACCGCCAAAGTCGCCCGTATTGATTGCCGCATTTTCGAAGTCGGCATTTCCTACTACGGGCGAACGTACGCCGAAGGGAAAAAAATCGGCTGGCGGGATGGGCTTCGCGCCATTTACGCCATCCTTAAATACAACGTCTGGCGGCGGAGCAGCTGACCGGAGACTTCCGCATTTACGGGGTTATTCGGAAACCTCTGCTCTTTTTCTGTTTCCCGTCTACGGAAAATCCCCCTCCTTTACCGGGGTCTATTCCGAATGGTGCCAACGCGGGCCGGATGGTATGCTGCTGCCGGGTAGGATAGCAGCATATGAAGAATGAAAAAGAACCGACATTCCGGCGGGATCATTCCTTGCCAAAGGAAGACGTACTTGAAAATTACTACAATCTCGTTCTGGAAATCGTCGAGGAGGTGCAGCCCCTTCTCAGCCGCGAGGTCAACCAGCGCAAGGTCCTCGCCATGGCGAGTATGGCTCTCGGACGCTTTCTCCGCTTGCATCCGCACGCCGGCAGGCCGGATCTTCGCCGCGAAGTCGGAAAATATCTTGTTGACCATTTTGCGATTCCCGATGCCGAACGTCCCGGCGATACCAATAGCGACAACAAGGGCTCCGGTCCGGAAGACCTTTCCGGCAGCCGTATCCTCATTGTCGATGACAGTGCCATGGCCCGGCGGCAAATCCGCTTTTTCATGGAGAAAGCAGGTTTTCAGGCCTTCGAGGCGAAATCCGGGGAAGAAGCACTCTGGCTTGTCAATGAAACCGAACCGGACCTCGTTCTTATGGACGTTTCCATGGAAGGCATCGACGGCATTGAGGCGTGTCGTCGCGTTAAAGGCGATCCGGGAAACGAAAACCTGCCCGTGATCTTCCTTTCCGCCAAAGGAGAACGGGAGGAAATCATGCGTGGCTTCCAGAGCGGGGCAATCGACTACATCGTCAAACCATTCCATCCCTCCGAGAGCCTCACGCGCGTTCGCACCCACCTGCGGGTCCGCAAGCTCGCCCAGTTGCGGGAGGAAAGTATCCGCGAACTGGAACAGCTCAATTCCACCAAGGATCGTATCCTTCGGGTCGCTTCGCACGATCTTCGGAATCCTACCGCTGCCATCGCCGGCCTCGCCGAATGCCTGCGGGAAGATGGCGGGAATTTCACCGTCGAGCAACGTGAGATCGTTGCCAGCATTGAGGAAGCCGGCAAGGGAGTGGTTGTACTCCTCAACGAGTTGCTCGACCTTTCCTCCCTCGATAACGGCAGTGCCGAGATGGATCCCGAGCCGCTTGCCTTCGGCCAGCTTGTGCAGAACCTCCTGCCTCTTTTCCGGGGAGAGGCTAAGAGGAAGGAAATCAACCTTTCTATCCGGGAAGTCGAGCCCGTCCCCGAGGTCATTGGCGACCGGATGAAGCTCCGTCGCGTCGCGGACAATCTCCTCAGCAACGCAATTAAGTTTACCCCCGTAGGTGGGTCCGTTACCGTTAAAATCTACACCGAAGGTGCTCATGCCTGCCTCGATGTCGAGGATACTGGACCGGGCATTCCGGAGGAGGAACAGCACCACCTTTTCAAAGAATTTGGCAAGACGTCCAATACCCCAACCGGTGGGGAAAATAGTACCGGCCTCGGCCTTTCCATTTGTGAACGGATCGTCCGGGCCCATGGAGGAGTGATCGAATTCGAGAACCTTCCCCGGGGTGGCGGACGCTTCCGCGTGAAAGTGCCCCTCTCTTCTTCCTGAGCGTCCGTTGACGGACCGCTCTATCCTCCCCGGCGGGGGGCGGTTTTTCCGCCTCCCGCCCTAAGAGGCCGGAGGACGCCATTTCCCGTTCGGTCTTGGCGCCCGAACAGGAGGGAACCAGAAAGGCACGGACCTCTTGCATTCTCGCGACGAGCGTGCTACCACCGCCGCTTCTTTTGAAATCCCTTCCTCCGCAATCAATTCTTTTATGGATATAGCCATTGTCACCGGGGCCTCCAGTGCCCTCGGCGAAGCCGTCTCCCGACGCCTGATTGAACTCGGTTTCCGCGTCTACGGCCTCGGCGGGGACTACAGCCGTTGTTCCCTGCAGAATGTCAGCTTCAAACCCCTCGCCTGCGACCTTGCCGACCCCGAAGCCGTCGAAAAAACCGCCCGATCAATTCTCGAAAAAGAGCGAGGCGTCTACGTCCTGGTCAACAATGCGAAGTTTTTCGGAGGCCATTCCTTCACCGAAATGGAAAACCGGGAACTTGAGCAGGTCCTCCGCATCAACCTTCTCTGTCCTCTCGTCCTGTTGCGAACGCTGGCCCCGAGCCTGCGGGAATTGCAGGGATACGTCATTCAACTAGGTGCCTCTCTGGCCCAGACCAGCAGCGGGGGTCCCGCTGGTGCCGCCGCCAGCGGGGGTCTTAAGTGGATGGGCGAACGGCTTTTCGAGGAATTGCGTGACGAGGGGGTCAAAGTCTGTCACCTCTCCCCCGAGCCTAATCGGGGCCATGGCGGGCGGGGCCGCGTTCTGCCCGGTGCCCGTGCCGAGGCCAGTATCGATCCCGAGGCGGTTGCCCAGGCGGTTGAGCAATTGCTCCAGAGCCGTTTTGGCAATACCATTACCGAACTGGTTCTTCGGCCTCTGCGTACTCGTGAGTCGGAACAGGAACCTGTCCGCCGCCTTCCAAATCCAGAACCTCAGCCCGTTCCTTACACCGTTCCGCGTGAAATGATTGAAGCCGAGGAACAGCTCGAGGAGGAAGATCTCGTGGAAGCGGAGAAACGTCGCCGGAAAGGGAAAAAGCCCTCCAAAACCGATAAGACCGACAAAACCGATAAGCCTTCCGAAGCCGACAACGCCGCCGAAACCGATCAATCAGGAAAGGCTGAAAAGGCCGACCAAACGGAAAGGCCTGACGAGTCCGCGCGGGCCGACAAATCCGACGAGGCTGACTCGTCCGAGCGCCGCCGCCGTCGCCGCCGCAAGCCCAAACCTCCCATGGAACCGGTAGGCTTTCTTGATCCGGAGA
>CAYFRH010000099.1:0-4297 GCA_964345345.1 uncultured Puniceicoccaceae bacterium | reverse complement strand
CTGCCGCGAAAAAGGCCGTGGCAAAAAAGACGGTGAAGAAAGCGGCCACCAAAAAAACCACGAGCCGGAAATCTCCTCGGAAAATGTCCGGCACAAAATCTGCTCTGTAAGGTCCAGTCATGTTGCTACGAATCATCCCGCAACCACTTGCCGTCTGCCGCTTCGATCCTGGGCAGGCCGTTCCCGAATGGGCGTGGAAGGCGCTCTTTGTCTCTATCACGCGTACGGACCGGGAGCTTTCCATCTTCTGCGACAGCGACGTGGTTCCGGAGGGAGTGGCGGCACCGGGTACATGGCGCGCTTTTCGCGTGGCTGGGCAATTGGACCTGGAGTTGCCGGGCATCATCTCTCAACTTTCGATGCCGCTGGCGGCGAAGCAAATCTCGATTTTCTCCCTTTCCACTCACGATACCGATTACATGCTGGTGGGGGAACACCAGTTTCAGGATGCCAGCGAGGTCCTGCGCCGGGCCGGTCACACGCTTGAGGACCCTGCTTGAAGCGGGACAGAAAATCGGTTGAAATTCCCTGCGATCCCGTGAAGGTTTGGTGGTTTCGCCATTTCGATGAATAGGCTGAACGACCATGAGCATGAAACGCGATAACAAGGAGCAGGAACCGGAGTCCACCGAGCCCAAGGAAGAAGCCGATTCCCCGCATGAAGAGGAGGGCGCGGCCCTTCGTGAGGGGGAACCCGCCCCGCCCGGCGAGGAGGAATCCGTCGTCGAAACGGGAGAAGAGGGGGAAGAAACCTCCGAACTCCTTCGAAAACTGGACGAGGCGGTCGCCGAAGCCAACTCCAACAAGGAACGCTACCTGCGCACGGTCGCGGACCTCGAGAACTACCGCAAACGGGCCCTCCGGGAGAAAGAGGAAGCCCGAAAGCAGGCGGCCAGCAACCTTATGGAGGACCTCTTGCCCGTTCTTGATAATTTTCAGTTAGGCTTCAAATCGGCCGAGATGCATGAGGGTGGGGGAGCTTTCGCCGAAGGTTTCCGGATGGTCCTTCGTCAGCTCGAATCCGTTTTATCCGAAAACGGACTGACGCCGATTCAACCGGAAGGCGAGGTTTTCGATCCGAACTACCACGAGTCCGTGGCACACCTTTCCCACCAGGAGGTTCCGGAGGGCTGCGTTATCGAAGTGCAGCGGATCGGCTACCGGATGCAGGAGCGGCTTCTTCGTCCCGCGTCCGTCGTCGTTTCAAGCGGGCCTTCCAAGGAGGAGTCAAAGGAAGAGGACCCCTCCGCAAATGCTCCATCGGAGGAGAACCAGTAACTCGCCATGGCCAAAGAGGATTACTACGAGCTTCTGGGGGTAGGCCGCGACGCTTCCCCCGAGGAAATAAAAAAAGCCTACCGGAAAAAAGCGGTCCAATACCACCCCGATAAGCATAAAGGGGACAAGGCCATGGAGGACAAATTCAAGCAAGTCTCCGAGGCCTATGAAGTATTGAAGGATCCCGAGAAAAAGGCCGCCTATGACCGTTACGGGCATGCTGCATTCGAATCCGGGGGCATGGCCTCCGGCGGGGGCGGCTTCCGCGGCGGCGGAGGTGGCGGTTTCCATGATCCGTTTGACATCTTTCGGGAAGTCTTTGGCGGCAGCGCCTTCGATGACTTTTTCGGAGGGGGTGGAGGTGGCTCCCGGGGAGGGGCCGCCGGCGGCGCACAGGCCGGAGCCGACCTTCGCTACGATCTGGAGATTTCCCTTATTGAGGCCTTTCGCGGCGTTGAAAAGGAAATCTCCTACCGCACCGCAGTCACCTGCGAACGTTGCGATGGCACCGGAGCCGAACCGGGTTCCCGTTTAATTACCTGCCCCACCTGTGGCGGGGCCGGACGTGTGGTCAGTTCCCGCGGATTTTTTCAGGTGCAACAGGTCTGCCCCACCTGTGGCGGGGCCGGTCAAGTGCCCGAAAAAGCCTGTACCGCTTGTAACGGAGAGGGCCGCGTTCTCCGCAACAAGAGCGTCAAGATCCGCATTCCCGCCGGCATTGATTCCGATCAGAAACTGCGCTCCGCCGGTAACGGCGAGGCGGGCCTATCCGGCGGTCCCGCTGGCGACCTTTTCGTGGTGATTCACGTGAAGGAGCATGATATCTTCGAACGCAAAGGCAACGATCTCTATTGCGACGTGCCGATCAAATTCACCCTCGCCGGCCTTGGCGGAACCATCGAGGTGCCGACGCTCTCCAACGAGAGCGGACGGATCTCCCTCAAGATTCCCGCGGGGACCCAGGACGGAACCGTGTTCAAGCTCCGCGACCGTGGGATGCCGAATCTGCGTGGCGCGGGAAAGGGAAACCAGTTCGTGCGTGTGCATATCGAAGTGCCAAAAAAACTTAACAGCGAGCAGCGCCGCCATCTGGAGGCATTCGCAAAGGCCAGCGGGGATGCGGAAACGCCCGGCGAAGACAACTTCTGGGAAAAAGCCAAACGGATTTTCGACTGATCCGGTAACGTAAGAAAGATCGGAGGAGATGCGCTTTGCGATTGTAGGTTCCGGCCGGGGCAGCAATGCCCATGCCCTTCTCGCCGCATGGAAGGAGGGGTGCCTCGGCGAGGCCGAGCCGGTTGGCCTCTTCAGCGATCAAAGGGCAGCCCCCATTCTGGAATTCGGGCCGCAATTCGGCCTCCCCGCACGTTATCTTGAGCCCGGCGGGTTTAAAACCAAGCTCGCGCCCGAGCGGGAGGAAGCATGGGCCCGCGAGCTCCGGGAGGCAGGGGCCGACTGGCTCGTCCTTGCGGGCTTTATGCGGGTGGTCAAGGAGCCCCTTCTCCATGCTTTTCCGCACCGGATTCTCAACTTGCACCCCAGTCTTTTGCCCAGCTTCAAGGGGCTGCACGCCATCGAACAGGCATGGAACTACGGCGTCAAGGTGACCGGTTGTACAGTCCATTACGTGACCGGAGATCTCGACGGGGGACCCATTGTCGACCAAGCTGTGGTGCGTATTGAAGAAACGGATACGCTCAATTCTCTCGAAAACAAAATTCACGCAGCCGAGCACCGTCTCCTTCCCGCCGTTGTCGCGCGGCTCGCCGCGGAGGGTGCCGGATGATCGAGCTTCGCCTCCCCGTCGACGCCGGCCTTGCCGATGAACTGGAAGCCCATTTCTGTGAGGATCACCAGGTACACTGGATGCTTCACGAGAATTGGAAGACGCACGAACACGAGCTTCGCGGCTTTTTCGAGCGTCGTGAAGAAATGGCTACGGAGCTGGAAAGACTGCGCGCCCGCTTTCCCGCCCTCGCTGGTGAGCCCGAGTTGCGGGAGCTTGCCGATCGGGATTGGAAAGAAGCCTATAAGCTGCATTTCAAGCCATGGCACGAGCGCGGGCTGCACTGGGTTCCCGTCTGGGAGAAGGACACCTACAAACTCCCGCCCGGCGAAGAAATCGTTTACCTCGATCCCGGCATGGCTTTCGGGACCGGCAACCACGAGACCACCCGCCTCTGTGTGCGGCGCCTTCTTGATGCCCGCGACGAATGGGGTCCCAAGGTTCCGGAAAAGCGTGTTCTCGACGCCGGATGCGGTTCCGGCATCCTCGCCATTTCCGCCCGCAAACTTGGGTTCCGGGATATCTTCGCCTTCGATAACGATCCCGACGCCGTCCGCATCAGCCTCGATAATGCCCAGCTGTGTTCTGTTGCCGATTTGATCGAGTTTAAGTGGGCGGACCTCAGCGACGGCCTTTTCGGCCGATCCGCCGATCTCCTCCTCGCTAATATCCTTTCGCCGGTTCTCTGCGCCCACGCCCACCTTTTAGCCGGAGCCGTCCGTCCCGGCGGACGCCTCGTCCTCAGCGGCATTCTCGACAAGGAGAAGCACGAGGTGCATGCCACCTTCGCCAAGGCCCTCGGCGAGCCCGACCTTTCCCTCAATTCCCAAACTGACGGCGATTGGGCCGACCTTTGCTACGAAATTGCCTCCGAGTGATACGAAATCAAGCGATTCGGTTCCGAGACCTCTCCGGAAGGAAACGACCGCCGTCTTCCTTCGCGCTCATGCACCCTCCTAATTCCCGTTTCTTCGGACTTGACCGTTCCCGCCAGCCCCTGCTTTGTAATCTTTCTCCTGTCACGCAGGAATTGCGGGCGTAGTTTAATGGTAGAACTCCAGCCTTCCAAGCTGGCCGTGGGAGTTCGATTCTCCCCGCCCGCACCATGCTCCGCCCGGCCCGCATTTACAAAGGGAACCGAGGATGTCGCCTTTCTTCGTTCGTGCAGAGTGCGTCCCAAATGTACCACAGCCAAAAGGAGTTTTAAGGTTCCTTGCTGGTTTGTGTGGGCGC
>CAYFRH010000098.1:0-9678 GCA_964345345.1 uncultured Puniceicoccaceae bacterium | reverse complement strand
GATGGAAAAGTCGCCGTGCGTGGCTGGGTCGAAACCGTTGAAAAATCCGCGCTCGCATTCGCCAAGGAGGTCGAAGCCGCCGGTATTTCCACGCTCATTCATACGGATATTTCTACTGATGGAATGATGACTGGACCTAATTTTGCCGCTCAGGAAACCATGCTTCAGGAAACCGGCCTTCAGTTGATTGCTTCCGGCGGGGTGGCTTCTCTCGATGACCTGCGCCGCTTTAAAGAATTGGGAGCGCAATATCCACGGCTGCTCGGGGTTATCAGCGGCAAGGCCCTCTATGATGGAAAATTGCCCCTCAAGCAGGCGCTCTCGCTTCTGCATTGAAAAGAGGGGAAACGGTCGCCGCGGCAGGGTCTTAGCGGCTATGTCGAGTAGTTGGGCGGACCAAGTATTTGGGCGACTTCACTATTAGACATAATCTATATTGTGCATTTTTATCTGCAAGCAATGAGCCCCGATCGTTCCGCAGTGCGTGCGCCTGCCTAATTTCGTGCGAACCGACGGGACACGCGCGAGAGCGTGCGTCAACAAGCCTACACGACGTTCAAAAGTTGAAACGTACGGCTTCGCCCGTTTCGCGCAATGCTTTCCCGCGAGGATAGATGCGTGAGGCCCGTTAAAACAAACTTGTACGAACCGGACACAGGCGAGAGCCCGCGTCTACAAAATGAAAGGAACTTCGGTTGGATGCCGTTAGCGGCGGCGGCGGCGAAACTTGCTCTGAAATTTTTCGACGCGGCCGGCGGAGTCGACGAAACGTTTTTCCCCGGTATAGACGGGATGGGAATCCATGGTGATGTCCCGGACGACGACTTGGTATTCAACGCCGTCAATAGTCTCAGTCTTATCGGACGTGACGGTGGATTGGGTAAGAAAATTTTTCCCGGTTGAGACATCGCGAAAGCAAACCGGGTGAATTTTTGGATGAATTTTTTCCTTCATACGAATGAACCTCCTGAATTTGGGACGCGTGGAGCGAAGGGTTTTAGCCCTGACGGGCTTTAAAACGGGGATTGGACTTACAAAGGACGTAGACGCGACCGCGCCGACGAACCACCTGACAATCCGGATGGCGCGTTTTCAACGACTTGAGGGAGGATGCTACTTTCATTGTTGGAAATAAGTAAAACGGAAGAAACAAGGCGTCCGATTATCGGCTGTCAACAGGAATTCCGCAGGGCAAGCGCCCTACCCGCGCGCCAGTTCCGAAGTGAGGTTGCGCATCTTGGCGCGAAGTTCGGCAAGGATGGTCGTAGGTTGTTGAGGTTGGTGTGCGATGCAATTAACGAGGGCGCTGCCAACAACGGCTCCATCGGCAACATTGGCAACTTTCCGGACATGCTCCGGGGTGGAAATGCCAAAGCCGACGACAACCGGCAATTTTGTCGCGGAACGGATGGCGGCGACCTTTTCCTCAAGGTCGGCGGCCATGGAGGTCTGCTCCCCGGTGACCCCCTCACGGCTGACATAATAAATAAACCCGGTGGTATGACCGGCAATGAGGCGAAGGCGCTCCGGCGGGGTCGGCGGCGCGGCAATAAAAACGGTTTTAATCCCAAATCGCTCGCACGCGGCCTCCAGTTGCGAGGCTTCCTCCGGCGGCAGGTCAAGAGTCAGCAGGCCATCAACCCCGGCGGCGGCAGCTCGTTCGACATAGGCTTCAATCCCCCGAGCGAAAATGAGATTATAGTAGGTGTAGAACACGATGGGGACCTCGGAAAAGGCCCGAATCGCCTCCACCTGCTGAAAGACCATGTCCTGATTCATGCCGGCGGCAAGGGCCCGTTCGGCGGCAAGCTGGTTGGTGAGGCCATCGGCAAGCGGATCGGAGAACGGAACCCCGAGTTCGAGAATATCAGTGCCCTCTTCGATCAGGGTTCGGCAGACTTCAAGGGAAGTTGCAGAATCCGGGTCGCCAGCACAGACATAGGCGACAAAACAGGCCCGGTTCTCCTTCGCGGCGGCGGCAAAGGCTTTGTGAATGCGGTCAGCTGGAGTCTCCATGAGCAAAAGCAAAGACGATGACGTTTCCGTACCGGTTGGGCAAGCACGGGAACAGCATTTTCATGAACGCGGGACGACCTGAACAGGAATCGCGTTGTCCGGGACCAGGTACTCATCCGCGAGTTTTTCCAGGTCCTGCACTTTCACGGAGTCCCAGAAAGCGGCAAAACTGCGGGCCCAGGCGAGGCGCTGTGGCTGGGCCTGAGCACGCAGGAGGACGCTGTTGAGCCAATACGCATTGGTGCGGCGGTATTCCTCGATCTGGTTCTTGACCGGTTCCACGGCCCGAACCAATTCATCTTCACTGAGCCCCTTTTCCACGAGATCGTCCGCGATCTGGAAAAGGATTTTCTCGATCCGGTTCGTCTGGGCGGGATCGACGGGGACCAAAGCCCGCAGGTAGCCGTAATCCGGATACACCTCACTGCTATTGTTAAATGCGTAGGGACTGTAGGCTTCCCCGATGGCCTCGCGAATCTGAACCCGCATACGGTCTGAGAAGACACGGGCAAGCAGGCTCAGGCGACGCACTTTCTCAATATCGGTTTGCCCGGTGGTACCCCAGTTAACGGTAGTTACCGCACGGTTGCTTTTTGAGGCATAGGAATAGACCCGTTTCTCTCTCTGAGCGGGGAACGTCACGTCCCGAACGGAGGCCATTCGTTCATAGGTATTGTTCCGCTCGGGGATCGCCCCGAAGGTTGATTGCACCATATCAATCACGGCCTTTTCATTCGAAAAGTCGCCAACGACGGCAATCTCAAGGTAGCCCTTGCGAAGAGCGTTTGCCATCCACTCGCGCACCTCATTCATGGTCCGCGCCTCCAGTTCGGAGCGCTCCGGAAAGCCGAAGCGGTAATCGCCGCCGGCAAGGTACCGCGCCGCCTTGTCCTGAAGAACGCCCATAGGATTGTGCTCAAGCCGGGTATAGAGAGCGTCAAGCTGTCGCAGGAAAACCCGGCGTCCCTCCTCGCGGAAGGCCGGATCGGTCAGGTAGGCGGCGAGGACTTGCAATTGTAACCGCAGGTCCTCTCCGGAAGTTGTGCCGTTAAGCTGGAAAAAGTCCCCCGCTACGCTGAACGAGCTGCTGACGGTTTTCCCGGCGAGCAACTGTTTCAGTTGATCTTCGGTATGCTCCCCAAGTCCGCCGGCGAGAAAAGTTTGCTGGGCGAGCATGCGCAGGCCCGGCTGATCCGGGGGTACATCGATCCCGCCATGGCCAAAGCTCACTCCGACGCGGACCGTGTTGGCCTCGAAGTCAGTCTGTTTGAGATTGAGCCGAACCCCGTTGGCGAAGGTTAGCTGGCGAATGGAAAGGTCCTTGTGGTAGTGATCTTTCACGACCTTACCGGTTTCACCGAATTCGGTATAGGCAAATTCCGCGGAAATTCCCGCATCCGGTTCCCGCGCCGGCAGGGCTTTTGCAGTGGAATAGGAATCCTCGACTTCGCGCGCAAAATTGCCGCTCACGTAAACAAGACGATCGGATGTATTCCATGCCTTGCGGAAGACCTCCGCCGCAGATTGCGGAGAAACGGCCTCCAGCTTCGGGACGAGCAGATCGCGGAGGTCGTCAGGGGCAATGAAGACCCGGTTATTTCGGACGGATTGAACAAGAGCGTTGGAAAGATCCCGGCTCTTGCGCGTCGCAGCCCGGTGTGCGCTTTCCTCAAGGGCGTTGACGCGGTTTGCCACGGCCTCTTTTAATTCGATGGCGGTGACGCCGTGTTCCTTCATCGTTTTCAATTCCCGCATGCCAAGATCAAGAGCCTCCCGCCAGTCCGCACTGCGCGTGGACAGGGACAGGCCGGTGTACCGTATAAATTCCATCCAACGGTAATCGTATCCGGAACCTCCGGTAATGGGTACGTCCTCCTTTTTGCTGAGTCTTTCTAAGCGTCGGGAAAGAATGGCATTGGCAATGTTTCGTTTCTCTTGTGTGAGGCGGCGGGAGAGCGTGTCCGCGCGCGGCTCAATCGATCGCCGGGCATACACGCCGACGGTATCGCGGGGCAGCTCGGAATTGCTGTAAAGCCGGAATCGTTCCTCCCCGGTTTCGAGCGTTCCGTTCGCCGGTTCTTTCGGAAGCGTATCCGGATTTTGCATGTCCCCGAAATACTGCCGGAACTTCTCCAGGAGCCGGTCGGGATCGATATCCCCAACACCGACAAGAACCATACGATCAGGGATATACCATTTACGGTAGAAATCCACGAGATCCTGACGCTTGGACATACGGATGACATCGGCATCTCCAATGGGAAAGCGCTCGGAGAGACGTGCCTGCGGAGCGGCGAACTTCAGCTCGTCCACATACGCCTGGTATGCCGGTGTGTCGCGGTCGCGCAATTCGCTGAGGACAACGCCCTTCTCTTTCTCAATTTCCTCCCGCTCCAGCAACATGCCGTCGGCGTAGTCCCGCAGCAAAGTCAGTCCTCGTTCGAGAATTTTTCCTTCGGCTTCGGGAAGTTCCAGTTTGTAGACCGTTTCCTTCCATCCGGTATGGGCGTTGGTATCGGGCCCGAAGGCCATTCCGAGCCGCTGAAAATATTCCACCATTTCACCTGCGGAAAAGTTTTCCGTTCCGTTGAAAGCCATGTGCTCGATCAAATGGGCGAGGCCTTTCTGGCGCTCGGTTTCGTGGAAACTGCCCGCTTCCACGAGCAGGCGAAGACTTAATCGGTCCGGCGGATCTTCCCAAGGCAGGATGGCATAGCGGATTCCGTTTTCAAGGGTCCCCCACTCCACCGCCGGATCCACCGGGAGATCGCCGCTTTTCTCATTATGGGGAAAGGGACGCGCCGCCGGGAGAGACAAAACAACGGCGAGGAACGGAAGGACGAGAGCACAAAGGGTTTTCTTCTTGTTCATAATGGTGGCTTTCGGGGAGAGTACGAAGTCGAAGGAATGGTCATTGTCTATCGCATTCTTTATATCCCCGCTCTCCTCTTTCTGCTGCCCAAGTATCTCGGGCGGATGTGGCGGCGTGGAGGGTATCGGGAAGGAATTTCGCACCGGTTTGGCATCGTACGGGACGTACCCCCCCGCCGCAAGGGGGTCCGGCGAATTTGGATCCAGGCGGTAAGTGTCGGGGAACTGAACGCCGTAACTCCGCTGGTACGTCGTCTTGCCGGACGCGGGGATGTCGAGGTCGTCCTGACAACCACAACGAGCACCGGTTTTGCCCTTGCGCGGAAAAATCTTGCCGCTTTCACCCGATGGCGCGGATTTTTTCCCCTCGATTTTCAACCATTTTCGGCGGGAATGTTCCGGTACTTGCAGCCCGACCTTGCCGTTCTTACGGAGGGCGAACTTTGGCCCGAGCACATCCACCAGGCACGGCTGCGCGGGATTCCCGTGATCCTGATCAACGGTCGCATGTCCGACCGCTCTTTCCGTCGGCACGAAAGGGTCCGCCGGTGGACCCGGACGTGGTTTTCGCACCTAAGCGCCATCCTTGCCGGGAGCGAAACCGACCTTGCCCGTTTCCAAGCCCTTGGCTGGCTTCCGCCCGATAAGGTCCAGTTGAGCGGCAACCTCAAACTTGATGTGCAGATAGAGGAAAGTCTTAACCGCGAAAGCCGGGAGCGCCTCTGCCGGGAGGCGGGATTCAACGGACAGGAGGAAGCGCCGTGGATTCTTCTTGGTTCCTCAACATGGCCGGGGGAGGAAGAGCAACTGTTGGAAAGCTTTGCCGCCTTGCGTGGGCAGTTTTCCCGATTACGGCTTTTGCTCGTTCCCCGCCACGCGGAACGGCGAAACGAAGTGCGGGCGGCTGTCGCAGCCGCCGGCTTTCCTTATCATTTCCGCTCCACCGGCACTCAGGCCCCTCCCGGCAACGAAGTGTATGTCGCCGATACCACCGGGGAATTACGCATGTTAACCGAGCTTGCTGATATCGTATTCATCGGAAAGTCGCTCCCGCCCAACGCCGGGGGACAAACCCCGGTGGAAGCGGCCGCCCTCGGCAAGGTCCTTCTTTTCGGTCCGGAAATGTCCAACTTCCGGGACATTGCCCACCGCCTGTGCAAGGAAAAAGCCGCAACGGTCGTGGAAAACGGCGGGGAACTGACCGCAGCCGTCCGCGAACTACTTATGGACCAGGAACAACGCTCCTCTATGGGAGGCCGGGCCCGCGCCGTCATCGCGTCCAGTCGCGGGGCCACGGAACGCACCGAGGCCGCCTTGATCGAACTGTTGGAGGAATCCAAGCCAGCGGTAGCGCCCGGGGAGGATCTGAATCACTGATATTTCGGTCCGGCCTATTCTCCGAATTCTCCCGCTTTGCTTTTGGTGGGGGTATGGATATCGAATCTTCCCGGTGCCGATGTGCCCACCTTCTCGCTTCCCGGACCTCACTGGCCGGGGAAAGAATCGAGGCCGCTGCCTCAACGGCGTGATTTCGGGGATTTGAGCAGGGAAGCTGCCTGTAGAGTACCATCGCCAAACTGCGCATTGACGTGATCAAGCGCGGCCCGGACCTTGCGGGAACGCTGGCGGGTCTCGTCGAAGAGCATTCCCTGGTCCCAATCGGGATACAGCCGCAAAAGCCGCACCTGAATCTGGTTCAGCCGGACCCGGCGGCGCCATGCTTTACCCAGCAGAGGACGCAGTTGCGGAAGAAAGGCCTCGTCTACATTCTCCGGCTCGCGCAAGCTATGAGCAACCCTTGCCGTCTCGTAGTCGCTGTAGCGGATTCCCACCTCCATCCCGCGGGCCCGCTGCCGCGCCTTCCGCAAACGAACCAGCTGTTCCTGTAAAAGCCGCTGTGTTTCCCGGCGGACCGTTTCTTCGCATCCACACTCCTCGGAAAAAGTTGTTTGCCCGCCGTAGGATTGCGGCGGCGGAGTTTCCCGCAGGACCGGTTCTTCGTCCTCCCCTCGGGCAAGCTCAAGGAAAGACCGCGTGCGCGCGCCCAGAATTGGATAGAGAAGATCTGCTCCTCCGCGGACAAGATCGCCGATCCGGCGCAAACCGATGGCCTGCAGACGCGCCTCCGCCACCGGCCCGATTCCCGGCAACAGCCGCAGAGGCAGGTAGGCAAGAAAAGCCGCCTCGTTGCCGGGCGGCACCACCGCAAAACCGTGCGGCTTGTGCGCCTTGCCCGCGATCTGGGCCACCCGCTTGCGGGCCGAAAGGCCGCAGGAAACGGTGATCTTCATGCCCTCATGCACTTCCCGATCGAATCCGCGCAACAGGCCGACCGCCTGTTCCGCTGTGCTTGTGCGTCCCCGCAGGTCAAGGTAGCCCTCGTCGATCGACATGCGCTCCACTTCCGAGGTCAGGTCCTCACAAAGGTCGAACATGCGCTCACTGAAGCGCTCGTAGAGTTCGAAGTGGCCCTTCACGAGAACAAGGTCCGGACAGCATTGCAGCGCCCTGCGCGTCGGCATGGCTCCCCGCACACCGTGTGCGCGTGCCTCGTAGCTGGCAGAACAAACCACACCGCGCTGTCCACCCCCGACCGCAACCGGTCGTCCACGCAGACGTCGGTCCGCCGCTTGTTCCACCGAGGCAAAGAAGGCATCCGCATCAAAATGAGCCAGTAAAGCCATAAAGAAAGCATATACATTTGTATATTATTTCCGAGAACGCAAGTACCATCCCGACTTCTCAAACAGGACCGGGGTCGAGCCCGGTAGAGGTTAGCGAGAAGGAGTAGGCGTTATTGATCCCGATCCCCGATTTTCAAAAAAAAGGGGTTGGCAGAAAGGCGAGGCTTTGGCCACGCTTAGTAGGTATGGACAACGATCTCTTGCAAAAAGCCGCGACACAGGCGCGTGGACTCGCTATTGACGCCGTGCACAAGGCCGGAATCGGCCACCTTGGCCTACCCCTTGGCTGCGCGGAACTGGGGGCGGTACTTTTCAGCGAAAGTCTTTCGCTCAATCCCGACCAGCCGCGCTGGGTCAACCGGGACCGCTTTGTCCTCTCTGCCGGCCACGGCAGCATGTTTCTTTACGCATGGCTGCACATTAGCGGCTTCGATCTCCCGATGGAGGAAATCCGAAATTTCCGGCAGCTGCATTCCATAACGCCGGGTCACCCGGAATTTGGCGACACCCCGGGAGTGGAATCCACCACCGGCCCTCTTGGGCAGGGGGTCGGCAACGCCGTTGGCATGGCTGTTTCGCAGAAGATGGCCATGCACCGGTTCAATACGGCCGAGCATACGATCCTCGACAACCACATTGTCTGTCTGGCCGGCGACGGATGCCTCCAGGAAGGCGTATCCATGGAAGCGAGTGCCTTTGCAGGCCATTTCGGTCTCGATAATCTGATTCTTCTTTACGATAGCAACGACGTCACCCTCGACGCACAGTCGGAGGAAACGCAGAGTGAGGACACCGCCGCGCGCTACCGGGCCATTGGCTACGACGTCTGGGCACTCGAGGACGGTCACGACATGGAGGCCATTGCCGCCGCCGTCGCGGAGGCAAAGGCGGCCGACAACGGCAAGCCCAAGCTGATCGTGCTGCGAACCCTTGTCGGCAAGGGCATCGACGAAGTCGCCGGGACGTGGAAGGCCCATGGCGAAGGCGGGGCCAAATATGCCGCGGAAGCCCGCAAAAGGCTTGGGTTGCCCGAGGAAACTTTCTATCTCGGGGAAGAAGTGAAAGCCTACTTCGCCGACCGCAAAGCGGAAAAACTGGCCGCTTACGGTGAATGGGAAAAGCGCTACGCCGGGTGGAAAAAAGCGGAACCGGAAAAGGCCTCCCTGCTGGAATCCGCCCTGAAAGGCGAACGTCCCAGCGCCGCGGAAGCCCTTGATTGGGTTCCGGAGTTCGATGCCGATACCAATTTGGCCACGCGTGCCTCCGGTGGCAAGGTCCTGCAACCGCTGGCCGGAAAGTTACCGCTCCTGACTACCGGTTCGGCGGATCTGTTCGGTTCCAATAAAAACTACTTGAACGAGGCCGGCGACTTTACCCGTGCCGATCCCGGCGGTCGCAATATCCGCTACGGCATCCGCGAACATGCCATGGGGGCCATTACCAACGGGATCACTTATGACGGCATTTTTATTACCTCCGGTGCCACTTTCCTGACTTTCTCCGACTATATGCGGGGGAGCCTGCGCCTTGCCGCACTCTCGAAACTGCCGGTCTTTCAAATCTTCACGCACGACTCCGTCGGCGTTGGGGAGGACGGCCCCACGCACCAGCCCGTAGAAAACACCAGTGCTTTGCGACTCATGCCAAACATGGATGTGATTCGCCCGGCAGATCCGGAAGAGACTGCCGCTGCTTTTGCCATGGCCATTGCCCGAAAGGATGGGCCGACTTCCCTGATCTTGACCCGCCAGTCCGTTCCCAACCTCAATGACATCCCGGTCGAGACGCGCCGCAAAGGCGCCCTGCGCGGTGCCTATATCGCAAGGGAAGAAACTGCCCCGCTGGAAACGCTCCTTCTTGCCAGCGGCAGCGAGTTGCAGCACGCCCTCAAAGCGGCGAAGGAACTCGGCTCGTCCACCCGCGTGGTGAGCATGCCAAGTTTCGAGGTCTTTGACCGCCAGGACGCCGTCTACAAGGAGGAAATTCTCCCGTCTAGCTGCCGCAAGCGCGTCGCCATTGAGGCCGGTGTCGGCGACCTCTGGTACAAATATCTCGGCGTCGACGGCACCGTCGTTAGCATCGAGCGCTTCGGCCTTAGCGCCCCGGG
>CAYFRH010000097.1:0-9683 GCA_964345345.1 uncultured Puniceicoccaceae bacterium | reverse complement strand
ATATGACAATCCATGAAACAAACCAAACTCCTCAAACAGGCCCTTCCCGCGCTGGCCTTGATTTTGGCGACCACAGCTTCCCAGGAAGCAGTCGTCCTGCTCAACTTTGGCGGCACCAATACTTAGCAGACTTTCAACTACGACCAGGACGCTAACCAAAACTTCGATACCATCGCCTCCACCTCCTACAATTTGTTCGCTGGCATGAACGGGACCGACAACCCGGCCGGCGTCGTTAACGTTGTGGCGATCACAGCTTTCCCCAGCCGGCAACCTACGCGGTGCTTCTGGGCGCCCTGGCGCTCGGACTTGTGATGTGGCACCGCCGCCGTTGAGCGGTTCGCAAGCCCGCTGCCGCACTGAATTTTCAAGCGGACACTGCCAATGGCGGTGCCCGCTTTTTTGTACCGTACCACTGGCGCTTGGGGCGCGGCTCGCGCCATGGCCTCGGCCGTCTGAGGTTCGGAAATATCAAAACCGGCTTAGTTTACGCCGATGACGTCTGCAAGGTCGAGTCAACCGGCACCTACAAGCCGTACATCATCGACACGGACCACCCGATTTCCACAAGAGCGCAGGCACTTCCGGCGGTGCCGCAAGGGATGCCTTAGCCACTCCCCGGATCCGTGACCTCCAGCCCGTTAAAATAATCGCGGTAATAGCCGCGGTCACGGGCCAGCAGGCGTCCGCCGTTTTCCAGCGCGTGCGCTCCGATGAGAAAATCCGGCAGCACCCGTTTCCGTGCCGCGCCCCTGTCCAGATAACGGGCGTACATCCGACCGGCAGCCATGGCCGCGTCCCGACTGGTCGGCACATAAGCGATCTTCCATTCGGCCATGAACCGGGCAAGGTCGCCCGCTTCCAGGGCCGGGGTGATTTCCGCCAGAACGCACTCACCGATCACCAGCGCACCGCTTTCCATCGCCCCGGATAGGGCTGCCTCCGAGGCATCCGCCCAGACCGGGTCGTCCGTCACAACGTCAAGGATCACACTGCTGTCAAGGACCGTCCTCATTCACCCTCCCGGGTTTGTCGCAAGTATGCGTCCACGACCATATTTCCGGGCAGTTTTCCCCGGCCCCGCCAAGCCCGGATCGGATTCGCCGGGATCACTTTCCGCACCACGATCGCCCCGTCCTCCTCCACGAAATCCAGCACCATTCCCGGTTCCAAGCCGTACTCAACCCGAATCTTTTTGGGAATCGTCACCTGCCCCTTTTCCGATAAAACAGCTTTCATACTTTATAAGTAAGAATTCCTACCAATTTGTCAATTTGCTTAATCGACCGGTTTCAGCTCTTCCCGCACCCGGTAGAAACCCGTCCCGACCACCACCGAGACGGGCAGGTTGCGGCCTTGAACCGGATCGACGCCGGGAAGCGGTTGCCATAAACCGGAATTCAGGTCGGGACGGGTCTCGACAACATGGGTGCGGGTCTCGTCGGCATAACCGGGTCCGAAGGCCGCCCTGGCCAAGAAATGCAGTTCGGTGGGAGCCCCGCCGGCTGACGCGATCCGCAGTTTCATGCCTGTGGGGAGGCGGTCGCGACAGCTTACAAGGTGGACTCAGATTGCCTGAAGCGAAGCGGGTACGGAATTGAGCTGCTATTATCCCAACCGGGATTCTTCGCGCAAGGATCGCGAAAGAAAGCGAGGATATGCGGAAGTCGTTCGCGTCCTTCTTTCAAGTGCCCTTGCGGGATGGAAGGTAGCCCCTCGACTGTGCTCGGGGCACCCGGTTTTCCAGCGTCGCTGAAGAGATGGGAGAATCCGTGGAGGAGCGGAGTGGAATCGAACCGGCGGTAGAGGGTTTGCAAAATCATTCTTTTAATTTCCCGGATTGCTTACTGGAAGGGTAACCATAGCAAAAACCCGGGAGAACATTGACCCCATCCCGCCAGAGGATGAACCCGTCTTCATCACCGACTGATCCGTCACATTTTCCCATCGACGGCTCTCGATACTTGTACGTCGACCTCGCCTTTGCGTTGAGAAACCTTAGCGGCAGATGCTTCCGAAGCAGGATGATCGAAATTGAATTTCCTGTCACTTGAATTTGCTATCACTAAACCTCCCCTCCGTTTGACAGGGGAAGCGAATCCCGGAAAGGTCGTATTCCATGTCCTGCGAAGGCCAAGATCTGATTGAAAAACTGGCGAGCTGCCGACTGCCCACGACTCACGGGGATTTTCGACTGAACATCTGGCAGGCCAGTGAGGGCATTGAAATCGTCACGGTGGGGATGGGCAAGCTGGCCGGGAGCGACCCGCTTTTTGTACGCGTGCATTCCCAGTGTTTTACCTCCGAGGTTCTGGGATCGCTGCGCTGCGACTGCCGTCCCCAGCTGGACGGCGCCCTTGAGAAAATCGGGGGCCTGCAACGCGGCCTGCTGATCTACCTGCAGCAGGAGGGCCGAGGGATCGGGCTGGCCAACAAGATCCGTGCCTACGACTTGCAGGACGGTGGTGCCGACACCCTCGAAGCCAACCACTTGCTCGGATTCGAGGACGACCTGCGAGACTTCACCGATGCCGGGCGGCTTCTGTTGCAGGAGGGAATTCCGTCGATCCGTCTCAACACGAACAATCCCCGCAAGATTAAGGCCCTTGTGGATTGCGGTGTCGAGATTGCCGAAGTCATTCCATCCCTTTCTCCACCCAATCCGCACAATTCGCGGTATCTTGAGACGAAGGCCCTGCGCATGGGTCACCTCTTTCCCCCATTCGGGGAGCTCCCCGGACATCCCTGCACCGAAAACACGCGCAAGGGTGAATGAGGAAGGCTATGAACGTTGGCTGACCGTCAGCTCGCTAATCGGTCTGGCGGTACTGGGGCTGGCCGTCCCCTCCCCGTTTGCGGCCGCGATCGCTTTCCTCGGCTGGGGATGCGTTTTCAGCGGCTGGCTTTATTTTCTTGGCGGCGGCCCGCGCACCGCGGCGGATGCGTTGACCCTGCTGCGTTTGCTGATCCTCTTCGCCGCCGTTGTGCTGCTATGTGTTTTCCATGCCGCTGCGCTCGCCCTGATTCTCTTCGCCGTCTCCCTTCTGCTCGACATGGTCGACGGCTGGCTTGCGCGGAGAAACGGGGACACTGCCTGGGGCGCGGTTTATGACATGGAAAGCGATCAGGCATGGGTGATGGGCATTTCGATCGGAATCCACGCCCTGCATCCCTCCGTGGCCTGGGTATTGATTTTCCCGGCGCTCAGGTTCTTTCAGGTTCTCTTTTTGAAGATCATCAAGCTTCCGGCGAGCGACCCCAAGCCGGTCGACGGGAATAATATGCGCGCCCGGACCATCTTCGCCATCGTGGCAGGCGGCCTGCTCCTTTCCCTTTTGCCGAATCTCTCCTCAGGGCCCCGGTCGGGTATCCTCCTCGCCTGCCTGCTTCTGCTGAGCGGGTCCTTTCTCTCCGACCAATGCCACCTGTGGAAACACCGCCGAAAGGAAGGTGCCTCATGAACTTTACGGACATCGTCCTGCTGGCGGGCTACCTCTCCCTCGCCGTGGAGCTGATCTTATTCCCGGTTCCCAGCGTGGCCTCCAGCCGCCAGCTCCTTTCGAGGGAGGAAGAGACCGCTTCTCCCCACACGGTCATTGCGCAGGTACGCTCCCTTCCCCTCCCCCGCAAGATGGTCCTGCTGGTCCTTCCGACGCTGCTGATCATCGTGCTCTTTCTGCTCCCGCCGCTTCTCCTTTTCCGTCCCGGCCTTCATCCCTTTCTGGCGCCCCTGGTCGAACCGGTGCCGCCGTGGCTTTCTCTCCTCGGGGCCTTGTTTGTGGTCGCGGGCCGCCTCCTGACCTTTGCCTCAACGCTGGCGCTCCGGCAGGCGCGCCTGAAGCCCCTGCGAGGGGAACTGGATCTTCCTCTGCAAACGGGCCTTTTGTTCCAGCGCAGCCGCAATCCCGGCCTGCTCGGTATGTACCTCTTTTTCGCCGGCCTTCTCCTTTATTTTCCCAACCTTGTCCTGATAGCGGGATTCGCCGGGTACCTCCTGCACATGCATTTCCGGATTCTCATGGAAGAGAGTCACCTTACGGCACGGTACGGCCCGGCCTACCAGCGCTACTGCCGCGACACCCCCCGCTACCTCTGAACACCGATGTCCGCCCCGTCGCCGCAACCGCAGCCATCCCCGGAGGAACCAATCCGGAACTGGTTTGACCGCACCTACCGCACGCGGGGGGCACGCTACCTTCGCCCCGTCCGTGCTTACCATGTGTTTCTCGAAATTCTGCAGGCGCGGTCAGGGGAGCACCTTCTCGACGTGGCCTGCGGTCCGGGCCATCTGCTTGCCTCGGCCAGACGGAAGGGCCTGCATGGGACCGGCATCGATCTTTCGGGCGTGGCCGTCGAGCTGGCCCGTCAGCAGCTCCCCGGGGTGCCGGTTCTGCAGGCCAACGCGCAATCGCTTCCCTTTGAAAACGGCCGGTTCGACCTCATTACCTGCCTCGGCTCCCTTGAGCGCATGCCGGATCAACAGCGGGTGCTCGCCGAAATGGTCCGGGTGGGAAATTACCGGGCCCGCTACTGCTTCCTGGTCCGGAATGCGCGGAGCCCCGGCTGGCGATGGATCGAAATCCTTGGCAGGCGCAACCGGGAAGGCCACCAAGGCGCCGCCACCTGCGCCGAGTGGCGGGAGTTGCTGGAAAAAGCGGGGTTGCGGATCACCTCCCTTTTGCCGGACCAGTGGCCGCTGCAGTGGAAAGAGCGCCTGCTTTATCGACTCGGCTGGCAACCCGGCTTCACAAGAGTCCGCAAGGGGCTCCGCCCGTTGCAATACGCCAACGAATTCATTTTCGTCGCCCGCAAAGCGCTGCCAGAGGAAGAATGAAAACCGCGCGGCAATACGAGGTTCTGGCCAAAACCTGCCACCTGTCCGCCCTTCTCCGCGGAGGCGTCCGCCCGGACCGGCTATGCCTGCATAAATCGTTGCTTCCCCCGGACGGTTCCGCTCCGGCCGCTGATCGCCCCGCCGAGGGCAAGGACGGATTGAACCAATGGCTGGCGGACCTGATCGCGAAGGAGAAACCGAAGCGGGTTCTCGACCTTGGCTGCGGATTTGGTGCGACTCTTTTCGCCCTTGCCCGTCGCATGAAGGGCGAATTCGTTGGCTTAACGCAAGCGGCGTTCTTCGTAAAAACCGCCACCTCCCTTTCCGAGAAAGAGGGACTTGCCAGGGAGCTGACCTTTTACGAAGGGGAATTTGCCCTGCTTCCATCGCTGGGAGCATTTGACGCCATTGTCGCGGTGGAATCCCTCTCCTACTTCGATGAGCTGCCAGAGGCGGCCCGGCTGCTCGCCGCCGCGCTCCGTCCGAACGGTTCTCTCTGGATCGTCGATGACTGGCTGCGGAAGCCCCTGCCGGCGGAGAATGCCGACTTCCGCGGCCTCTGCCAGTCGTGGGGGCGGCGCTGCCTGCACACCGCGGAGGAACTAGAGGCGGCGCTTGCCGGGGAAGGTTTTCACCTCGTCGAAAACCGCGACCTGACCGCGCAAGTCCCCGCCTTCCGCGGCTCCCCGTCTATCCGGACGACCTGGCTGCGCCGGGCCGCGAGGCACCTGCCCGGCTGGCAGCTGCGGTCGCTTGCCGCCGCCTATCTCGGCGGCCGCCACCTCGACCGGCTTTACGCCGCCTCCCTGATGGAGTACAGGTTTTCCCACTACGTTCTTCCATGAAACCGGCCTCCCCCGATCCGTCCCCGCGCAAAGCCGCTGTCGGCATCCTCCTCCTAATGGTGCTGCAGGCTCTGCTTTCATGGGATTTCAACTCCCTCGCCTCGCTGTTCCAATGGCAGCCGGAAAGCTGGCTCTTCCCCGCGTTGGCCGGCCTCTCCGTTGTGCTGGCAGGACGCGTTTCCGGCCTTCTTCTCTGGCCCCTTGGCGCATGGTGCAGCCTTCTCCTCCTCATCCGGCTGGGAGAATTCAGCCTGATGACCTTTTTCGGGCGCGAGATCGACCTCAAGTGGGATATCTGGATGCTTCCCAATCTCTGGGACCTCGTTGTGCATACGGTGGGTGAAGCGACGGCATGGGGCCTGCTGCTGGTGAGCGTTCTGCTCTTTCTTTCGCTGGTGGCGCTTCTCACGATCATCCTGAGAGGAACCACCCTCGTCCTGAACCGCCCTCTGCGGCTTACGGCCTGGGTCTTCCTCCCTGTCCTCATTCTCGCGCTTGACCGTGGCAAGGCCGAACCCAGCCAGAGCCATCGCCTGTTCACCGCGATGGCGGAGGCATGGTACTTTCACGCCTACCGCGATGCCGTGGATCAAATTCTCGTGGAAGCCCGCGGAAAACAGGTGGGCCTTCCGGTTGACCTTGGCCGTCTCAATGGCGCCGACGTGCTGATCTTTTTCGTGGAATCCTATGGCCGCATCGCGTGGGATGCGCCGGCGTACCGGAAACGATTCCTTCCGCAGGCCGAAGCGCTTGGGGCGGCTTTCAGGGAAGCCGGCTATCACGTCAGCAGCCGCTTTGTCCGTTCCCCGGTCATGGGCGGCGGCTCATGGTTGGCCCACGCCGCGTTTTTAACCGGCGTGAACACACAGCACCAGATACTCTGGGAACGGCTCCTGCAAAGCCCCATTCGACCGCTGCCCGGGTTTTTCCGGGACAAAGGGTACGAAACCATCAGTGTTATGCCCGCCATGAAGATTGATGAATGGCCGGAAGGGGCCTATTTCGAGTTTTCCCGCGATCTCTGGTTTCAGGACTTCGGCTATGACCATCACGGCTATCACTGGTCCCCGATGGCGGACCAGTTTGCGCTCGTGCGTTTCGACGAGCTGGTGTTGCAGACGACGGAAGCGGCCGTTTTCGCGGAGTTTGTCCTCACCAGCAGCCATGCCCCCTTCGCCGTGGTACCCCCTTTTCATGAGGGGGAATGGAGCGGGGAAGCCGTGATGCGGACCCTGCGCAGCCGCCCCATGCGGCTCTTCGAGAACGACTACCACCACCTCAAGGAAGGTCCGGAGGGTTACAGCACTGCAATGCTTTATTCTTTGCGATCCATCACCGATTTCCTCACCCGCCACTACAAACGCGACGGATTGATTATCATCATCGGGGACCATCAACCGATGGCCTTTATGCCGGGAACCGACACGAGGGATGTTCCTATGCATGTCATTACCCGGGATGCGGAAATCCAGAAAAGTCTGCGACAAAACGGTTTTTCCGCCGCGTGGTCACCCGATCCCGCTACGCCCAGCCTGCCCATGGAAGAGGTCCCGGAGCTCTTCCTGCGGTCCCTTAGCGAACCCCGGCAAAGCCTATGATAGACATTGATAAGATCTGGCCGGCCTTTCTGGAATGCCGGGCCTGGATGAAGGAGCCTGCTGCCAGTGAGGCCGGCAGGTGGGAATTCTTGCGCACCGCTACCGGCGAGTGGAGCTTTAGGGCAAAAAACGACCCAGTCGACTGGGAGGTTTCCGTCCATCATATCCGTTGCCGGCTGCACGAGCCCATCCCCGCAGAGGTGCTGGATAAACTGGGGGAATCCGGCTTGTACCTGCGCCTCCTGCAGTCGATGTGGCAGGCGCGTGCGCAAGGCAGAGTCTTCGTCACTGCCCACTGCGCGCAATCCCTCGACGGCTACATGGCCACCCGATCCGGGGATTCGCAATGGATTGGAAATCACGAAAACCTGGTCCATGCCCATCGTCTCCGCGCCCTTCACGACGGCATCCTCGTCGGGGCCAATACGCTGCGTATCGACCGGCCGCGACTTACCGTGCGGCATGTCACCGGCGAAAATCCCCTACGTACCGTGCTGACCAGCAAGGAAGAGCCCGATTCCGAGTTGAGAGAACTCCTCGAAGCCGCGCCAATGACCCTGTTGATCCATGCCAAGGGAAACGGCTCCTCGCCCGCCCCCTTTTCGAGCAAGGTGCAGACCCTCGCCCTCGAAACCACCCTTGATGGATCTTCCCTTGAACCCTGCGCCATCCTTCTGCGCCTTTTCGAAATGGGCCTGCACTCGCTCATGATCGAAGGCGGCGGATTGACCATCTCCCGTTTTCTCGAGGCCGGGCAGATCGATGAACTGCAGATTCACATCGCTCCCATCATTTTCGGCGGTGGTATCGCCGCCCTGCAGGTGGCACCCTGTAATGAGATCGGCGCCGCTCGGCTGTTTCCTTCCCGCCTGTATCCGATGAACGGCCAGGCGCTGTACACCCTCCAACCGGAAGCTTCCTCGTCATGACGGACAAGGTCGAGGCCTACTGGGTGGAAAGTCCGGGGAAAGGTGGCATCCGCGGGGTGGATATGGGGTCTTCCCACGCAAGCCTCCGGAGGGGAAAAACCCTCTTTTCGGGCATCAGTCCCGGAACGGAAAGGGCCGTTGGGAGGGGGTTTATTGACCCGGACAACGACGGCCCCATGGCCTGCCGCTACATGGAGGGCTCCTTTGCCCTCCCTGTTAAATACGGCTATTCGCTGGTGGGAGAGCTTGCCGGGGGCGGGCGCATCTTCACCATGCATCCGCACCAGACCGCTTTTTGCGTGGCGGCGGAACACCTCATTCCCCTTCCGGATAAGGTGCCTTCCCGGCGGGCCGTTCTCTTTCCCTTTGTCGAAACGGCATTGAATGCGGTCTGGGACGCCGATCTGGAACCGCAGGAAACCGCCCTTGTCCTTGGCGGTGGCATCATCGGCCTGCTCGTGGCGTGGATCCTCCAGCGCCAAAAGGGCCAACCGGTTCCGGTCCTTGAGATTGACCCGGAGCGGCGGGAATTGATCACGGCGCTGCCGGGACTCAGACCCGTCTCCCGTCCGGAGGCCATGGCTGAGGAGTACGAGTGCGCTTTCCATTGTTCAGGGCAACCCTCCGGGCTGCAGCTGGCGCTGGATTGCCTCGGCTTTGAAGGCCGCGTCATCGAGCTCAGTTGGTTCGGCAACCAATCCGTGTCGTTGAGCCTCGGAGGCGCCTTCCACTACAAACGCAAGCAGATCCGCGCTTCCCAGGTAGCCTCCCTCGCCGCGCCAGTGCGGTCGAAAGTAACCCTGCGCGACCGGACGGCGCGGGTTCTCGACCTGCTCGCGGACAAGGAGCTGGATCGGTTTCTCGGTCCGGAAATCGCCTTCCACGAACTACCGGCCTTCATGCAACGCCTCTACGCCGGGGAACATCCCGGCATCACCCCCGTCGTCACCTATCCATGACCATGACAACTCCATCCGCCTCCGGATTCACCGTTACGGTAAAAGACCACCTCATGATCGCCCACAGCCTGCAGGGAGAGACCTTCGGGCCCGCACAAAAACTTCATGGGGCGACCTATGTCGTGTCCGCAACCTTTCAGGCGCCCCGTCTGAATGCGGACGGCATCGTAATCGATATCGGGAAGGCCCGGGAGCTCCTGCAAGCCGTTCTGGACCAGTACCGGTATGAAAATCTCGATACGCTGCCTGAATTCCAAGGAAAGAATTCCACGACGGAATTCCTGTGCGCCCATTTCCATTCCCTGCTTGCCGGGAAACTGGCCGGTTCCTTTGCGGGCTGGTTGACGATTGAACTGGAGGAGAGCCCGGTCGCGGCCGCCGCCTACACCTCCGCCGTCCCGGCTGAAATGCCGCCGGAGAATGAAGCCTGAAGGCCGTATTCGAGGGTCATTGGCAGGCTTTCCCGGCCTGCTTCTCCTCCAGCCGCCGCCACGCGGGAGGATCTCCGGCGGTTACCG
>CAYFRH010000096.1:0-9832 GCA_964345345.1 uncultured Puniceicoccaceae bacterium | reverse complement strand
CGGCGTATCAGCTTTCCGGCGTCTTGTAGAGGTGAACATCGCGCTGCGGGAAAGGAATGGAGAGCCCGCCCGCCTCGAGACGCTTTTTCATCGTCTCCTGCATATCCCAGTAAAGGCCCCAATAGTCCTCAGCTTTGACCCACGGTCGCACGATAAAGTTGACACTGCTGTCGCCCAGTTCGGAGACCGCGATGGTCGGCGCGGGCTCCTTCAGGCAGCGCTCGTCCTCATCCAGAACGGCTTGAAAGATTTCCTTCGCCTTATCGATGTCGTCGCCGTAGCTGATCCCGAAAACCATGTCACAACGACGCGTCGTATTGGCGGTGAAATTGACGATATGGGCTCCGAGAATCTGAGAATTCGGGACAATGATCGCCTTGTTGTCGACGCTGTGCATGTTGGTCATAAGGATCCCGATCTCGTCGACGATGCCCATGACGCCCCCGGCTTCGACAAAATCGCCCGCGCGAAAAGGTCGAAACAGGATGATCAGCACTCCGCTGGCGAAATTGGAAAGAGACCCCTGCAAGGCAAGTCCGACGGCTAAACCGGCGGCACCGAGCACGGCGATGAAGGAGGTCGTCTGCACGCCCAGTTGCGAAATCGCGGTGATGATCACCGCGATCATCAACAGGGCATAGGCAATACTTCCGAGAAAGCCGACGAGGGCGACATCCACCTTGCGCTTTTCAAGCCCTGCCCGAAAAATTTTCCGGACCCAACCGGAGATCCACTTCCCGATGAGGAGAATCAGCAGCGCGGCCACGATCCGAAGACCGTAATCGGTGACCACGGCAATCAACTGGTCGATTTGTTCTTTGCTCAGTTCCATAGCGGTCCTTTTTCAGGAGTTGTGCAGAATCTCTTCACTCCCACGAGAGGAGGAGTCGGGCGAAGTAGGTTGTATCGAGTCGATCACGACCGCCGCTCGGCTGGCTGTTGTATTGATGGGCCAAACCAAGGCGTAGGGTCCAGAAATCGGAATTTCCGAGGGGAATGTTCACACCCGATTCATGTTCGAAGAGGTAATCCCCGAAGTCATCCACGCTGGGCACATAGGCGAGCGAGGATGTCCAGCGGCCCCAGTCGGCAAACTGCCAGTCGAGGTCCAGCCCGAAGTCGAGCCCGGGAAAGTCATCCGATTCGGCCATGGGATCGAAATAATCCTCGTAGCGATAGCTGATACCGGCGCTTCCCTCCAGCTCAAGGCGTTCCCGCTTGATGAAGCGGCGCGTGATGCCGGCCGCCGTGGTGGAACGAAATTCAACTCCCTCAAAAACGTCCCGTTCCAACTCCTGGCGAGCAAACCAACCCCAGCGCTCCGTGAAAAAGTTTGTATAACGGACGCCGCCCAGCTGCTCGTCGTCGCTCGTGACCCCTTCCGTTTTTCTGTAGTTGTACATCCCGTAAAACTTCAGGCGATCGCTCGGTCCCTCGAGGGTGGCATCAAAGTGGAGGGAACTGCCGAACTCATCGGTGTTGCCACCACTCCCGGTAATATCAGCTCCCACCGAGAATCTCCATTTGCGCAACTGGTCTTCGAGAGCGGTTTCGCGCGCGACCACTTCGGGATCACGTTTTCCGGGCGACCATGCCGCCTCCACATCGGCAAGCCGCGTCCGGGCCGTTCCTGAACCGGAGGCCACTTCAATTCGGCCCTCTCCCTGCGCGCTTACGGGACCGACGAAGACTTCGCCGCTTCGGGTCCGGAGGCTGACCGCTTCCTCCGTGGACAAAGCCGTCACCTGTTCCATGGGCACTTCCAGCGTACCCGCAAAGGAGGTCGTGAAATGCACCACATCTTTGTGAATCTTGACGACTTCTCCCTGGAGGGTCGAGCCGTCCGTCAATTCAAGGGTCGCCCCCTGCGCAATTGTCATCATCCCCACCGCTGTGGCCGCGAGGCTTTCCATCATCCGTCGTTTATTCATGCTATTGTCGTTGAGAGTTTGCTCTTAAAAAAATAAGCGAGTTCCTTATGCCCCTTCTCTCCGAAATCCAAGAAAATTCCATTCCGCCTCCACGCCGGGAGCTGATAGGCAAAAGACAGATTATCCATTTCATGAATCCTGCTTCTGGTATAAAAGACAGAGATTCCGCTGAGCGCGCATGTGAACGGTTCTCCTCGTCTTTTCACCGCTCCCTGTCAGCCGTTCTTGCGCTTTAAGGGCGAGAGAGCCACTTTTGCGACAAATGGAGACCGTGGCCATAATCGGAACCGGAATCGCCGGCATGACCTGCGCGCACCGACTGCATTCGCACGTGGACCTGCAATTGTTCGAGGCGGAAAAGCGCCCGGGTGGGCATACCAATACAGTCGATGTCATCGAGAACGGCGAAGCTCATCCGGTCGATACCGGTTTCATGGTGTACAATGAAGTCACGTACCCGCGATTGACCCGACTTTTCGAGGAACTCGGCGTAGAAACCATGGCCACGGACATGTCCTTCGGAGTCCAGGATCGGACCGCGGACCTCGAATACTGCGGATCGGGCGCGGGAAAGCTGTTTGCCCAGCGACGCAATTTTGTACGCCCGTCCTTTTATGGCATGCTCGGAGACATTCTCCGCTTTAACCGACTTGCCCTGAAAGCGCTTGATAATCCCGACCTGATTGGCATGAGCCTGCGCCAATTTGTCGACAAGCACCGCTTCGGCCGCCTCTTCCGGGACAGTTACCTTGTCCCCATGACCAGCGCGATCTGGTCCACCCCGCCGGACGAAATGCTCCAATTTCCGGCCCACACTCTCCTGCGTTTTCTTCATAATCACGGGCTCCTCGGGGTACGCACGCAACATCAGTGGCGCACGCTCAAGGGCGGCTCGCGCCAGTACCGCGACAAGCTGCTTGCCCCAATGCGCGAGCGAGTACGCTGCGGATGCCCGATTCGGGCCGTGGAATCCGGCGGAGATCATGTCCGGCTCCGCCTCGCAGACAACTCCGTCGAGCGCTTCGACAAGGTAGTGATTGCCGCGCATGCGGACGCGGCTCTTGCCATGCTGGCGGAGCCGGATGCTCGGCAGCGCCGCATCTTAGGTGCATTCGCCTACTCCCGGAATCGGATCAGCCTCCATTCCGACCGCTCCGTGATGCCGCGGCACCTGCGGGCATGGGCCTCATGGAACTACCGTATCGATCCCCTTGCGGACGGGCGGCACAAAGCCAGTACCCATTATTGGATGAATTCGCTGCAGCAATTGCGTACTCGGGAAGATTATTTTGTCTCCGTAAACGGTTCCGGATTAATCGACAAAACGAAAGTGATCCGCGAGTTCACTTTCAACCACCCCACCTTCACGCAGGCCTCTGCGGAAGCCCAGTTTGAGTTGCCCCTCCTGAACGAAAATGGCCGTCTCTACTTCTGCGGCAGCTACTTTAGGTACGGATTCCACGAGGATGGCCTCATGGCTGGCGAGGCCGCCGCCGAGCGTCTCCTTTCCCACCTTTCCGACAGCTATGCGAAGCTCCCTGTATAGCTGCACCGTTTACCACTATCGGTATTCCCCGAGAGACTATGGTTTTAAAAGCCGGGTCTTCATGTGGCTCCTTGACCTCGACGAATTAGACGAGGTGTGCCGGAAAATCCCTTTTGTCAGCCGCAATCGACGCAACTTGTATTCCTTTCGCGACGATGACCATCTTTATCTGGGCAAGCCAACCCTTCGCGCGAACGTGAAGGAGTACTTGCAAAGACGCGGAATCACGGAGCCGCCCAAGCGCATACTACTTCTGACGAACCTCCGCACTTTTGGCTACGTCTTCAATCCGGTCAGCTTTTTCTTCTGCTACGACGAAAGTGGGACGCCCCTTGCCAGCATTGCCGAGGTTCACAATACCTTCGGGGAACTCAAGCCCTTCCTCCTCGGCCCGGGGGACTTTTCCGGGTCCGCCTTTCGCGCAGATCGGCCAAAGGAATTCTATATTTCGCCGTTTTCAGTTCTCGACGACCATCTGCAGATTCGCGCCAAGCTCCCCGGCGAGCGGATTACGCTGACCGTGAACAGTCGCCATCGGGGAGAGGGCAGGCCATTCTTCCGCGCAAATCTCGCCGGGAACCGTACTCCCCTGACAACGGCCAACCTGCTTGGATTCAGTCTTCGCTTCCCCTTCATCACGCTGAAAGTAATCGCCCTGATCCACTGGCACGCCCTGCGTCTCTACCTGCGGAAAGTTCCTTTCCTTCGCAAAAGCGCACATCCCGAATTACAGAAAGGCATTGTGCCGAAACGTCACCAGACCCTAAATTCCTCCTCATCATGAAGGCCGCGCCCACCACCGCAGAAATCGCCGAGGAAAAGTCCGCTTCGGCGGGGATTCTGGACCGCTTTGCCCGCCGGACCTTTCTCGCCATACTCGCCAAATTTCGCGGACCAGCCCTTGAACTGCATTTCCCCGAAGGTGGCTCCCAAGTCTTTGGCAATGGTTCCCCCGAAGATCCTCCGGTCGACCTGCAAATCCATCAGCCTCGCTTTTTCCGGCGCATTCTTTTTCACGGGGAAATCGGTTTCGGGGAAGCGTATACGGAAGGCCTCTGGTCCACCAACGACCTTCCCGGAGTCATCCGCTGCCTCATTGAGAACCTGGAGCAAATTCCCGGGATGTCGGGCAGCAAAACCAGAGCCTCCGCCTTTCACCTGCTTCGGATCATGAACCGCTTTGCTCACTGGACGCGAAGGAACACGCGTTCAAACAGCCGACGTAATATTCGTGAACATTACGACCTCAGCAACGAGTTCTACGCTCTCTGGCTCGATGAATCCCTGACCTATTCGAGCGCCTTTTTCCATGGCGATGAACCCCTGCATGCCGCGCAGCAAAACAAATATGATCGCCTTTGCCGGAAACTCGACCTGCATCCGGGTATGAGCGTGCTTGAAATCGGCTGCGGTTGGGGCGGCTTTTCCCTCTACGCGGCCCGCCATTACAAGGTTCAAGTCACCGCCGTGACCATCTCTAAAGCCCAGTTTGACAAGACGTCCGAACGGGTCCGCGAGGAGGGGCTCCAGGACTGGATTGAGGTTCGGTTGGCCGATTACCGGGAGTTGCAAGGTTGCTATGACGCGATCGTTTCCATCGAAATGCTGGAGGCGGTCGGACACGAGTTCCTGCGAGATTACTTCGACCAGTGCCACCGTCTTCTGAAAAAAAACGGTCGCCTTGGCCTCCAAGTGATTGTCTGCCCGGATAGCCGCTACGAACAAATGCGCCGTTCCGTGGACTGGATCAAAAAACATGTTTTTCCCGGCGGACAATTGCCATCCATCAAAGCGATTGTTGATTCTCTCCACGCCACCGGGGATCTCTACCTGCAGCATCTGGAGAACTTCGGGCTCCACTACGCGCGGACGCTCCACCTCTGGCGGACCCGCTTTAACGAGCATCGAAAAACCGTCACGGATATGGGCTTTGACGAGGTGTTTATGCGTAAGTGGAACTACTATCTCGCCTACTGCGAGGCGGCCTTCGTTTCCCGGAATATTAATGTTACCCAGCTTGTGCTTGCCCGACCGAACAATGGCACCTTCACCGTTGAGCGGTTTCTCTCCTGAAAAAACCAGAGACAGCGATCAGAACCGGTTTCTTGCGGCAATAAATTCGTGCTTGCCCCCCCTGGGGTATATTCCGTAGTGATTTAGATCAGGAATTTACCGAATTTTTAGCTGATGAACTCCTTTCGTTATCCCTCCGCCCTTTGCCTGCTGCTATTGATCCCTGCATTCGGATGGGCTGACCTGTTCCAAAAGCTACCTTCTCCGAATACCACCTTTAATGACTATGTAAGTGGGCTGGAGGATGCGGCTGATTCTTTTGCCTCCGCTCAACCCGGCATTCCAGAGTACCTGAAATTCACATTTACAGGGCCAGCGGGACCGGTTTTTACAAGCCTTACCAATCTGCCTGCCGCTTCGGACGCAGATGCGGACAGCCAGTATTTTATCTCCATGGCAAACCCGCCCTACCGTTTCCGCCTTGTCGACACGGCCCATTTTGCTTCTTTCGGCCACGCCATGCCTGACGCAACCCATCTCCTCGCCGACGTTTCCGCAAGCGGGTTTCCGGACGAATCCCATCCCCTTTTTGCTTCGGGAACAGGCGGAGCCGCAGGAGGAGAACCCCTGCTTCTGCAAAGTTCCACCGCCTCGGACCTAAGGCTCCTTCAGGAAAGTGCCGGGGGGATACTTCATCCGGTCGACCAGGGAGCGCCCTTTCATGTTTTACAACAGGTCGATCCCTTCGACGGGGATTCCCTCGACGAATTTCTTCTCCTCCTGGACGTGGATGCGGTGTCCGGCATCAGTTCCGGCGATCCCCTTTTCTACCTATCCGGGACCAAGGTAACCCCGGTTCCGGAGCCGGCATTGACCGGGCTTGCCCTGCTTCTCGCCGTCGGGGGATGGGTTTTCCGGGAGCGCCACCGCCGACCTAAGCAACTGCCCTGAAACGTCAGGCGGAAGACTCCGGGGATTTTCCAGGCTCCACTTCAGCGAGGGGTTCCCCCTTGGACACCACCTGACCACTGCGGACATGTACCTCCTTCAGGATTCCGGAAATCGGTGCAAGCACTTCGTTTTCCATTTTCATAGCATCCAGAATGAGTAACGGGGAGCCCTTTTCAACCTCCTCGCCGGGTCGGGCGAGAACCCGTACAATCTGTCCTGGGAGCAGGGCGGAGACGGTTCCATCGACGGTGCTCTCCGCCTCCGGCGGCCGCAGACGGGTGGAAGCCACTTTGGAGATTTCCACGTCAAACGGAACGCCCTTGAGATAGACCCGCACGGGCATGCCATCCCCTCTTCGCTCCACCTCCACGGGACAGACGCGGTGGTCCACCATGAGCGTTTGGATCCGGCCATCAGCCTGAACTTTCCGGATTTCCACGTCGTAGTCATGCTTATCGACAGCAACGTCGAAGGGCTTTCCCATGTCGACTTTGTCATCAATGGTAACACTGTGTTTTTTCAGGCAGCGGACACGGTAATTCATAAGGATCGACGGTTTTTGCGGGGTTTCAGCCAGCGGGTGGCGGCGCTGAAGACGGAAGGATGCTCGTTCTCTTCCTCCGCCCCAACCCGTTTGAGGACTTCCCCGTCCCGGTGCAGGGAAAGAGCGGCCACGAGGGCCGCCACCTCCGCGTCCCGCTCGGACTTAATCGCATCAACGAGGCTGCGGCGCGTCTCCGTACTGTCGAGGAAATCCGTGGTCAGGCGACCCTCCCGGAACGGTTCCGAATGTAGGACGCCGCGCAGCAAAGGCAGGTTGGTCTTCACGCCTTCAACAAAGAATTCTTCAAGGGCGATTTTCAGTTTCAGGACCGCTTCGTCCCGTTCGTTGCCACAAGAGAGGAGTTTCGCCACCATGGGATCGTAATACGGGGAGATGCGGGCACCGCTGAAAATGGAGGTCTGCAGGCAGATCTCCTCTCCAAAAGGAAGGTAAAGGCGGTCGACATGTCCCGGCGAGGGAACGAAATTGTTTTCCGGATCCTCGGCAAAGACGTACACCCCAAGTACGTGCCGATCGCACCGCACTTCGGAAGAGCGAGCTTCAAGGGACGCTCCCGCAAGCAGGCGTATCTGCTCTTTCAATACATCCACTCCCGTTAGCAGGGAGGTGGCCGTGTGGGAGGGCTGGATGTAGTTATTGATTTCGAGGAACCAGGGCCGCCCTTCGTGGAGGAGGAACTCAACCGAAGCAAAGCCCTGGATTTGCAGCCGCTCACACAACACCCGCACTTCGGATTGCAAGCGCGCTCTCAAATCCGGGTCGAGTCCCCATGCCGGCGTCTCCACCATGAGTTTTTGATAACGGCGCTGCAGGGAGCAATCCAATTCCGGAAAGACCACCGTGCGCCCTTTCCGGTCGCGCAGGACGGGGAACTCAAGATGACGCGCTCCGGGAAGGAGCTGTTCAATGTAGAGATCCGGAGAGTTGAGCAGGAAATTACGGCTCACCGCCTGAACCGCTTCAAGGGATTCGCCAAGGGCGGCGGCATCCGTAATCTTCCGCAATCCGATTCCGCCATATCCGTGCGCGGGCTTGACAAGAACAGGAAAGCGCAACCGCGAAGCCGCTTCCCGCAGAGGGCCGACCTCACTGACCGCGCGGCTGCCGTCGAGAACCGGCAATCCGCACTGGCGCGCCGCCTCCTTCACCGCCGCCTTATTGCCGAGCGGAACGGAATCGCCGGTACGGGGCGCAATCAGGTGGATACCGTGCGCCTCCAATTCGCGGGCAAAGCGCGTACTCTGGGCAAGAAACCCGTAGCCCGGATGAACCGCGTCCACTTTCAATTGGACGGCAAGGGCGACGATCTGCTCAAGGTCGAGGTAAGGCCGCACCTCCGGATCGCGCTGTTCAAGCCGGTGGGCCTCGTCCGCGTTGCGAACCCCCGCGCTGTCGCGGTCGTCCTCCTCAAAAACAACGAGGGCGCGGGCCCCGAGCTGTTTCACGGCCCGGACACAGTTGGCCTGGATCAGGCCGCGGTTAGCGATAAGAATGCGCTTAAACATGGAAAGAACTTTCCTCGATCTAAAGAGGGATGTTGCCGTGCTTGCGACGGGGCCGCGGCTCGTTCTTGTCGCTCAGCGACCAGAGATACTGGCGGAGGACCCGCGCGGTCTGGCCCGGCTCAATGATGTCGTCGACGTAGCCGAGGGAAGCGGCCATCCGGGGATTGGCAAAAGTCTCGATATATTCGCTCTCCCGAGCCGCGGCCGTTTGCTCCGGATCTTCGCTTCCGGCGATATCCTTGCGGAAGATCACGTTCACGGCTCCCTTGGGCCCCATCACAGCAATTTCCGCACCGGGCCAGGCGACCACCATGTCCGCACCGAGATGTTTGGAGCACATACAGATGTAAGCACCCCCGTAGGCCTTGCGCAGAATCACGGTGAGCTTGGGCACTGTGGCCTCGCTGTAGGCGTACAGGAGCTTGGACCCATGGCGGATAATCCCCGCATACTCCTGGTCCACCCCGGGCAGGAAGCCCGGCACGTCCACCAGCGTGAGCAAGGGGATGTTGAAGGCGTCGCAGAAGCGGACGAAACGGGCCGCCTTATCCGAGGCATCGACGTCAATGCAGCCAGCGAGGTGCCTTGGATTATTGGCGACGATCCCCGTACTGATACCGTCAATACGACAAAACCCGATCAGAATATTCGGCGCGTAGCCGGCCTGCAGTTCGAAGAAGGAATGCCCGTCGACGAGGCGGTCGATCACCTTACGCATCTCGTAACTTTTGTTCGCGTTATCGGGTACGAAGGTTTCGATCCCGGCCTCCTCTTCCGTGATCGGGTTCACCGGCGAGGTGACCGGGGGAGGTTCCTCGTTGTTCGGCGGAAGATAGGAAAGAAGACGCCGCACCCAGCCGAGGGTGCTTTCATCGTCCTCACCGAGGTAGGTAGCGACCCCGGAACGGCCAAGATGGACCTCCGGTCCACCAAGGTCCTCCTTGCTCACATCCTCACCGGTCACCGTTTTAATGACATCCGGACCGGTGATGAACATATTGGATGTCCCTTTGACCATGGCGACAAAATCGGTTATCCCGGGCGAATAAACCGCTCCACCGGCGCAGGGTCCCATGACGACGCTAATCTGCGGGATGACCCCGGAAGCACGTGTATTTCGGAAAAAGATATCCCCATAGCCGCAAAGCGCTCCGATTCCCTCCTGGATGCGGGCTCCGCCCGAATCGTTCAAGAGGACGACCGGAGCCCCGTTGCGCACCGCCTGGTCGAGAATGTTGGCGACCTTTTTGCCGTGCATTTCCCCGAGGGATCCGCCCAGAACGGTGAAATCCTGGGCGGCCATGTAGACGAGTTCGCCATT
>CAYFRH010000095.1:0-9857 GCA_964345345.1 uncultured Puniceicoccaceae bacterium | reverse complement strand
CGCACCATGGCCCAGCCAAAACGAAAACAATCGAAGCAACGTTCCCGTAAACGTCGGGGTGCCAATCAATTCAAGGCACCTCAGCTCGCAAAGGATCCGACCGACGGGACCCTTTTCCGCCCGCATCGCGTCAATCCGGCCAACGGCCTCTATCGCGGTCGCCAAGTCGTGGACGTCGAAGTGTGACGGAAGCCGGAACATCCCTTCCATTTCTCTTGCGCGGCCTTTAACAGGCCGTTTTTTTTTGCGGCGCCGGTATGAGCGAGGAGGTCAGGAAAAACACAGTGATCGCCGTTGACGCTATGGGGTCAGACTTGGGTCCTGGGGAAATGCTGGCCGGCATCCATCTCGCTCTCCGGAATAACTGGATTCCCGAAAAGGTAATTGTCGTTGGCAAGGTTAGCGTCCTTGAGCCGCTGCTGGAAAAAGAGGGCCTGGCCGGCGACCCCAAAGTGGAGCTTTTTGGCGCCTCGGAAGTGATCGAGATGGGCGAAAAGCCCATCCAGAGCATCCGCCGTAAGCCGGATGCTTCCCTTGTTCGGGCCGTGGATCTGGTCAAGCTGGGGACGAGCGCGGCCGCGGTCAGCTGCGGCAACACCGGAAGCCTTATGGCCTGCGGGACCCTTAAGCTGCGCCCCATCGAAGGCGTATCCAAGCCTGCGCTCGCCTCCGTCTGGCCGAGCCGAAAAGGCCGCTTTGTCGTTCTTGATGTGGGGGCCAATCCGCAGTGCCGGCCGGAAAACCTTTTTCACTACGCCTTGCTGGGGCATCAATATGCCATGGACGCTCTCGGCGAGCAATCCCCCCGTGTCGGCCTTCTCTCCATCGGCACCGAGGAGGGAAAAGGAACGGATCTGACAAGCGGAGCCCACGCCCTCCTGAAAAAACTGGAAGGCCAGATCAATTACGTCGGCCTGATCGAAGGCTTCCAGTTGTTTAATGACGCCGTCGACGTCGTCGTCACAGACGGGTTCACGGGAAACGTTCTTCTGAAAAGCTGCGAATCCCTCTGGGGAATGGTCAAGGAAATGGTGAAGGAGGAAGTGAACGGTCACCCTTTCCGCATGGCCGGTGCCCTCCTCATGAAGCCCGCTCTGCGGGATGCGCGCACGCGAATGGATCCCAAGCAGTTCGGCGGGGCTCCGTTGCTCGGTCTGCGCGGAACCGTCCTGAAGGCACACGGCTCCAGTGACCGGGAGGCGGTCGCCAGTGCAATTCGCATTGCCGCCACCGCTGTCCGCCACAATCTTGGCTACCATTCCCTTGAAGCGGTGCGGATCGCGAACGAGACGATCGGGACCACGCCGGCTTCCGAATCCGTTTCCGTCGACGAGTCCTGAATTTCGCCCATTTTTATCTACCATGACAGTTTCGCACGGCCCTTCGGTCATCCTCTCCGGCATCGGTGCCTACGCACCCCAAGCCGTTCTCACTAACAACGACCTCTCCCGCATGGTGGAAACGTCGGACGAATGGATACGCACCCGCACGGGCATTTGCGAACGGCACATTGCCGCCGACGGCGAAACGACTTCGGACATGTCCACGGAGGCTGCCCGCAAGGCAATCGAGGACGCCGGGCTTGCCGTTCAGGACATCGAACTGATTGTGGTCGCCACCGTGACCCCCGATATGCCCTTTCCTAACACGGCCTGTTTCGTCCAGAAGAAGCTCGGGTTGGGCAAGATTCCCGCCTTTGACCTCGAAGCGGCTTGTTCGGGATTTATTTACGCAATGGATGTCGCCCGCTCGCTCATGCTGGTAAGCGGCTACCGGCACGCGCTCGTTATCGGGGCGGAAAAACTCTCCAGCATTACCAACTGGGAGGACCGCACGACCTGCGTCCTCTTCGGAGACGGAGCGGGAGCGGCCGTACTCAGCCTTTCCGAAGAGCCGGAGGTCGGTATCCTGGATACTCTTCTCGGAGCGGACGGCACTGAAACCGGCATCCTCTGCGTACCCGGTGGCGGCAGTGCCAGCCCTTCCACAGTGGAAACCATCGAACGCTCCCTCCACAAAATCCACATGCAAGGCAACCAGGTTTTTAAGATCGCCGTTCGCGTCATGTGCCAGAGCGGCCTCGAACTCCTGCGGCGAGCGGACCTGCAATCGGAAGACATCGACCTCGTCGTTCCCCACCAGGCAAACACGCGCATTATCGAAGCGCTGTCCGCGCGCCTGAATATCAGTATGGACCGCTTCCAGATCAACCTTGACCGCTATGGCAACACCTCCGCGGCCTCCATTCCACTCGCCCTTGAAGAAGCCTACCAAAAGGGACGCCTGCGCAAAGGCGCGAACGTTCTCACCGTCGCATTCGGAGGCGGTCTCACTTGGGCGGCAAGCCTGATCCGCTGGCATTAAGGCCGGTCGTCGACGGAATTTATTTGCCCTGTGACGCTTCGTCTTCCCAATGCTGAACCTATGATGCGCAGCCTACCGCTCCTTGCCCTGGCGCTGCTTTGCGGACAACCGGCATGGGGATTTCTCGGCTTCGGGAAAAACCCCAACGACATGTCTCCGCAAGCCCAGACGGAAGCCGCCCAGCCGATTTACGAGCGCGCCCTCCGTGCGCGGGAAAACGGAAACCGCGGGCGGGCGCTTCGAAATTACAAGAGGGTCACGAAAAAGTACCCGGCCTCCGACTTCGCCGCCCGCTCCTATTACAACACCGGCGTGATTCAATTTAAACGGAAGAAATGGGAAAAGGCCTTCAGCGCCTTCCAGTCCATTCTGGCCTTTCACCCGGAGTTTCCTCGCTTCGACGAGTTGGTGAATTACCAATTCCGCATCGCCCTTGCCGAAGCCCGCGGGGAAGGTACCCGCTTTTTGCTGATCATTCCCTACCGGGCTCTCAACAAGGCCACGGGACACTTCGAGGTTGTCGTCCGCAACGCCCCCTACTCGCCTCTGGCTCCCCTTGCCTTGATGAACGTAGCCCTCATCCACCAGCATAAAGGCCAGATCGCCCAAGCCATTGACGCCCTCGACCGCCTCATCAACAGCTACCCGGAAAGTTTGCTCGCGGACGACGCCTATCTCTCCCTTGCCGAGACCTTTGCCACCCTTGTCCAGGGGCCGCAATACGATCAGGGGGCCACGCGCGAAGCCATGAGTTACTTCGAAGACTTCCTCATTCTCTTCTCGGAAAACCAGAGGACGGCCACCGCCGAAGAGGGAATGGCCGAGATGGAGGATGTGTACGCCCGCAGCAAACTGGTCATCGGTCGTTATTATTTCAAGTACCGGGGTTGGTACGAGGCGGCGGAAATCTTCCTTAACGAGGCGATTACCATTGCGCCTGAATCCCCCGCCGCCAGCTCCGCGCGCGATTACCTCGCCCGTATCGAGGAAGCCCGTGCACAACGCGAGGCCGCCGCCGAGAACAGCGAGGAAAGCCCATCGCGACAAAAGGAGAAATCCTTTCTTCGCCGCTGGTTCGACCGCATCATTCCGGGATGAAGCGCCTGCGTACGAGGACCGTCCGCGGCTGCTTTCCGCTGGCCCTGCTCGCTCTCTTTCTGCTGCCGTGGGCGGGCTGTTTCCACTACCATCCGGTCGACCAGGTTGACCGCGACCTTGTCCTCGCGCCAATCCTCAACCGCGACGGACCTCCGGGACTGACCGGCCCGCTCACCCGCACACTGCGGGAAAAGCTCGCCGCCTCCCCGAACTGGCGTCTTCGCAGCGCCGACAGTGGCGCTCCGGTTCTCCGGATCACCCTCGCGGCTACGAACCGGGAGGTCATTGCCGACGATCCGGCCGATACCGGTCGCCCGCTGGCCTACCTCGAAACCGTGGAGCTGCGGATGCATTGGGACGGGGCCGCACCGCCCTGGGGAGGTAGCGGAGCAGAGCGTGTGCTGCGTGAAAAAGTCCAGCTGTTTGCGCAGCCCTCCCTCATCGAAGCCCGCCGGAGCGCGCTTCCGGATGTCGCCGACCGCCTCGCCCGGCGCGTACTCATGGAACTGGAATGGTCCCAATATCCTGCCGATTAAGCCCATGAAAGACGTCCGCTCGCCCAATCCGCTCCGCCTTGCACCTTCAATTCTTGCCGCCGACCATGCCTGCCTTGCCGACGGCCTGCGCAAGGTGGAAGCCCTGCCCGTCGAGTGGCTGCACCTCGACATCATGGACGGACATTTTGTGCCGAACCTGAGCTTCGGCCCGCAGACCGTCGCTGCCCTGCGGGAACGTAACCGCAACCTGCTCTTCGACACCCACCTCATGCTCGACAACCCACACGAGCACGTGGAGGCCTTTGCCAAGGCGGGAGCCAATCTCATCTCCATTCACGTCGAACCGGACTACCCGGTCGGGGAAACCCTTAAGCGCATCCGGGACCTCGGTTGCCGGGCCGGCCTTGTTCTCAATCCGGCCACGCCCGCCCGGAAAGCCGCTCCTTTTCTCCAAGAAGTCGACCTCGTCCTCGTCATGACGGTCTGGCCGGGTTTTGGCGGGCAGTCCTTCCTCCGCGAAAGCCTCGATACCGTCCATGATCTCCACCGATTGCGGCAAGAACGCGGACTTGCTTTCCGCCTCGAAGTCGACGGCGGCATCGACCTCGATAATGCCGCCGAATGCCGTCATCATGGAGCCGATACCTTTGTTGCCGGGACTTCCTTCTTCCGCGCCGCTAATGCCCAGGCCTTTTTTGAGGCTATCCAGGACCCGGTTTCGGATTCCTGAAGACGGCAACGGCTCGCTTCTCCTCCAGCGGGAAGGCGCCGGATTACACCACCTCTTCCAGGAAGGTCTCCACGGCGGCACAGCCCCGCTTTCCCGGCTCGATATCAACGAGAACGCCACGAAGCTGCACGTTCTCCTCCGCAACTGTGAAACGACGCGGCATACCATCCAGAAAGCGGCCGAGTATAGGGGCCACCTCCCGGCCGAGAACGCTGTCGTAAGGCCCGCACATGCCTGCGTCGCTGAGGTAGGCGGTTCCCCGGGGCAGGCGCCGCAAATCCGCTGTGGGAATATGGGTATGCGTACCGATCACCGCCGCCACACGCCCGTCAAGGTACCAGCCCATGGCCACTTTTTCGGAGGTGGTTTCGGCATGCATCTCGACGAAGATCGCGTCCGCCTTGCCGCGCAGATCCTCCAGTAGGTCCTCCATCATGGGAAAGCCCGGTCGCGTCGGAATCTTCACCAGTTGCTGCCCCAGCACGGTGAGCACAGCAAGCCGGAACTCTCCGCTTGTCAGGAGAAGGCGGGGTGCCCCCGGGCAACCCGGAAGCAGGTTCACCGGCCGGCAGACAAAAGGAAGTTCGTCGATGTCCTTGTCGAATCCCCGTTGGTCCCAGCAATGATCGCCGAGGGTAATTCCGTCCACACCCGCTTTGTGTAGCTGCCGGGCGATATCCGCGGTGATGCCGGCCCCTCCGGCGGCGTTTTCCCCGTTGGCGATAACAAGGTCCGCCCCCGTCTCCTCCCGGATCCCCGCGATGCGCCGACGGACCGCGTCGCGACCGGCCCGCGCGACGATGTCCCCAAGAAATAGAATTCGTTTCATCGCCGGTGATTGAGCCTGCCGGAGAAGCGAACAGCAATGTCGGATTTTCCCCTCTTTCACCGAAAAATTCTCCGTCAAGCGGGATTTTTCAGAAATCCTCTTGCCATGCGCACGATCGCACCTCTATTGCCAATTGCTTAACGTACGAGACACCTAATAACCCGGATAAATCACCCGTGAACGGACTAACGCCCAACGCTCTCCTCTCTGCAGTCGTCGAGCTCGTAGTAGTCCCTGTCGTCGTCTCATAAGGCGGGCTCTTTTCGTTTCGCCCGCCTTGAAGCACCGCTTTCCATGAAATCGGCCACCTAAACGCGCACACTCATCATGAACACCACCGCCAACGCCACCAAAGAAACGCCCCGCGCCGCAACGGACATGTCCGCCGACAAAGGACCCATCAAGGGAGCGGACCTGCTCGTCCACTGCCTTGAACGCGAACAGGTCGAGGTCCTTTTCGCATATCCAGGCGGCGCTTCCATGGAAATTCACCAGAGCCTCGTCCGCAGCGGAAAAATCCGCACAATTCTTCCCCGGCACGAGCAGGGGTGCGGGTTCATGGCACACGGGTACGGGCGCAGCACCGGCCGCGCCGGCGTCTGCATGGCCACCAGCGGGCCCGGCGCGACGAATCTCGTCACCTGCATCGCGGACGCGCAGATGGATTCCATTCCCCTCGTCGCGATTACGGGGCAGGTGAAACAAGAGTTCATCGGCAAGAATGCCTTTCAGGAGACGGACGTCTATGGCATCACCCTTCCCATCGTGAAGCACTCCTACCTGATCCTGAACGTAAAGGACATTCCCCGGATCGTGAAAGAGGCCTTCATCATCGCACAAAGCGGACGCCCCGGTCCGGTCGTCGTCGATATCACCAAGGATGTCCAGCAGACGACCATCGAAGGGCGGGAGCTTGAGGAAGCGCTCGCCGCCGAGCCGGATTTACCCGGTTATTCCACGCCTCCGCAGGCCAGCGACGAGGAACTTCTCGCCGTTCTCGAAGAGTGCCGGAAGGCCGAACGCCCCGTTATTTACTTTGGCGGCGGAATCGTCAGCGCGGACGCGCGCGAAGAACTGACCGAATTCGCGGAACTGACCGGATTCCCCGTGACTTCCACGCTCATGGGACTCGGCGGGTTTGATGAAAAGCACCCCCAGAGCCTGCGCTGGTTTGGCATGCACGGCTGTGTCGCCGGTAACTGGGCCGTTTGCGAGAGTTCTCTGCTCCTCACTTTCGGCGCCCGCTTTGACGATCGCATCACAGGGGCCATCGCCAAATTCGCGCCCGATGCAACCGTCGTGCACATCGACATCGACAAATCGGAGCACAACAAAAACAAGGTTGTCGCTTACCCCGTCCACAGCGACCTCAAATATGCCCTGCGCCGGCTTTGCGAACTCGCCCGCGAACACGGGTTTACCAAGCCGGACATTTCCCCATGGACGGAAAAGGTGCGCGGATGGCATGAGCAGCACCCCTTCCAGTATGAGGAATCCACCTACATCCAGCCGCAGCAGGCCATCCAGACCCTCTACGAGGAAACCGATGGCGAAGCGATCCTGACGACCGGCGTCGGCCAGCACCAGATGTGGGCCGCCCAGTTCTACCAGTTCCGCAGGACCCGCGCCTTTCTCTCCTCCCTCGGCCTCGGCACCATGGGCTTCGGCCTTCCCGCCGCCCTCGGTGCCAAAGTGGCCCGACCCGACCACACCGTCGTCGATATCGACGGTGACGGCTCCTTCATGATGAATTTACAGGAGCTGGCCACTGCCGTCATGGAAAAGATTCCCGTCAAGGTGCTTCTCCTCAACAACCAGCACCTCGGCATGGTCGTGCAGTGGGAAGACATTCTCTACGAAGGCGTGCGCGGACAGACCATCCTCGGCCATCCCGACAATATCGGGGGCCCCGCCAACCCTTCCGGTCTCTATCCCGACTGGCCGGCCATCTGTCAGGGCTTCGGGGTCGGTTGCCGCCGCGTTCTTAAAAAGGAGGAGCTGCGCGAAGCCGTCCGCGAAATGCTCGCCTACGACGGTCCGTACGTTCTCGACGTGATCGTTCCCTTCACCGAGCACGTCATGCCCTTCATTCCCGCCGGCGCTTCCGCCAAAGATATTCTCATCACGTCTCCGAACGGGAAGTAGCGATCTCCGCATAGAGCAACCATCTGCCTAACCGTAGCATCCCGCCGTAAGGCGGATGACAACAGCGCCTTCCGTAGCATCCCGCCGTGAGGCGGATGACAGCAGCGCCTTCCCACGCTTGCCCTCCGTCGGTATGGCGGCTAAGCCACCCGCATGACATCCGCCCGCGAAAACGAACCGCCCGCAGCCGAAACTTCCCCGGGTAAGGGCCGCCTCTGGCTGCTGCGAATCCTGACGGTTGTTCTCATCCCGGCGTTTTTCATCGGCCTTCTGGAAGGCGGCCTTCGCCTCGCCGGCTTCGGCTACCCGACCGGATTCTTCACCTCGCGGACCCTTGAGGGCGAAAAGTACTTCTTCACCAACCATCGATTCACCTTTCAGTTTTTTCCGCAGGCCCTTGCCCGGACGATGATTCCGCACCGAATCCGGGCGGATAAGCCGAAGGACACCTACCGGATTTTCGTATTCGGGGAATCGGCGGCCATGGGGGACCCGGATCCCGCCTACGGATTTACCCGCTACCTGGAGATCCTGCTCGAGGAGCGCTTCCCCGGAACCCAATTCGAAATTATCAACACCGCCATCACGGCGATCAATTCCCATGTCATTCTGCCCATCGCGCGGGATTGTGCAGAAGCCGGAGGCGACCTCTGGATTCTCTACATGGGCAACAACGAAATCATCGGTCCTTATGGTCCGGGAACCGTATTCGGAACCAGGGCCCCGCCCCTCCCCGTTGTTCGGGCGCTCCTCGCCCTCAAGCGCACCCGCATCGGGCAGTTGATGGATACTCTGCGGCAGGGCCTGCGCAGTAATTCAGGCCAACCGGAAACATGGGGCGGAATCAACATGTTCGCGGAGAACCTCCTCCGCGAAAACGATCCTGGGCGATTCCGCGCGCGGGCTAACTTCAAGGCTAACCTCGAGGAGATTCTTGAAGAGGCGGAAGCCGCCGAGGTTCCCGTCCTCCTCAGCACGGTGGCGGTCAACCTGCGCGACTGCGCGCCCTTCGGATCGCTCCATGACAAGAATCTCCACGCGAACGAACGGGCCGATTGGCAGCGCCTGTTCGAGGAAGCGGAGGCGCTGGCCCGGGCGAAGTCATGGCAGGAAGCCCTCCAGCGCTACGAGCAGGCTGCCGCTCTCGATCCTGTCCATGCCGAAACGCATTACCGCATCGGCCGTCTCCATGCCCGCCTTGGCAACTTCGCCGCCGCCCGCACAGCCATGATACGGGCACGCGATACCGATGCGGTGCCGGTCCGTGCCGATTCCCCCCTCAATGAGCACATCCGGGAAAGGGCGGACAGGCAACCAACTGCTTCCCCGTATCTTGTCGATACCGCCGCCCGCCTTGCCCGGCAAGCCACCGGAGGCCTTCCCGGAAATGAGTTTTTTTACGAACATGTCCATTTCACCGTCGCCGCAAATTACCGCATGGCCCGAATCTTCGCGGACAATATTATCAAGCAGCTTCCCGACCCCATCCTCGCCCGCGACAAGGGCGAATGGGTCCACGCCGTTACCTGCCAGCGCAAACTGGCTGCTTCCCTCTGGGACCAGCACCGCATCTGGACCTCGGTCGCGGAACAATTGACAAACCCGCCCTTCACCGCCCGATCCAACAATGACGCCGAACTCGCCCGCGCCCGCGCCCGCGCCCGGAAGCTCCGCGATCGTGCCGATCATCCCCTCAATCGAAAAATTCACGAACGCGCCCTCGCCGCCGATGCAGAGGACTACCACCTGCGCAATCGCTACGGCCACTTCCTTCTCAATAACGGCCTCCCTGCGGAGGCCATCCCTCACTTTCGCTGGATCACCGAACGCTTTCCCGATTACGAAGGCGGTCATCAGGATCTGGGGCTGGCCCTTCTCCTCAATAAGCAGTTCAAGGAAGCGGAGGAACGATTTGAACGCGTTTTGCAAATTCGTCCGCACTATCCCCGGGCCCGCCAAGCGCTTGAGCTGATCCGCGAAAATCCCGAATCCGTCCCAAAACTTCCCTGACCATCGTTTCCTCGGAATTCCCCGTTGACCCCGGACGTTCCCCCGTCAGCCTTCTCCCATCTCCTGCCCGGGTGGTGGAATCGGTAGACACTGCAGACTTAAAATCTGTTGCCCGTAAGGGCGTGCGGGTTCAAGTCCCGCCCCGGGCACTTTGCTGCATCTATTGGCGTACCAAGGCATGATT